>NZ_JBBEYH010000003.1:0-530434 GCF_050172695.1 Shinella sp. G-2 | reverse complement strand
AACACGGTAACCTATGAATCAGCAATCAGCCGATTTGGGAATCTTGAATGTCGATCCGACCTAAGGCTGACGGACAAAAAGAAGGGCGCCGAGAGGCGCCCTTCTTGCATTCCAGAGCATGTCAGGCTCAGATTGAACCAGACATGCTCCAAATTCTTTTGTTTTCGTTTGTCCTTTCGGGAAAACCGGTTCCCACTTTTCCCTGACAAATTCTAAATTCTTTTGTTTTCGTTTGTCTTTTCAGGAAAACCGGTTCCCACTTTTCCCTGACAAACTCCAAAGCATTTCCAGCCGAAGCGGGATCGCTTCGGCGTCGCATAATGCGGTAAAAACAAAAGGCTAGAGCCCGCGCAGGAACGGGTTGCTGCGCCGTTCGTCGCCGATCTTGCTGCCCGGCCCATGGCCGCAGAGAAAGCCGACCTCGTCGCCGAGGGGGAAGACCTTGTCACGGATCGAATCCAGAAGCTGCTGGTGGTCGCCGCCCGGCAGGTCGGTCCGGCCGATCGAGCCCTGGAACAACACGTCACCCAGATGGGCGAAGCCCTGCTTGCGGTTGAAGTAGATCACATGGCCCGGCGCATGGCCCGGCGTGTGATAGACCTCGAATTCATGATCGCCGAAAGAGACCTTGTCTCCGTCTTCCAGCCAGCGGTCCGGCACGACATTGCTGACCTTCATCGGCACGCCGAACATCGAAGCCTGCGCCTCCAGTCGCTGCAGGAGTGAAAGATCGTCCTTGTGCGGGCCGATGATGTCGATGCCGAGTGCGTCCTTCAGTTCCTTCGCGCCGCCCGCATGGTCGATATGGCCGTGCGTCAGCCAGATGGCCTTCAAGACGATGCCGTTCTCCTTGACCGTCTCGAGGATCACGTCGACATCGCCGCCGGGATCGACGACCACACCCTCTTTCGTCTCCGTATCGAAGAGAATGGTGCAGTTCTGCTGGAAGGGAGTGACGGGGATGATGCCCGCCTGAAGCATGCCCATGGGGTCCTCGCTCGGTTGCCGCTGTTGATCCCCGTATAGCCGCAAGCGTGCGCGAAGACCAAGTCTCAACTAGCGCAGGCTCGCGATCTCCTGGACGGGGCCGGAGACAAGGGTCGGCGAGACGGTGGAGAAAAGCAGCGCGGCAACGGCGAGATTGGCGACGATATAGAGATAGGCAACGGGGCGAAGACGGTCAGCGACCGGGTTCTGCGGCTTCGGGTTCGATTGCATGATCCTGTTCCCTGGTGGGGCCGTCCTTGAAGCGGCCTGTTTGTCGTTGTGATCGCTTTCTACAACGGCGCAGGATTCCAGTCTGTTCCGCGGGAAACAGGGTTGACGAACCGTGTTGCCGCAAGGCAACAGCCCGTCAGAGTGGCAGGGCGGTCGTTTCCTTCAGCGTGTCGAGCACGATGGCCGTCTTCACATGCGAGACGGATTCGTGCGGCAGCAGCACATCGTTGACGAAGGCGGAGAGCGCCTTCAGGTTCGGCACCACGACCTTGATGATGTAATCCATCTCCCCCGTCAGCGAGAATGCCTCCAGCACTTCCGGCAGACTGGAGATCAACCGGGCAAAGCGCACCGCATTGTCTCGGTTGTGGGTCGAGAGCGTCACCGTGACGACGATGACGATGCCGAGGTCGAGCTTTTCCCGGTCGAGTTCCGCCCGATAGGCGCGGATGATCCCCTCCTCCTCCAGCCGGATGCGCCGGCGCGAACATTGGGAGGGCGAAAGATTGATGCGCTCCGACAACTCGTTGTTCGTCAGGCGGGCATCCTCCTGCAAATGCGCGAGCAATTTCCGGTCGAAATCGTCAAGCTGCACGATTTTCTCTCCATCAGCCAAGTTCATGCACGAACATCGCATGAGATTGTCAAAACGCAAGCACTATGCACGCACATTGCATGGGTTCCGCGCCATACTGCCTCCACATCACTTTCGAGGAGGACGAACGATGGGCCCTTTCCCGCATGACGCACCGCCGGCACTGATCACCGCCGAAAATCCCGCGGGCACGGATGGCTTCGAGTTCGTCGAGTTCGCCCACCCGGAACCGGAAAAGCTGGAAGAGCTGTTCGCCCGCATGGGTTACAGCAAGGTCGCGACCCATCGCACCAAGGCGATCTCGGTCTGGCGGCAGGGCGACATCAACTATGTCATCAATGCCGAGTCCGGCTCGCACGCCATGAAGTTCGCCGGCGAGCACGGCCCCTGCGCCGCCTCCATGGCCTGGCGCGTGGTCGATGCCAAGCATGCCTTCGACCATGCCGTCGCCAAGGGCGCGACACCCTATGAAGGCGACGACAAGGCGCTCGACGTGCCCGCCATCATCGGCATCGGCGGCTCGCTGCTCTATTTCATCGAAAAGTACGGCGCCAAGGGATCGGCCTATGACGCGGAATTCGTCTGGACCGGCGCGCGCGACCCGAAGCCGGAGGGCGTCGGCTTCTACTTCCTCGATCACCTCACGCACAATGTCTATCGCGGCAACATGGACAAGTGGTGGGATTTCTACCGCGAGCTTTTCGGCTTCAAGCAGATCCACTTCTTCGACATCGACGGCCGCATCACCGGCCTCGTCTCGCGCGCCATCACGTCGCCCTGCGGCAAGATTCGCATTCCGCTCAACGAATCGAAGGACGAGACGAGCCAGATCGTCGAATACCTGAAGAAATACAAGGGCGAAGGCATCCAGCACATCGCCGTCGGGACCGATGCGATCTACGACGCGACGGACAAGCTCGCCGGCAACGGCATGAAGTTCATGCCCGGCCCGCCGGAAAACTATTACGACCGGTCCTATGTGCGCGTCGTCGGCCATGAAGAGCCCGTCGAGCGCATGAAGAAGCACGGCATCCTGATTGACGGCGAAGGCGTCGTCGATGGCGGCATGACGAAGATCCTGCTCCAGATCTTCTCGAAGACCGTGATCGGCCCGATCTTCTTCGAGTTCATCCAGAGGAAGGGCGACGAGGGCTTCGGCGAAGGCAATTTCCGGGCACTCTTCGAATCCATCGAGGAAGACCAGATCCGCCGGGGCGTGATCGCAGCAGAATAAAAACCGCGGCAACCAAGCCATGCGGGGAAGGAAGAGGCGGTCGCATTGCGGCCGCCTCTTTACTTTGGGGCCCCTCTCCTTCCAAATTCCCAAGTTCACGGTGCACGACATGCGCGGGTAAATTGACAGAACCCCAAATTGTCCGCACGTTGCGGATGCCGAGTCTTTCGGCAGCGGGTGGCGCGGGCTCCAGACCGCACATCCGGCAACGAGGCCAATGTCCGGCCCGGGCCACTCTCATTCCGGGCGGACCTTTCGGAGGGGAAGTCATGGAAGCATTGATGCCCATCATCACGCAGCTCATCGCCGGCGCCATTGGCGGCAATGCCGCGGGCGCAGCCCTGAAACAGGCGGCTGTCAGCGTGATCGTCCGTACCATCGTCGGCGCCATCGGCGGGGTCGGCGGCGGTCTTCTCCTGCAAATGGTGGGCGGTGAAGCCGGGCTTTCCGGCCTTGTCGCCAACGGCCTTGGCGGCCTGGTCGGCGGCGGCGTGCTGACGGCCATCGTCGGCGCGGTTCTCGGCAAGAAGTAAGAGAGGCGCGAAAGCGCCGCAGGAATTGAAGGACGCCCGCGAAGCCTCGCTTTCGCGGGTGTTTTCTTTGCGGGATACGCGGCCTTGACGCAATAGGACAATTGACCTAATCCTCGATTAGGACAAACGACCTATACGGTACCGTTGATGAAAGCACAGGACACCCGCCAATATATCGTGGATGCCGCCGACAGGCTTTTCTACGAACAGGGCTTCGAAGCGACATCCTTTGCGCATATCGCGGAAGCCGTTGGCCTGTCGCGCGGCAACTTCTACTATCACTTCAGGACGAAGGACGAGATTCTCACCGCGGTCATCGACCAGCGCAAGGCCAAGACCCGGCAGATGCTGGATGCCTGGCAGGAGGACGCATCGCCCGCCGCGCGGATCGGGAGCTTCATCCAGATCCTCACCACCAACCGCGCCGGGATCATGCACTACGGCTGCCCCGTGGGGACGCTCTGCAACGAACTTGCAAAGCTCGACCATGTCGCAAGGGACGATGCCGCCGAAATCTTCACGCTGTTCCGTGTCTGGCTCGCCGCGCAGTTTACAAGCATGGGGCGGGCAGACGATGCCGACGACCTGGCGCTACACATCCTCATGCGCAGCCAGGGCGTCGCCGCCCTTGCCACCGCCTTCCGGGACGGCGCCTTCATCGAGCGCGAGATCGCCGACATGAACGACTGGCTGCAACGCCAGCATCCCGACACTCCCCTCACCCCGCCTGAAGGAGACGCTACATGTTCCTCGTCACCCTGAAATTTTCCGCCAACAAGGCAAAGGCCGCGCAATTCATGGACGGGCACAATGTCTGGATCCGGCGCGGCTTCGACGACGGCGTCTTCCTTCTAACCGGAAGCCTCCAGCCGGCCGCCGGCGGCGCGGTCCTCGCCCACAATGTCTCGCGCACGGACCTGGAAGCCCGCGTGAAGAACGACCCCTTCGTTGCCGAAGACGTGGTGCAGGCCGAGATCATGGAGATCACGCCGGGAAAAGCCGATGAGAGGCTGGCCTTTCTTCTCTGACAAACGAAAACGCCCGCGGCACGGCCGCGGGCGCTCCCCAGGTCCTGCAAGCCAGCCGGTTACTCGGCGGCAGCCACGGCGGCGGGATAGACTTCCTTCATATAGTCGTTCATCAGCGTCTCGCTGATCGTGCCGGGCGTGAAGCGGTAGGGGCCGATCTCGGAAACCGGCGTCACTTCAGCGGCCGAACCCGTCAGGAAGCACTCGGAGAAGCTCGAAAGTTCCTCGGGCAGGATTGCCCGCTCGACAACCTCGTAGCCACGGCGCTTGGCAAGCTCGATGACCGTGCGACGGGTGATGCCGTCGAGGAAGCAGTCCGGTACCGGCGTGTGGATGACGCCGTCCTTGACGAAGAAGATGTTGGCGCCGGTCGCCTCGGCCACCTGGCCGCGATAGTCCAGCATCATCGCATCCGCATAGCCCTTGGCTTCGGCGGCGTGCTTGGAGATGGTGCAGATCATGTAGAGACCGGCGGCCTTGGATTTCGACGGCGCGGTCTTCGGGTCCGGGCGGCGATACTCGGCGATATCGAGGCGGATGCCTTTCAGCTTTTCGGCCGGGTTGAAGTAGCTGCCCCACTGCCAGATCGCGATGGCGACGTTGATGCGGTTGTTCTGCGCCGAAACGCCCATCATTTCCGAACCGCGCCAGGCGATCGGCCGCGCATAGGCTTCGGAGAAGCCCTGACGCTTCAGGAGTTCGGTGGTCGCCGCATCCAGCTCTTCGACCGAATAGGGAATCTTGAAGCCGAGGATTTCGGCGGACTTGTGCAGGCGCTGGTTATGCTCGGTGAGCTTGAAGATGCGGCCGCCATAGGCGCGCTCGCCCTCGAACACGGCGCTTGCATAGTGCAGGCCGTGGGTCAGCACGTGAATCTTGGCGTCCTTCCAGTCGACGAATTCGCCGTTGAACCAGATTTGCCCATCCAGTTGATCGAAAGGAACTGCCATGCTGTCATCCTCCGGCGCGCGGGCGCCATTCTTTGAAGTTGATTGTTTCGCCTGTTACGGTCTAACCAGAAACGGGCAGGATCGCCTGATCGGGACAATCATCCGGATTGGGGGATCGAAATGACGCCGGGTATCCTTCGGCGCCCGGGAACCGCAACGTGAGCGGGACCCTAACAAGAGCGAAAAAATATGTCAACAAGGCTGACATATTTTGCGATAAATTACGCGGGGACGGCAAGGCATGAAAGGAAATGACAACGTGGCCCGACAGATGCCGGACAAGAACGGCGCGAACGAGCTGCACGAGGACGCCATGACCGGCGACGGGCGCATCGACTTCGAGATCATCGAAGGCCTGTTCTTCGCCTATCGCGACTTCATTTCCGATCCCGACGCGATCCTCGAAACGAGCGGCTTCGGCCGCGCCCACCACCGCGTGGTGCACTTCGTCAACCGCGAGCCCGGCATGACGGTGGCGGACCTCCTGGACACGCTGAAGATCACCAAGCAGAGCCTGGCGCGCGTCTTGAAGCAGCTCATCGATTCCGGCTATATCCAGCAGGTGGCCGGCCCCGAGGACCGCCGCCAGCGCAAGCTCTATCCCACAAGGGCGGGACGCGAACTTGCCCTTGCGCTCGCCGAGCCGCAATCCCGCCGCATCGCCCGTGCATTCGAGGAAATGGGCAACGGCGACCGCCGTACCGTGATCCGGTTCCTCACCGGCATGCAGAACGCCAAGAGCGAATGACAGTTTGAACAACGGGTGAAGACGATGACCGCTGCCGGCGCGCCCTCCGATGACGCCTCCCATCTTCTCGTCGTCGACGACGACACCCGCATCCGCGAGCTCCTCAGCCGGTATCTGCTGGGAGAAGGTTTTCGCGTCACTGTCGCCGGCGATGCCGACGAGGCGCGGCGCAAGCTGCGCGGGCTCGATTTCGACCTCATCATCATGGACGTGATGATGCCCGGTGAAAGCGGCCTGTCGCTGACGAAGAGCCTGCGCGAAATCCGCCCCGTGCCGATTCTCATGCTGACGGCGCTCGCCGAATCCAAGGCGCGCATCGAGGGCCTCGAGGCCGGCGCCGACGACTATCTTTCCAAACCCTTCGAGCCGCGCGAACTGGTGCTGCGCATCAACAACATCCTGAAGCGCAACATGGCGCCCGCCGCACCGAAGATCGAGCAGATCATGTTCGGCCCCTACACCTTCTCCATCGTGCGCAAGGAGCTGAAGCGCGGCAGCGACCTCATCCGCCTCACCGACCGGGAACAGGAAATCATGCTGCTCTTCGCCCAGCGCGCCGGGGAGACCATTCCGCGCCATGAGCTGATCGGCGAGGAAACCGAGGTCGGCGAACGCACCATCGACGTGCAGATCAACCGCCTGCGCCGCAAGATCGAGGACGATCCGTCCAACCCCGTCTGGCTGCAGACGGTGCGTGGCATCGGCTACCGGCTCAGCGTGGAGCAGGGGTGAAGGTGCGCCCGGGCATGCAGGGCATGGGCTCTCTCCAGCTCCGGTCGTCCGGCGAGCGCGGGACGTCGCGACGGTCACCCTCCCCGGAACGCCGCCCATGACCACCCTGCAGACCCTCCGCCGTGATATCGAGCGCGCGCCGATGGCCGGCTGGCGGCGGTTTGCGCGCTGGCTGCGGCGCCAGATGCCGACCGGCCTCTATGCCCGCTCGCTGCTCATCATCATCATTCCGATGGTGCTGCTTCAGGCGGTCGTCGCCTTCGTTTTCATGGAGCGTCACTGGCAGCTCGTGACGCAGCGCCTGTCGATGGCCGTCACGCGCGACATCGCCGCGATCATCGATCTCATCGAGACCTATCCGCAGGACGAAAATTATACCGAGATCTCCCGTATCGCCCGCGAGCGGCTGGAGCTCATCGTCTCCATCGAGCCCGGCAAGGAACTGCCGCCGCCGCGCAGCAAGCCGTTCTTCAACATTCTCGACGAGATTCTCAGCGAGGAGATCGTCCGCCAGATCCGCCGCCCCTTCTGGATCGATACGGTCGGCGAAAGCAACCTCGTCGAAATCCGCATCCTGCTCGACAACAAGGTGCTGCGCGTCTACGCCCGGCGCAGCCAGGCCTATGCCTCGAACACCCATATCTTCCTGCTCTGGATGATCGGCACGTCGCTGGTGCTGATCGGCATTTCCATCCTCTTCCTGCGCGGCCAGATCCGCCCGATCCTGGCGCTGGCGCAGGCCGCCGAGAGTTTCGGCAAGGGCCAGCGAATGCCGGAGAGCTTTGCCCCGCGGGGTGCGGACGAGGTGCGCCGTGCGGGCCTTGCCTTCATTCTCATGCGCGAGCGCATCGAACGGCAAATGGAACAGCGCACCGCCATGCTGACCGGCGTCAGCCATGATCTGCGCACCATCCTGACCCGCTTCAAGCTGCAGCTGGCGCTCGCCGGCGACAATCCCGACCTGCAGGGCCTCAACAAGGATGTCGAGGACATGCAGACCATGCTGGAGGGCTACCTCTCCTTCGCGCGCGGCGATGCGGAAGAGGATGTCGGCGAACTCCGGTTGTCCGATCTTTTCGACCGCTTCGCCCTGGAGGCGGAACTGCACGAACGCACCTTCTCCAGCGAGATCGAGGGCGAGGACGAGGTTCTGGTGCGGCCGAACGCCTTCAGCCGCCTTGTCGGCAACCTCGTTTCCAATGCCATGCGCTATGCCAAGACCGTGCGTGTGGAAGCCCGCCATGGCGCCAAGTGGCTCACCATCACCGTCGATGACGACGGCCCCGGTATTCCCGAGCGCTCGCGCGAGGATGTGTTCAAGCCGTTCTTCCGGCTCGACGAGGCGCGCAATCTGGATGCATCCGGCACGGGCCTTGGCCTTGCCATCGCGCTCGACATCGCACGCAGCCACGGCGGCAACGTCACGCTGGGGGACAGTCCGATGGGTGGCTTGAGGGCGACGATCCGCGTTCCCGCCTGATCGCCGGCTGGAGTTCGTCAGGGAAAAGTGGGAACCGGTTTCCCGAAAAGACAAACGAAAACAAAAGAATTCAGAGCTTGTCTGGTTCAAATTAAACCTGACAAGCTCTGAATCAGCACATCTTCTTGCCGTTCGGCACGTCCTGGCCAACCCCGGCCAGCACGATCGCACCCGTCTCGTCCTCGAAACCGAGCGTCAGAACTTCCGAGCGCACCGGGCCGATCTGGCGTGGCGGAAAATTGACGACGGCGAGCACCTGGCGGCCGACAAGCGTTTCCGGCGTATAGTGTACCGTGATCTGCGCCGAGGACTTCTTGATGCCGATTTCCGGGCCGAAATCGATCTGCAGCTTGTAGGCCGGCTTGCGCGCCTCCGGAAACGGCAGCGCCTCGACGATGGTGCCGACGCGAATGTCGACGCGTTCGAAATCGGCGTAGGTAATGGTCTCGGTCATGAAATCCCCAATCTGAAAACGCGGTAGTCCCTCAACCGGCCAGTCGGCCGCAGATCCCCTTGTCCCGCTCGCGCGGAGAGGTTCGGCGGAGAATCTCAAAAGCTGTAAGAAACTCAGCCCGCCAGTTCCTCGGCGCGCTTGCGCGCGGCGGCAATGGCCTTGTCGAAGAGCGGCTGCATGCCGTCGTCGGCCATGAGCACCGAGAGGGCGGCGGCGGTGGTGCCGCCGGGCGAGGTCACGTTCTGGCGCAGGCGGCTGGCGTCATCGGGGGACTGGTGAAGCAATTCACCAGCCCCCGCGACGGTTTCCCGTGCGAGGCGCATGGCGAGGTCCGCCGGCAGGCCCGCTTTGCGTCCTGCCTCTGCCATGCATTCGACGAGATAGAAAACATAGGCCGGGCCGCTGCCCGAGACCGCCGTGACGGCATCGATATCGCCCTCGGTGGCGACCCATTCGACCGGACCGCTCACCTTGAGAAGGGCATGCACGAAATCGCGCTGCGCCGGCGTGACGCGCGCATTGGCGAAAGCCCCCGTCACGCCGCGGCCGATCATGGCCGGCGTGTTCGGCATGGCGCGCACCGTGGCGGCCTCGCCGAGGTGGCTTTCGAGATTGGCGATGGTCTTGCCCGCGGCAACGGAGACGATGACGGTGTCGGGGCCGACGAGGCCCTTCAGCGGCGGCAGAACCTGGTCCATGACCTGCGGCTTCACCGCAACGAAGATCACGCCGGCCTTCACGCCCTCGGGCGCCGATGTCTCATGGCGCGCGCCGTTGTCGGCGATCAGCTTGGCCATGGCCGGCTGCGGGCCGGGATCGATCACGATGACGGAGGCGCCGGCAACACCGCTCTTCAGCCAGCCGGCCAGCATGGCGCCGCCCATATTCCCGGCGCCGATGAGAACGATGGGACCGTGACCCGCCACCGCCATGGTCATGCTTCTCCGACCGTTTCGAAGAGCACCGCATCGACGGCGGACTGGGCGTCCATGCCGGACCAGACGACGAACTGGAAGGCCTGGAAATAGGCTTCGCAGGATTCGAGCGCGCTCGACAGCAGCACCTCGACCTGCCGGTTGGTGGGCTCGGCCCCGCCGGCCAGAAGCAGAGACTGGCGGAAGATCACGACATCCTCGCGGCGCCACAGGTCGAAATGGCCCATGAGCACCTGGCCGTTCACATGCGACAGCAGGCAGTGGACTTCGTTGACGCGGTTTTCGGGAACCTTGATGTCGAAGGCGCAGGCGAGATGCAACGCCTCGAACTCTTCCATCCAGGAGAAGGAGACGTGGTAGTCCGTCCACTTGCCTTCGACCGTCATGGCGATTTCGTCTTCGCCCGACCGCTCGAACGACCAGTCATTGTTGGCCGCGACGAACTCGATCATGTCGACCGGGTTGGACTGACGCCCGATATCCAATTCCATAAGGCTCATGCATCACCTTCAAGGCCGGCAGGCATGCGTCATCGCGCTCACACACGCGACGCGGCAAACCAAACTCCGGATACAACACTGAATGATTGCTCGGCACCGCATGCAGTCTGGACGACTTACCCTGCCCGAAGCTTGCGCTGCCCATCTCGAATCATCATTTAAAATCAGTGTATAACGGCGGAGTCACGACGCCAGCCCCCGCCTTTCCATTTTCTCCGCCCGGTTGTGGACAGAGCCTGTCAAAAAGATTCAGGTCGGGCGCTTAAGGGACTCTGCACAAAGGGCTTTTCGGAAGTGTCCACAGGGGTAAAAAATTTATTAAAAAAAACGGTTGGCGCGATGTGAATCACGCCAACCGAGTCCTGTCGGTAAAAACCTGTGTCGAAACGGCTCAGCCGCCCGCGTTGAGCCGGGCTTCGAGCGCTTCGATGCGCTTCAGCAGGGCGTCGTTTTCGTCGCGCGCCTTGATCGCCATTTCGCGCACGGCCTCGAATTCCTCGCGCTTGACGAGGTCCATGCCGTTCATGAAACGCTCGGCCTGGGCGCGGAACACCGTCTCGGCCTCCTTGCGCACGCCCTGGGCGGCACCGGCGGCATCGGTCATCAGCTTGGCGAAATCGTCGAGAATGCGGTTCGCACCGGTGGTCATGGTTCACTCCCTGAGGTGTCGATGGTCCTGGCGGGCGCTGCCGCCCGTATCCTGCCCTTGAGGTAGGGTCTTGGACCGCCGCTTGCAAGCGGATTCCGGTGGATCGCCGCCAGTTCGGCCGTCGCGTCCTCCGCGATCACGATTTATCGCCTTGACCCTGCCCCATGGCGCCGCCATCTTCCGCGCAAAACAGGAAGCCTTCTGCCTTGACGCCCATTGCCCAGCTTTTCGCCATCATGCCCTATCCCGAGATCGATCCGATCGCCTTCTCCATCGGCCCGGTCGCCGTGCACTGGTACGGCATCGCCTATGTCGTCGGCATCATGCTGGGCTGGATCTATGCGCGCCGGCTGATCGAGACGCCGCGACTTTGGGCAGGCGATGCACCGATGAGCCGCGTGCAGCTCGACGACTTCCTCGTCTGGGCCGCCGTCGGCATCATTCTCGGCGGACGCGTCGGCTATATCCTGTTCTACGATTTTCCCAATGTCGCAGCCGACCCGCTGCGCGCCATCCAGGTCTGGAACGGCGGCATGTCCTTCCATGGCGGCCTAGCCGGCACGACGCTCGCCATGCTCCTCTTCGCGCGCCGCAACGGTATCGCCGTCTGGAGCCTGTTCGACATCGTCGCCGCCGTCGTGCCGATCGGCCTGTTCTTCGGCCGCATCGCCAACTTCGTCAACGGCGAGCTCTGGGGCCGTCTCTCCGATGCGCCCTGGGCAGTGATCTTCCCGGAGGCCGGCCCCTTCGCCCGCCATCCGAGCCAACTCTACGAAGCCGGCCTCGAAGGCGTGGTTCTTCTCACCGTCCTGGCCATCGCCATCTATGGCTTCGGCGCGCTGAAGCGCCCCGGCCTTGTCAGCGGTCTCTTCGTCACGGGTTACGCGCTCTCGCGCATCACCGTGGAGTTCTTCCGCGAACCGGACCCGCAGCTCGGCTATCTCCTTGGCGGCTGGCTGACCATGGGCATGCTGCTGTCGCTGCCGATGCTTGCCCTCGGCCTCTGGGCGATCTTTCGCGCGCGCGCCGCCGCGCCGGCCAGCGCCTGAGCGGAAGCCGCCATGCCGACACCTCTCGCCCGCAAGATCAAGGCACTGATCCGCACCAACGGCCCGATCAGTGTCACAGACTATTTCGCCCTGTGCCTTGCCGATCCCGAGCACGGCTACTACCGCACCCGCGACCCCTTCGGCACGGCCGGCGATTTCGTCACGGCGCCGGAAGTCAGTCAGCTCTTCGGCGAAATGCTCGGCATCTTCCTCGTTCATGCCTGGCAGAGACATGGCGGACCGCAGGACGTGCGCATCGCCGAGATCGGCCCCGGCCGCGGCACGATGATGGCAGACATGCTGCGTGTCATCGCCAGGCTCGCTCCGCAGCTTTACGAGAGCGCGACCTTCCATCTCATCGAGACGAGCCCCAAGCTGCGCGCGATCCAGCATGAAACGCTCGGCACGCAGGCGCCCCGCGTGACCTGGCACGACAGTTTCGAGGAACTGCCCGACGGCTTCGTACTGCTTGCGGCCAACGAACTCTTCGACGCCATCCCGATCCGTCAGTTCGTCAAGACATCCTCCGGCTTCCGCGAGCGCATGGTGGGCCTCGATGCCGAGGACGAACTGACCTTTGCCGCCGGCGTCGCCGGCATCGATCCGGCCCTCCTGCCGGAGAGCCACAAATCCGTCACCAACGGCACGATCTTCGAGATCGCCCCGGCCCGCGAAGCAGTGATGGCGACGATCGGTGCGCGCATCGCCGACTTCGGCGGCACGGCCGTCATCATCGACTACGGCCATTTCGTCACCGGCTTCGGCGATACGCTGCAGGCCGTGCTCAAACACGATTTCGACCCGCCGCTCGCCCATCCGGGCGACGCGGACCTCACGAGCCATGTGGACTTCGAACGTCTTGCGGGCGCGGCCGCCGCCGCGGGTCTTCACATCCACGGCATGCTGCACCAGGGCGATTTCCTCGTCGGGCTCGGCATCGGCGAGCGCGCCTCCGCCCTCGGCCGTCACCGCGACGCGGCAACGCAGCAGTCGATCCTTGCCGATGTCGACCGTCTCGCTGGCTCCGGCGCAGGAAAAATGGGCGATCTTTTCAAAGTGTTGGCGGTCGGCAGCGCGCCGCTCGCGCTCTTTCCGTTCCGTCAGCCCGATTGACACATCGGCCAAGGCCGGACAACATCCGGCCCGATTTGCACCCCGAATGCCTGGCCGAAATCCTTGCCTGGCGGCCCGTACACAAGCCCAGCCGAGAGACCATGAAGGACCAAGCGCTTCCCGCCCCCATCGAAAGCCCGCTTCTGGCCGAACGCGCCGGAAAGGCGGCGCGCCACGGCTTCTTCACGCGTGCCGGCGGTGTTTCCGAAGGCATCTATCGCGGCCTCAATGTCGGCCTCGGCTCGAAGGACGCTAGGGAGAACGTGCACGAGAACAGGGCCCGCGTCGCCCGCTGGTTTGCCGCCGCGCCGGAAAAGCTTGCCACCGTGCATCAGGTCCATTCACCCGATGTGGTCGTGGTCGACGAGCGCTATGACGGTGCACGCCCCGAGGCCGATGCGCTCGTCAGCGCCACGCCCGGCGTCGTGCTCGGCGTGCTGGCCGCCGATTGCGGCCCGATCCTCTTTTGCGACCCCGAGGCGCGCGTCGTTGGCGCCGCCCATGCGGGCTGGAAGGGCGCGCTCTACGGCGTGCTGGAAAACACCATCGCGGCCATGGAGACGCTCGGCGCGAAGCGCGAGAACATCCTTGCCTGCCTCGGTCCGTCGATCAGCCGGCGGAACTATGAGGTCGGGCCCGAATTCATTGAGCGCTTCCTGGCGGTGGACAAGGCCTATCAGCGCTATTTCACGCCGTCGTCAAAGGCCGATCACGCCATGTTCGATCTGCCGGGCCTGACGACGCAGCGCCTGAGGGATGCCGGGGTGACGGCCGAAAACCTCGACCTGTGCACCTATCCCGACGAGGACCGTTTCTTCTCCTACCGGCGCACCACCCACCGGCAGGAACCCGATTACGGGCGGCAGATTTCCGCGATCATGATCACGGCCTGAAGCCCGCACCAGATTCAGACACCCGACGAAGACGAGGGAGACACCACAATGGCACTTCACTTCGACACCGAGGAATACGCCAACCGCCTCCAGCGCCTCACCGCCCGCATGCGCGAGCAGAAGCTCGACGCCATGCTGCTCTTCGCGCAGGAGAGCATGTACTGGCTGACCGGCTACGACACCTTCGGCTATTTCTTCTTCCAGACGCTCGTCGTGAAGGCGAACGGCGAAATGGTGCTGCTGACGCGCTCGGCGGATCTGCGTCAGGCGCGCCGCACCTCCAACATCGAAAAGATCGAAATCTGGGTGGACCGCGTGAACGCGGACCCGACGATGGATCTGAAGAACCTTCTCTCCGATCTCGACCTGCTCGGCTGCCGCATCGGGGTGGAATACGACACGCATGGCCTGACCGGCCGTAATGCCCGCCTCGTCGACAACCAGCTTCAGAGCTTCGGCGAGATCATCGACGCCTCCGCCCTTGTCAGCCGCCTTCGCCTCATCAAGAGCCCGGCCGAGGTCGCCTATGTCGAGCGCGCCGCGGCGCTTTCCGACGACGCCCTCGCAGCCGCCCTGCCTCTCATCGTGCCCGGCGGCGACGAGGCCGCCATCCTGGCGGCGCTGCAGAACGCCGTTCTGGCCGGCGGCGGCGATTATGCGGCCAACGAATTCGTCATCGGTTCGGGCGACGACGCATTGCTCTGCCGCTCGAAATCCGGCCGCCGACGGCTGGACGCACAGGACCAGATCAGCCTGCAATGGGCCGGCGTCAGCGCGCGTTACCATGCGCCGATGATGCGCACCGCCGTCATCGGCGAGCCGAGCGCCCGACACCGCGAACTCTACAGCGCCTGCCGCGAGACGATGCAGGCGATGGAGATGGTGCTGCGTCCCGGCAATACCTTCGGCACCGTGTTCGAGACCTTCGCCCGCATCCTCGACGAGCGTGGCCTTGCCCGCCACCGGTTGAACACCTGCGGTTATTCCGTCGGCGCCCGCTTTGCCCCCTCCTGGATGGACCCGCAGATGTTCCTGCTCGGCAATCCGCAGGAGATCGAGCCGAACATGTCGCTCTTCGTGCACACGATCATCCTCGATTCCGATACCGGCACGGCCATGACGCTCGGCCAGACCTATCTCATCACCACCGACACGCCGAAGGCGCTGTCGCGCTACGGGCTCGATTTCATCGAGATCTGACGGGACCGACCGCAGGCCCTGCAAGATCCTGCGATTGACAGGGCCGGGAGCCAAACCCATAAATCGTTATGGGGAACGCAGAAGGCGCAAGCCTTCCAGGGACACGGACGACGAGACCATGCACGAGCGGATGAAGCGGCTGGCACTGATCGGCCTCATTGCCACGCTTGCCGGTTGCAGCAGCACCGACGCGCTCACACCCCGCGCCGATGTCGGCAACGGCTTCAATTCGCCGCCCGTCACCCAGAACGATCTCGACCAGATGAGCGCCGAGACCGCCCCTGTCACCACCATGCCCGTTGCGACCGCCACGCAGCAGACCGCCTTCACCGCGTCGGGCGTCTCGACCGGCGAGGACACGGCCGGCACGCTGCAGGGCCAGGCCGATGCTCTCGCCCGCAATCGCCGCACGAACCAGTCGGACGTCGAGCTAGCCCGCACGACGGCGCAGCGTTCGCTCGCCGCGGAAACCTCGGAAGGCGCCGAAGAAGTCGCCGCGCTGCCGCGCGCCAGCGCCGAGGCCGACGACACGGTCCGGTTCCTGCCGATCATCGGCGCGCCGGTCGAGGCCGTCACGCCGCTCTCCAAGCGGCTCGGCGCGGAGGCCCGCTCCAGCGGCCTGACGATCCGCAGCGCCTCGGACAATTCCACGAAATACATCCTGAAGGGCTACTTCTCGGCGATGAACGACAACGGCAAGACCACCGTCGTCTATGTCTGGGATGTGCTCGACGGCAGCGGCGCGCGGCTGCACCGCATCCAGGGCCAGGAAACTGTCTCCGGCACGGCATCGGACCCGTGGACGGTCGTGCCGGCGCGCACGATGGAAGCCATTGCCCAGAAGACCATCCGCCAGTATCTCGACTGGCGCGACGCTTCGCGCGGTTAAGCCCTGCGAAAGCGTAAATCACAGCGAAATGCGAAGAATCGCTTTTCCGCCGGGGCAAGGCCCTTGCATTCGCGGATTTAGCCGCTTAAAGCCCCCTCCATCAGCATAATAACAGGCGGACCATAGATGAAGGTTTTCGCGGGCAACTCGAACCGGCTCCTCGCCGAAGCGATCTGCAATTATCTGAATGTTCCGCTCGGCCGGGCCACGGTCAGACGCTTCGCAGACCAGGAAATCTTCGTTGAAATCCAGGAAAACGTGCGCGGCGAGGACGTTTTTGTCGTGCAGTCGACGTCGTTCCCGACCAATGACCACCTGATGGAAATGCTGATCATGATCGACGCGATGCGCCGCTCGTCGGCACGCCGCATCACGGCCGTGATCCCCTATTTCGGCTATGCCCGCCAGGACCGCAAACCCGGTCCGCGCACGCCGATCTCGGCAAAGCTCGTCGCCAACCTCATCACCGAAGCCGGCGCCGACCGCGTGATGACGCTGGACCTGCATGCCGGCCAGATCCAGGGCTTCTTCGACATTCCGACCGACAACCTCTACGCCGTGCCGATCCTCGCGCGCGACGTGAAGGAAAACTACAATCTTGAAAACGTCATGGTCGTCTCGCCCGACGTCGGCGGCGTGGTCCGTGCCCGCGCGCTGGCCAAGCGGCTCGACTGTCTGCTCGCCATCGTCGACAAGCGCCGCGACCGTCCGGGCGAATCCGAAGTCATGAACGTCATCGGCGACGTCTCCGGCAAGGACTGCCTGCTCATCGACGACATCGTCGATTCGGGCGGCACGCTCTGCAACGCTGCCGAAGCCCTGCTGAAGAACGGCGCGACCAGCGTTACCGCCTATATCACGCACGGCGTGCTCTCCGGCGGCGCGGTTGCCCGTGTCACCTCCTCCAAGCTCAAGGAGCTTGTGATCACCGACTCGATCCAGCCGACCACGGCGGTGCAGTCCGCACACAACATCCGCGTCATCTCGACCGCCAACCTGCTCGGCGAGGCGATCAACCGCACCAGCGCGGAAGAGTCAGTTTCCAGCCTCTTCGACTGATCGACAACGACGGCCTTTTAAAACCTGCGCGCCGGCCCCGGTTGCGCAGGTTTTTCGTTTTTTACCATCCCCCGCTTTTTGCGCGCGCCCCAATATCGGGCGCATCAATTTTACGTTACGGTCCGGGAAGATTCACCAGGAGGGATCCATGATATCGACGTCGCCTTTCATTCGCCGGCTGGCGGGACGCATAGCCATCCTTCTTGCCGCCGGCACGCTTGCGGCCTGCTCGGTGGAAGTCGATGAAGGCGGCGGCGGATATCACCCAGGACCGCAGGCTTGCACCATGGAATACATGCCGGTGTGCGGCGCGCGCGGCAATGATCTCCAGACCTTCGCCAACACCTGCGAAGCGCGCTCGAGCGGCTACCGCGTCGTCGGTCGCGGCGAATGCCGCCAGGGCGGCCGGCCGGATCCGCGGCCGGACGAAGGCCGCGCCTGCACGCGCGAATATGCACCGGTCTGCGGCGCGAACGGCCGTGACCGCCAGACCTTCGCCAATGCCTGCGAAGCCCGCAACAGCGGCTACGACATCATCGGTCGCGGCGAGTGCCAGGTCCGCCGTCCCGACAGCGGCTGGGGCGACGACCAGGATCGCGACCGCCCGGATTGGCGTGACCGTAACCGGGATCGCGAGCGGCCGGACTGGCGCGACCGCGACCAGGGCAATGACGGTCAGCGCGTCTGCACGATGGAATACAATCCGGTCTGCGGCCAGCGCGGCCGCGACCTGAAGACCTTCGGCAATTCCTGCTCGGCGGGTGTCGCCGGCTACCGTGTCGTGCGGCCCGGCGAATGCCCGACCAATTACTGACCGGTCGATAGCCTGTCCATCAGACCCCGCCGCGCAAACGGCGGGGTTTTTCGTTGGCGCGACAAGCCTGTTTCCAAGCCGCCTGCCGCCTGTTACCAGTGCTTATCCCTTTTCAGTATCGATCCCGCCATGCTTCGTGATTTTTCCGCTCAAGCCCTGTTCATGGGCCTGCTCACCGCCTTCGTCGGCTTTGCCAGTTCCTTCGCGGTCGTGCTGCACGGCCTGACCGGCGTCGGCGCGACGGAAGCGCAGGCCGCTTCCGGCCTGATGGCCCTTTCAGTCTCGATGGGCCTTTGCGCCATCGTGCTGAGCATCGCGACGCGCCTTCCCGTTTCCATCGCCTGGTCGACGCCGGGCGCCGCGCTGCTGGCAAGCTCCGGCGCGGTCGAAGGCGGCTTTGCGACGGCCGTCGGCGGGTTTCTCGTCTGCGCGGCGCTGATCGTCGTCGCGGGCCTGTGGAAGCCGCTCGGCCGCATGGTCGCAGCCATTCCGGCGACGCTCGCCAATGCCATGCTGGCAGGCGTGCTGATCGGCCTCTGCTTTGCGCCCGTCAAGGCCATCGCCTTCAATCCGCTGCTCGGCCTGCCGATCGCGCTCGCCTGGGTCGTCGTCGGCAGCATCAACAGGCTCTATGCGGTGCCGGCCGCCCTTGCCGCCTTCGTCGCCGTGCTCGCGTTCGGCGTCGACATTCCGGACGGTGCGCTCGCCGGCCTTGCCGAAACGTTGCTGCCGAAGCCCGAATTCGTTACGCCTGCCTTCACCCTCGCCGGCCTCATCGGTATCGCGCTGCCGCTCTTCATCGTCACCATGGCTTCGCAGAACATTCCCGGTATCGCCGTGCTGAAGGTCAACCAATAC
Source organism: Shinella sp. G-2 (assembly GCF_050172695.1). Taxonomy (NCBI): domain Bacteria; kingdom Pseudomonadati; phylum Pseudomonadota; class Alphaproteobacteria; order Hyphomicrobiales; family Rhizobiaceae; genus Shinella; species Shinella sp. G-2. The sequence continues at coordinate 511,503 of NZ_JBBEYH010000003.1, read as the reverse complement.
GAGCCCAATCCCGGCCCGCTCTTCGCGGTCACCGGCCTTTTCTCGCTGCTATCAGCGCCTTTCGGCGGTCATGCGGTGAACCTTGCAGCCATCACCGCCGCCATGTGCGCGGGCAGCGATGCACATCCCGACCCGGCAAAGCGCTACTGGGCCGCCATCAATGCCGGCGTCTTCTATGTGATCTTCGGCCTTGCCGCCGGTGCGGTCACAGCCTTCGTCAGCCTCGCTCCGCCGGTCCTGATCCAGGCCGTCGCCGGCCTCGCGCTGATCAGCGCCTTTGCCAATTCGGCCCTCAACGCCTTCAAGGAGGCGGACGGCCGCGAGGCCGCGGCGGTGACCTTCCTCGTCACCGCCTCCGGCGTTTCCTTCGCCGGCATTTCCGGCGCCTTCTGGGGGCTGATCGCGGGCGGCCTAATGCTGGCGCTGTCCCGCGTCGTCGCCCGGCTCAGGGCTTGAGGCTTACGGCTGGAACGGCAACGGACGGCCGTTGATGAGCACTTTGCCGTCTTCACCGACCGTGACGTCCCAAGCCTGCGCACCACCGCCTGCGTCACGGGCAAGGCCCTTCATCATCAGGAGGCCGAAGGCGGCCTGGCCGAATTCCGGCACCGTGGCTGCGTTCTGCTGGAGATAGGCAACCGTCTTGTCGAAATTGCGCATGGTCAGCGTCATGTCGGCGCTGTGGCGATCCTTGTCATCGGGATAGACCTGCATCTTGCCGGCCAGGTGCAGGTCATAGATCGGCGAGACAGCCGAAACGTCCTCGAATTCCACGGTCATAGCGCCGCCCGGAAACACGATGCGACCGATCTCCTTGTTCTGTTCCTCGGTCAGAGGCTCAGGCTTCGTGAAATCGGCATGGTCGATGAGATAGGTGACAGCCCCGGCAAGATCGAGATTGGCCACTGCCACCTTGAAGGTCGCCCGCTCCGGCAGCGCGCCCTCGAAGGCGGCCGGCAACACACCGGTCGGTGGCTTCGGCTTTTCCACACCCAAACCGAAACCCAAGCGCGTGGAATGGGCAATACCGCTCATGGCGATATCGTAGGTGACGGCATCGGCACCGAATGTACCCTGCTCCGTACCGACAGTCACATTCGAGGCACGGATCGTCTCGGTCAGGTTGTCGAAGACCGGCAGGACGGCGCGCAGCATGTCCTTGACTCGCGTTGCATCCGCCGCGTCGAGCTTGTCCTTGCGCATGTTGTCGAGCACGAAGAAGACGAGGTTCTGCATGACCTTGTAGCGCGCGCCGTCCATGCTGACATCGATGTCCACGACATCCGCGCCGATATCCACCCTGCCGGACGGGCCTCCGGTGATCGTCTCCGCGAAGGCCTTCATCACGCCGGTCGAGGAAATGTCGAGCGTTTCGGCGCTCTTCTTCTCGGCCGCGATGCGCATCGCCGTCTCGCCGAAGCTCGCTGTCACGCTTTCCTTCGGCGATGTGCTGGAAAAGGAAAGCCGCTTCGTCGTCCAGTCGGCGGAGGTGAAATAGAGGATTTCGGGATCGTAGATGCCATCGAGTTTCATCGAATCGATGACATAGGTGAAGGAGTTCTTGCCATCGGCAATGTCGACATCACCCTTGATGTCGAAGCTGTCGTTCGCCTCGATACGGTAGGTGCCCTCCGGCGTCGGCCGCAGATAGGCCATCACCGGTTTCAGCCCGTCGATCTTCACCGCACCGGTCTTCGACTTCTCCATCAGAACCGCGGGATTGAAGCGCAATTCGTAGAAGGAGGTCGCGGCCTTGACGGTGACGAGGCCGGCGTCGATCATCTCCTGCGGCAGGTAACGCGTCAGGCGCTGCTGGATGCTTTCGGCCTCGGTGGGGGAAATTTCCTGGGCTTTGGCGGGGCTTGCGGATACCAGCGCAAGGGCGGCCGAGGCCATCAGGATCTGTCTTCTCATCATGGCCTCCAATGCCGAACCGATTGCGCAGAACATCCAATCACGGCGGCCGCGTGTCAATCCGGCTCCGGGCCTTGCATTTTCGGGCATTCTCGTTTATCGAGCCCCCGTCCGCGTAGACACCCTTGGAGGCAACGCGGATGAGGCTTTCACGAAATCCTCAAGTTTGACGCGGCCGGAGCTTCTCCGCCGGGGCAAACTCTCCAGTTACACTTGAAAGGTAAAGCTATGAGCCACGAAACCTACGAGCTCAAGGCCGAAACGCGCGAACGGGTTGGTAAGGGGTCCTCCCGTGAACTCCGTCGCAACGGTCTTATTCCTGCAGTTATCTACGGCGACAAGCAGGCCCCCCTCTCGATCGCCATCTCGACCAAGGAAGTAACCCAGCGCATTCACGCCGGCGGCTTCAAGACGACGGTCGCAACGATCGACGTCAACGGCGAGAAGATCAAGGTCCTGCCGAAGGACTACCAGCTGGACCCGGTCCGCGACTTCACGATGCATGTCGACTTCCTGCGCGTCTCCGGCAACACCCACGTCGTCGTTGAAGTTCCGGTTCACTTCGTCAACGAAGACAAGGCTCCCGGCATCAAGATCGGTGGCGTCCTGAACGTCGTTCGTCATGCTGTCGAGCTGCACGCTCTGGCCGACAACATTCCGGAATTCATCACGGCGGACCTCACCGGCCTCAAGGTCGGCGACGGCATCCACATCTCGAACATCACCCTGCCGAAGGGCACGAGCCCGGTCATCACCGACCGTGACTTCACGATCGCCACGATCGCTGCTCCGGCCGGCGGTGTGAAGGAAGAAGCGGAAGCTTCCGAGTAAGCCTTCGCCAAAGCCTGAACTCAAGGAAACCCCGCCTCCCCTCGGATGCGGGGTTTTTCTTTGTCCGGACCCCGCCACTACCGTTGCGGGAAGTTTGAATTATCAGCACTTTTCCGGGTCGTTATTTCAGCAACCTTTAAGATTTTGGTGAAAGTCTAAGCACCTCAAAAATGACGAAAGCCAAAGAGGGGCATGATGGGACGGCTTCGCGCAAAGGCAGAAGGGCAACCGGCATGAAAGTGCATTCGGTTGAGAGCCGCTTCATCGCCATCGTCATCGGCGCCCTGCTCGTCTTCGTTGCTCCGCTCTTCGTCCTGTTCCTCATCCTGTCTTCCGACCGCGTCGCGCGCGAGCGCCTGCAGAACACGGAAGTGCTGCTGAAGACCAATGTGCAGGCGCTCGGCAAGCCGCTGTGGGACTTCGACAGGGAAAGCATCGACCAGATCGTGACCGATCTTCAATCCGATGCCGATATCGGATATGTGCGGGTGCGCGATACGTCCGATGCCATCGATATCCGCAAGCCCGCTGTCGAGCCCAATCCCGCGGACGCGCGCGCCGTCGTCAAGACCGATATCCTTCACAAGGCGTCCGACGGCATCAAGAAGGTCGGCACGGCGGAAATCTGGCTGCGCAAGGAAGGCATCTTCTCGCGCTTCACCAAGGACGAGATGAGCATCTTCGCCATCTTCTTCTTCGCCGTCGCCACGCTCTTCACCGCCGCCATCATCGGCAACCGCATCACCATCATCCGCCCGCTGATGCGCCTGACAGCCGCCATCGAGGCAACCCGACGGCTCGGCTCGCGCCATCATGTCGACTGGACCTCGAACGACGAAATGGGGGCTCTTGCCCATAACTTCAACGAGATGCAGAGCAAGCTGGAGCGCGAGGAGAGAGAGCTGAAGCTCGCCCATGCCCGCGCCACGGATATCTACAATCTCACCCCGGCCATGCTCTTCTCCATCGATGCGGAAAACCGCATCACCGCCGTCAGCGATTACTGGCTGACGGCGACCGGCTATCGCCGCGAACAGGTCATCGGCCAGGAATTCACCGACTTCGTCGCCGAAGACTGGCGCGAGATCTATCGCAAGCGCCATGCCGACGACGCCGAAGCTGGCATCTGCGAGGTCACGGTGCGCTTCCGCTGCGCCGACGACAGCGTGATCGACGTCCTGATCCTCGAAACCGGCGTCGCGGAAAGCAGCGGCCGGCAGGCGCTTTCGCTCTCCGTCATGACCGACGTCACCGATCTCAAGGAAGCCGAGAACCGCAACCATCGCCAGGCAATCACCGACCACCTGACCGGCCTTCTCAACCGGCAGGGCTTCGAGTCCGTGCTGGACGAGATGATCGTCGACGCCGACACGCTCGGCCAGCCCCTTGCCTGCCTCTTCGTCGACCTCGACCGCTTCAAGTGGATCAACGACAATCTCGGCCATGCCACCGGCGACGACGTGCTCTGCCAGGTCGCCATGCGCCTTCGGCGGCAGCTGCGGGCCGGCGACGTCATCGCCCGGCTCGGCGGCGACGAGTTCGCCATCCTGCTCTCCGCGCCCAACGGCCGCCAGCTTGCGCTCGATGTCAGCGATCGTCTCGTCGCCAGCCTGCGCGCGCCGCTGATCGTCGGCGGAGCGGAGCTGAATGTCAGCGCCAGCATCGGCGTCGCGGTCTATCCGGATCATGCCTCCACGGCCGCCTGCCTGCTGCAGAAATCCGACATGGCCATGTATGCCCGCAAGCGCGGCGGCAAGAACGGCGTGCAGATCTTCGACAACAACATGGTCGATATCGCCCGCAAGCGGCTGGAAACCGAACAGTCCATCGACCAGGGCCTGCGCGAAGACTGGTTCACGGCCCATCTCCAGCCCATCGTCAGCCTTGCGGACGGGCGCGTCGCCGGTTTCGAAGCCCTGATGCGGCTCAATCATCCCGAGCGCGGCATCCTGCCGCCGGCCGAGATCGTCGGCATCGCGGAGGAGAACGGGTCCATTGGCCGCATCGGCGATTGCATCCTGTCGAAGTCCATCGCCAATCTCGCGGTCATCTCCAGGCTCGACGGGCTCGCCGATACCTATCTCGCCGTCAATTTCTCGCCCCTGCAGTTCGAGCCGGCAATGCCTTCCCGCCTGGCGGCGCTGCTTCTGGAAAACGGCATCACGCCCTCGCGCATCGTCGTCGAAATCACCGAGGCCGTGCTGATGCTGGACAATCCCGTGGTGCGCGAGGTCCTCGATGCGCTCTCCGACCTCGGCTGCCGCATCGCGCTCGACGACTTCGGCACGGGCTACTCCTCGCTCAGCTACCTCAACCGCTTCCCGGTCGATATCGTCAAGGTCGACCAGTCCTTCACCCGCTCGCTCTCCTCCGACCAGCCGGACGTGCGCCGCAAGAGCCGCATGCTGGTCGAAGGCATCCGCACCATCTCGCACCAGATGGGCTGCGCCGTGGTGGCGGAAGGCATCGAGACCTCGGAGCAATGGGATATCCTCCAGGCCATGAACATCGAATTCGGCCAGGGCTACCTGCTCAGCCGGCCGCTGCCGCTGGACGCCCTGCTCGAAAAGCTCGACGAATTCGCAATGCCCGACATGCCCGCGCGCCGGGCGGCGGCCTCCTGAAAGGATCCGGGGACGAGACGATGAAGACGCTGCTCCTGACGCTTTGCCTGTCGCTCGCCCCGCTTTCGGCCCCCCTCGCCGAAACGCTGCATTTCGTCACGGAGGAATACGCCCCCTTCAACTTCACGAAGGACGGCAAGATCACCGGCATCGGCGTCGAGCAGATCGAGACGATCGCCAAGGCGGCGGGCATCGACTACACGATGGAGATCATGCCCTGGGCGCGCGCCTTCGCGATGGCGCAGAGCCAACCGAAGACCTGCGTCTTCACGACCGGCTACAACCGCGAGCGCGCCGCCCAGTTCGTCTGGGTCACGCCGCTCCTGAAGGACGAGATGGTGCTGCTGAAACGCAAGGACGGCGGCAAGGGGCCGGCGACCATGAAGGAAGCCCTCACCATGAAGGTCGGCTCGCAACGCGGCGACTTCGCCGTCGAAGCACTGGAAGACCTCGGCTTCACGGATATCGACCTCGCCTCCGACATCGATCTTTCCGTCCGCAAGCTCCTTTCCGGCCGTGTGGACCTGATGCCGACCTCCATCAAGACCTATGAAAGCCTGGTGCAGCAGGGTCAGCCGGTGGAGAAGGCCATGCTGATGTCCGGCCAGATCTACGGCCTTGCCTGCAACACGAACACGCCGGCCGAGGCTGTCGCACGGCTTCAGGCGGAACTGGACACGCTCATCCTCAATGGCGGGCAGGACCGCATCTTCGCCGCCTACGGCCTGCCGCAGAACCCGCGCACGGCGGAAAACGACGCGAAGAAACAGCCCTGACGGTTGACTTCCGTCCGCTTTCGCGGTGGTGAAGGCCAAGCACATCCTTTTGGCGGACCATTCCATGCTGATCATCGCCGGGCTCGGCAATCCGGGCGCAAAATATGCGGGCAACCGCCACAATATCGGTTTCATGGCGCTGGACGCCATCCACCGCAAGAACCCGTTCTCGCCCTGGTCGAAGAAGTTCAAGGCCGAGATCTCCGAAGGGGAACTCGGCGGCGACAAGGTGCTGCTCGTCAAGCCGCAGACCTTCATGAACCTGTCGGGCGAATCCGTCGGCGAGGCCATGCGCTTCTACAAGCTCGCCCCGAAGGATATCGTCGCGATCTATGACGAACTGGACCTCGCCCCCGGCAAGGCACGCATCAAGGTCGCCGGCGGTCACGGCGGACACAACGGCATCAAGTCGCTGGATGCCCATTGCGGCAAGGACTATCGCCGCCTGCGTCTCGGCATCGGCCATCCTGGCGCCAAGGAACTGGTGACGAACCATGTGCTCGGCGATTTCGCCAAGGCCGACCATGCCTGGCTCGACCCGCTGCTAGATGAACTCGCCCTGAATGCCGCCATGCTGGTGCGCGGCGAGGATTCGCAGCTCATGAACAAGCTGGCGCTCGCCACCGGCGGCAAGCCGGATGAAGACAAGGCCCCGGCGAAGAAGCCGGCCGCCCAGTCCCATATCCGCGCCGCCCGCAACCACGCCCAGCCGAAGGCGCTGCCGACATCCGGCCCGATGGCCGACATGCTGAAGAAGCTCTTCGGCGACAAGGGCGATTAAATCAGAACCAGTGCAACGTCTGGAGCCGGTAGAGGAAGAGGTCCCACAGCCAGGCGAGCCCCGTATCGATGCCATAGGCGACCAGGCCGGAGGCCTCACCGGAAAACAGCATAGCCGCAACGCCGCCGACGCCGCTCCACAGGCAGGCATTGCGGAAATTGTGCCAGGAATCGAGCCGATAGTAGCCGGCATCGTCATATTCCGTGCCGAAGATCCGATCGCTCCAGTCATAACCATCGCTGATCGCAAGATCGAGCAGCGGCTTGTCGGACAGCCGGTCGGGATAGACGTTGAAGAGGGCGCGCACGACATGCCCTACGGCCCCGAGAAGAACGAAGAGCACGAACGCGACGGCATAGTGCCAGGTGGACGCTTCAACCATGGCGGCAGGATAAACAGCAACCGCTAATATCGGATGAAACTATTCCTCCGGTTCGGTCTGGAAGAGCAACGGGAAGCCCGCTTCCTTGGCAAGCTCCGTCCCCTCCTTCGCCTTGGTCTCGGCGATGTCGCGGGTACAGATGACGACGACACAGGTTCCCATCTTGTGCGCGGTCATCATCACCCGTTGGCTCGTCTCCGCGCTCATGCGGAAAACGGCTTTCAGCACCAGCACGACGAATTCGCGCGGCGTATAGTCGTCGTTGACGAGAAGGACCTTGTAGAGCTTCGGCCTCTCCAGCTTCGGCTTGGTCGCGGTCTTCGGGGTCAGGGTCGTGTCATCATTGCTCATGGGAAGCTCCTCATGGCCGGCTTCGAGCAGTGTGCGGCCATTGTGCACCGCAGGCAGGGCGACTTCAAGGCCCGGCGGACGGCAGGCCCTTGACCCTGCCCCATCCTTCCCCCATAGCGGTGGCAACGAATTTTCCAGGACGAACGGACCACCCCCATGGGCTTCAAATGCGGTATCGTCGGTCTGCCGAATGTCGGCAAGTCGACCCTCTTCAACGCGCTGACCAAGACGGCGGCCGCACAGGCGGCGAACTATCCCTTCTGCACCATCGAGCCGAACACCGGCGAAGTGGCCGTGCCGGACCCGCGCATGAAGGCGCTTGCCGGCATTGCCGGCTCGAAGGAAATCATCCCGACGCGCATCTCCTTCGTCGACATCGCCGGCCTCGTGCGCGGCGCGTCCAAGGGCGAAGGCCTCGGCAACAAGTTCCTCGCCAATATCCGCGAAGTCGATGCCGTCGTGCACGTGCTGCGCTGCTTCGAGGACACGGACATCACCCATGTCGAAGGCCGCATCAACCCGGTCGCCGATGCCGAAACCATCGAGACCGAGCTGATGCTCGCCGACCTCGAAAGCCTGGAGCGTCGTGTCGAGCAGACCCGCAAGCGCGCCGCCAGCAAGGACAAGGAGTCGCTCGCGCAGCTGCCGATCATGGAAGCCGTGGTCAAGCTCCTCAACGAAGGCAAGCCTGCCCGTCTTCTCCTGAAGACGCTGGCACCGGAAGAGATCGACGTGCTGCGTGGTCTCAACCTCCTGACCTCGCATCCGGTTCTCTACGTCTGCAACGTCGCGGAGGCGGACGCCTCCACCGGCAATGCGCACACCGAGGCCGTCGCCGCTATGGCGAAGGAACAGGGCGCCGAATGCGTCGTCATCTCGGCGGCCATCGAATCGGAAGTCGCCCAGCTTCCCGAGGAAGAAGCGGCGGAATTCCTCTCGGCACTCGGCCTCGAGGAAGCCGGCCTCGACCGGCTTATCCGCGCCGGCTACCACCTGCTCGACCTCATCACCTACTTCACCGTCGGCCCCAAGGAAACGCGCGCCTGGACCATCGTGCGCGGCACCAAGGCCCCGCAGGCCGCCGGCGTCATCCATACGGATTTCGAGCGCGGCTTCATTCGCGCCTTCACCATCGCCTATGACGACTATATCGCCTTCAAGGGCGAAGTCGGCGCGAAGGAAGCCGGCAAGGGCCGCGACGAAGGCAAGGAATATGTGGTGCAGGACGGCGACGTCATCCACTTCCGCTTCAACACGTAAGCGGCGCGTCTTTCGACATCTACTGGCAGCCGTCCCTCACCGGAGGGGCGGCAGTTTTTCTTTGAGCGCCACGGGCATCGGCGTCACCGACCAGCGCCGGAAATGCGGCCAGCCGATACCGATGGTGAGCACCACGAGCCCGACGATCAGCAGCGTCAGGAACACGTAGTTCTCCGGCGGCGCTTCCATCTGCTGCAGCAGGCTGGCCGTCGCAAGACCGAGCGAGAGCAGGCCCGACGTGACGAAGGCGCGCCGGTCGATCACCAGGCCGATCACCATCAGCACCAGCACGACAGCGACGATGACGGCCGTCTCCCTGAGGCCCTTGTTGCTGCTGAACAGCGTGTCATTGGCGAAATCGCCGAGGAAGACGCAGCACAGCGTCGCATAAAGCAGGGCCGGCGCCGTAACGAGATGCAGCCAGAAGGCGATGTCGGAGCGGCGGGTGACGCGCAGCCGGTCGGACAGGTCATAGATCATCGCCACGGCGAACAGCGCCAGCGCGGCCGCAAGGAAGATGCCCGCCGACAGCATCGGATGCTCGGTGACGATGTCGGCGCTTCCCATGAGGCGCGCGAGAACGAAGAAGACGAGGCTAAGTCCGGCGGCAGCGAGGGACAGGAACCAGAAGCTCAGCGCCAGCGGAACCCGGTAGCGCCAATGGAAGAGCGGCAGCAGCACCACGAAGGGCAAGACGATCAGCAGGCCGTCGAGGAAGGGATCGGCAGGTTTTCCGATGAATTCGTCACGCGCCAGAACCATCGTCACGAAGATCCAGTGCACGAAGAGAAGGGTCAGCAGCACCGCCGGGAGCGCAAGGCGCTGGCGCTTCACCAGCACTTCGGCCAGCAGGATGAGCGCCGGCAACGCGGCGACGAAGGCGCCGATGCCCCAGACGCCCGCCATGGCGATGGCGACGCCGATGGTGATCAGCACGTCGTGAAAGCCGCGCACGAAGCGCGGCGCTTCCGTATCCTCGACGGGCGCAACGATCCGGTCCTCGGCCCGGCCGGCAATATCGAGTGCTCCGCCGCCCTGAGGCCTGGCGAGAACGACGCCCCGCGCCTCCATATAGGGCAGCAACCGGCCGGCCTGTTCGGTAGAGATCAGGCCTTCGCCCGTCGCGCTGTCGAGTACGGATTTCAAGCTCTGCATGGATCGTCGCTCCCGATGATGCGCAACCTTAGCCGCTCGTCATCCACGAGCAAGTCCGCATCCTGTCGCAAGCCCTTGCAAAACCTGATCCCCCTCTCCATTGTCGCCCTGCAACAGGACAACCGGACGTGGCCAACTACACTTTTGAAGACTTTACCCCGGGCCGCCGCTTCGCCTTCAAGGAGCGGACACTGACGGCGGCGGAAATCGTCGCCTTCGCCCGCGAATTCGATCCGCAGCCGATGCATCTCGACGAAGAGGCCGGCCGCGCCAGTATCCTCGGCGGCCTTGCCGCCTCCGGCTGGCACACCAGCGCGATCATGATGCGCATGCTCTACGAGGCCTATATCGACGGCTCGACCTCGGAAGGTTCGCCCGGCGTCGATCTCATGGAATGGAAGCGTCCGGTTCTGGCGGGCGACACGCTTGGCGGCTATTGCGAGGTGGTGGAGGCCCGCGCGTCGCGCTCCCGGCCGGAAATCGGCATCGTGCGCCTGCGCGCCGACGTGACGAACCAGCGCGGCGAGACCGTCGCGATCTGCGAATATATCAACATGATGCGGGTAGCCGAAAAGGAAGCTGACCATGCGCATGGCTGAGCTTTACGCCATCGGCGAGACCGTCGAGATCGGAAGCCACACCTTCACGGCGGAAGACATCATCCGCTTTGCAAGGGATTTCGACCCGCAGCCCTTCCATCTCGATGCGGAGATTGCCAAGCAGACGCTGTTCGGTGGCCTCTGCGCCTCGGGCTGGCACGCCTGCGCCGGCTGGATGAAATGCTTCGTGCCGTTCTGGATGGGCGAATGCCGGCGCCTTGCCGCCAAGGGCATCGTGCCGCCCAACCTCGGCCCCTCCCCGGGCTTCACCAAGCTTGGTTGGCTGAAGCCGGTCTTCGCCGGCGACACGATCACCTATTCGGTGACGCTCCTCGGCGCGCGCGAACTCGCCAGCCGGCCCGACCGGGTGATCAATTCGATCCTCAACGCCGGCAGGAACCAGCACGGCGAGCCGGTCGTGCGGTTCGAGAGCACGGTGTTGGAATTCGTCTGAGGCATTGCCGGGATATGGCCCCCCATCCGGCCATCGAACCTCCCTGGAAGAGAGGCCGGGCGGAGGGAACGGGGTGAACCACCCCGTCAAACGGGCAGGCAACCCTGCCCTCAATGCCCGTCGAAGGCCACCAGCGTGCGCACTTCCACGCCAAGCGCTTCCAGCTTCTTGCGACCGCCGATTTCCGGCAGGTCGATGACGAAGCACGCGGCGACGATGTCGGCGCCCATCTGGCGCAGCAGCTTGACGGCCGCTTCCGCCGTACCGCCGGTCGCGATCAGGTCATCGACGAGGATCACCTTCTCGCCCGGCTTGATGGCGTCCTTGTGCATCTCCATCTCGTCCACGCCGTATTCCAGGCTGTAGGCGATGAGCACCGTCTCGTGCGGCAGCTTGCCCTTCTTGCGGATCGGCACGAAACCGGTCGACAGCTGGTGCGCCATGGCGCCGCCAAGGATGAAGCCACGCGCCTCGATGCCCGCCACCTTGGCGATGCCGATGCCGGCATAGGGGTGCACCAGCTCGTCCACCGCGCGGCGGAAGGCGCGCGGATTGCCGAGCATCGTGGTGATGTCGCGGAACATGATGCCGGGCTTGGGATAGTCCGGAATGTTGCGGATCGCGGCGACGAGTTCTTGTTCAATCGTGGACATGGGATTTTCCGACTGCGGAGGGCTTCGTCCGGTTATTGCAGGTGAAACAGCACCCCACAACAAAAAAGGCGGCCCGAAGGCCGCCTTTTCATCCGGGCGGGAAAACCGCTCAGGCATCCTTGTTGGCGTAGACCGACTTCTTCGTCAGGTAGATCAGGCCGGTGAAGATCACCAGGAAGACCATGACCATGAAGCCGGTGCGCTTGCGCTCTTCCAGGTGCGGCTCGGCGGCCCACATCAGGAAGGCGGAGACGTCACGTGCGTACTGGTCCACCGTCTGCGGCGAACCGTCGTCATAGGTGACCTGGTCGTCGGAGATCGGCTTTGCCATGGCGAGCGCCGCGGCATTGGCGAAGTACGGGTTGAAGTGCGTGCCTTCGGCGACTTCGAGATGCGCCGGCTTCTCTTCATCGTAACCCGTCAGCAGCGAGTAGATGTAGTCCGGGCCACCTTCCTGGTACTGCGTGAAGATGTCGAAGACGAACTGCGGGAAGCCGCGGGTGATGCCGCGTGCCTTGGCGAGCAGCGACATGTCCGGCGGAGCCGCGCCATTGTTCGAGGCGGCAGCCGCCTCGTGGTTGGCGTAGGGCGACGGGAAGTGGTCGGACGGAACGGCCTTGCGGGTGAACATTTCACCGTCGCCGTTCGGGCCGTCCTGCACTTCGTAGTTCGCCGCGAAAGCCTTTACCTGGGCTTCCGAGTAGCCGAGGCCTTCCAGCGTGCGGAAGGAGACGAGGCTCATCGAATGGCAGGCAGAACAGACTTCGGTGTAGACCTTCAGGCCGCGCTGGAGCTGGCCCTTGTCATACTTGCCGAACGGGCCGGCGAAGGTCCAGTCCTGTTCCTTGGGCTTATGCATCGGATAGTGCGGCGTGGCGTGCTCCGCCTCTGCACCGGCGGCGGGCGCTGCCTCTTCCGCCGTGGCGAAGGAGACGCCGAGACCGGCGACGAGAGCGAGCGACAGAATGCCTGCAACAAGCTTTTTCATTGTCATGGTTCCTTTCGTCGCTCGTCTCAGGCCTTGGCCGCCTTGGCGTTCTTCTTTTCCAGAACCGCTTCCGTGATCGAATTCGGAATGCGCTTCGGGGTCTCGATCAGGCCGAGGATCGGCATGAGGACGAGGAAGAAGCCAAAGTAGTAGAGCGTGCCGAGCTGCGAGAGGATGACGTAGATGCCTTCCGCGGGCATGGCGCCAAGCCAGCCGAGCATGATGGCATTGACCACGAACAGCCAGAAGAACAGCTTGTACCACGGGCGGTACACGGCCGAGCGAACCTTCGACGTGTCGAGCCAGGGCAGGAAGAACAGCACGATGATCGCGCCGAACATCACGAGGACGCCGCCGAGCTTGGAGTCGATCGGGCCGATGTTGAAGGTGATGGCGCGCAGCATCGCGTAGAACGGCAGGTAGTACCATTCCGGAACGATGTGAGCCGGGGTCTTCAGCGGGTCAGCCGGGATATAGTTGTCGGGATGGCCGAGGTAGTTCGGCATGTAGAAGATGAACCAGGCGAAGGCGATCAGGAAGACCGAAACGCCGAGCGCATCCTTGAGCGTCGCATAGGGCGTGAAGGCGACCGTATCGGTCTTGGACTTCACTTCGACGCCGGTCGGGTTCGTCTGACCGGTGACGTGCAGCGCCCAGACGTGCAGGACGACGACGCCGGCGATCATGAAGGGCAGCAGGTAGTGCAGCGCGAAGAAGCGGTTCAGCGTCGGGTTGTCGACCGCGAAGCCGCCGAGCAGGAACTGCTGGATCCACTCGCCGACCCAAGGGAAGGCCGAGAAGAAGCCGGTGATAACCGTCGCGCCCCAGAAGGACATCTGGCCCCAGGGAAGAACGTAGCCCATGAAGCCCGTGGCCATCATCAGGAGATAGATGACAACGCCGAGAATCCAGAGGATTTCGCGCGGCGCCTTGTAGGAGCCGTAGTAGAGACCGCGGGCGATATGGAGGTAGACCGCGATGAAGAAGAAGGACGCGCCGTTGGCGTGCATGTAGCGCAGCAGCCAGCCGTGGTTCACGTCGCGCATGATCTTCTCGACCGAGTTGAACGCGACCGAGGTCTCGGCGGCGTAGTGCATGGCGAGAACGATACCGGTCAGGATCTGCACGATCAGCATCACCGACAGCATGGCGCCGAAGGTGTAGGCATAGTTCAGGTTGCGCGGAACCGGGTAGGAGACGAAGCTGTCATGGATCATGCGCGGCAGAGGCAGGCGCGAGTCGACCCACTTCTCGATGCCAGTCGTCGGCTGGTAGGTGGAATGTTCAGCACTCATTATCAGGTGTCCCCTCAACCGATCTTGATGACTGTGTCGGATACGAACGAGAAGGTCGGCACAGCGAGATTCTGCGGGGCCGGACCCTTACGGATACGACCGGCAGTGTCATAGTGCGAACCGTGGCAGGGACAGAACCAACCGCCGAAATCGCCGGCCTGGCCGAGCGGCACGCAGCCGAGGTGGGTACAGGAGCCGATCATGACGATCCAGTTTTCCTTGCCTTCGCCAGCGGAACGGTCGAGGTCCGTCGCTTCTGCATCGGCAGCAACGTTGGCATTGCGGGCGACCGGGTCCTTGAGGTCGCCAAGCGGAACGGCCTTGGCCTCTTCCACTTCCTTGTCGGTGCGGTTGCGGATGAAGACCGGCTTGCCGCGCCACTTGGCCGTCAGCGACATACCCGGCGTGAGGCTGGAGACGTCGACTTCGATGGAAGCGAGCGCCAGCGTGGACGCATCCGGACGCATCTGGTCGATGAACGGCCAGGCGACCGCTACGCCGCCCACGACGCCCGCCATACCCGTGGTCAGGTAAAGAAAATCACGGCGAGTGGGCTCGCCCAGGGATTCGCTTGTTGTCTCGTGTTCGCTCACGGCTAAACCATCCTCTCACGCAATGTCTGCGGAAACCGCAACGCCCCTTTGGAAACCGGCAAGATCCGGACACAATACGGCCATAGATTCCCCGTCAATCCGGCGCGTTCTATGCTTGATCGCAAATTATGTCCAGCCTTGGCAAGGGGAGGTGGGCACATTGTCGCGGGAAAATGCGAGCATCTTGACAAAGCATATGCATCGCCTTGAACATTCAGTACTTACGGGCTGAAAAACCGGGCGAAAAACGACGCCCGGACGCGCTATTGCGCCGCTTCCTCGTGGCCGAGGAAGCCGCCCGACTGACGGGACCAGAGATCGGCATAGAGCCCGCCCCGCGCGACGAGTTCCGCATGGGTCCCCTCCTCCACGATACGGCCGCGATCCATGACGATCAGCCGGTCGAGCGCCGCGATGGTGGAGAGGCGATGGGCGATGGCGAGCACGGTCTTGCCGCGCATCAGACGCTCGAGGTTCGACTGGATCGCCGCCTCGACTTCGGAATCGAGCGCCGATGTCGCCTCGTCGAGAACGAGGATCGGTGCGTCCTTCAGCATGACCCGGGCGATGGCGATGCGCTGGCGCTGACCGCCGGAGAGCTTGACGCCGCGCTCGCCGACATGGGCATCGTAGCCCTTGCGGCCGCGCTGGTCTTCCAGTTGAAGGATGAAATCATGCGCCTCGGCCTTCCTGGCCGCCTCGATCATCTCCGCCTCGCTGGCATCGGGATTGCCGAAAAGGATGTTGTCGCGGATCGAGCGATGCAGCAGCGCGGTATCCTGGCTGACCATGCCGATATTGGCGCGCAGGCTCTCCTGCGTGACGGCCGCGATATCCTCGCCCCCGACGAGAATGCGCCCGCCTTCCAGATCGTAGAAGCGCAACAGGAGGTTGACGAGCGTCGACTTGCCCGCGCCCGAGCGCCCGACGATGCCGACCTTCTCGCCGGGCCGGATCGCGAGGGTCAACTCGTCGATGACGCCGGACTGGCGCCCGTAGTGGAAGCGGATGGCGTCGAAGCGGACATCCGGGCGCGTCACTTCGAGCTCGGTCGCATCCGGCCGGTCGACAAGGCCGATCGGCTTGGAAATGAGATCGGCGGAATTCTGGATCGTGCCGATGTTGCGCATGATGCTGTTGAGCTGCGTCATCAGCCGGTTGAGCAGGAAGTTCAGCCGCAGCACCAGCGCCATGGTGAAGGCGACGGCGCCGGAGCTGATGACGGCCGAAAGCCAGAGATGGATGCACAGCACCGCCATGCCGGCGATCATCAGCCCGGAAAGGAAGGCCAGCGAGGCGCGCAGCGTCGTCAAGAGCCGCGTGAAGTTGAGGATCGTTTCCTGGAACGTGTCGAAACCGCTGCGCATGTAGCGGTCGTTTGCCTCGTCGCGCCCGAAGAGCTTCAGCGTCTGGATGTTGGAATAGGCGTCCACCATGCGGCCGCTGATCATCGAGGCGGCCTCGGCCGAAAGGCGCGAATGCTCGCGGATGCGCGGCACGAAATAGCGCGCCAGCACGGCGAAGATCGACAGCCAGACGAACAGCACCGCCGCCAGCCGCCAGTCGAGCTGGCCGAGCAGCACGAGCGTCGAGACGGTGTAGATCGTCACGAACCACACGCTTTCCATGAAGGAGGTGATGACGTCGCCCGTCGCCTGCCCCGCCGACCAGACCTTGGTGACGATGCGGCCGGAAAAATCGTTCTGGAAGAAGGAGAGCGACTGGCGGGCGACATGCACATAGGACTGCCAGCGCACCAGATTGTAGAAGCCGGGCGTGATGACCTGCTGGTCGACCAGCGCCGTCAGGAACGCGACGACGAAGCGCACGACGCCGATGAGCAGAAGCATGAGCAGCAGTTCCGGCCCGTGCGCCGCCAGCAGCCCGCTCCATCCCTCCCCCGGCTTCACGGTCGCCAGCATGTCGACGAGCCGGCCGACGAACCAGAACGTCGCCGCCTCGATGCCCGCCGTGATGCCGCCAAGCACCAGCAGCGCCGCGAACGGCGCCTTCGCCTGTCCGACATAGAACCAGATGAAGGCAAAAAGCCCCTGCGGGGGCCGCAGATCGTCGCGCCGCGCGAAGGGCTGGATCCAGGTCTCGAAGCGGGAGAAAAGCGGCCGGAAGATCATGCCCCCGATATAGGATGTTTTGTGCGGCGGGCAAATTAAAGATCGGAAAGGTCGCCGTACCCGCTACGGACTATGGGCGACACGCAGGACAATGGAGTGGGCTCCCCCGGCCGCAGCGGAAGGAGCCCATTCGTTCACTCGGCCGCCACTTCCGCTTCGGCCGCGTCGTCGGCGATGAAGCCGCCGGACTGGCGGGTCCACAGGTCGGCATAGATGCCGCCCTTGGAAACCAGCTCGCCATGGGTGCCCATCTCGTGGATGTGGCCCTTGTCGAGCACGACGAGACGGTCCATCTCGGTCAGCGTCGAGAGGCGGTGGGCGATGGCGATCACCGTCTTGCCCTCCATGAGGGCGAAGAGGTTTTCCTGGATCGCCGCCTCGACCTCGGAGTCGAGCGCCGAGGTCGCCTCGTCCAGCACCAGGATCGGCGCGTCTTTCAGGAAGACGCGGGCGATCGCGATGCGCTGGCGCTGGCCGCCCGAGAGCTTCACGCCGCGTTCGCCGACCTGGGCATCGAGGCCGGAGCGGCCCTGCTGGTCGCTGAGGCTTTCGATGAAGTCCCACGCATTCGCCCGCTTGGCCGCCTCGATGATCTCCGCATCGCTCGCTTCCGGCTTGCCGTAGGCGATGTTGTCGCGGATCGAGCGGTGCAGCAGCGAGGTGTCCTGCGTCACCACGCCGATCTGCGAGCGCAGGCTGTCCTGCGTCACCGTCGCGATGTCCTTGCCGTCGATGGTGATCGTGCCCGATTCCAGGTCGTAGAACCGCAGCAGCACGTTCATCAGCGTCGTCTTGCCGGCGCCGGAGCGGCCGACGAGACCGACCTTCTCGCCCGCGCCGATGTTGAGCGACAGGTTCTCGATCACGCCCTTGTTCTTGCCGTAGTGGAAGCGGACCTGATCGAAGCGGATCGCGCCCTTGGCGTCCGGCAGGGCCGGAGCCTGCGGCTCGTCCTGGATGTCGTGCGGCTTGGTCATCATGCCCATGCCGTCATAGACCGTGCCGATGTTCTCGAACAGCGCGGTCACTTCCCACATCACCCACTGCGACATGCCGTTGATGCGCATGGACAGGCCGACGGCCACGGCCACGGCGCCGACCGACACGTCGCCCGACATCCAGAAATAGATGCCGACGGCCGCCGTGAGGAACATCGTGAGGACGTTGTTGACGTCGATCAGGATGTTGAAGCGCGTGATGAGGCGCATCTGCTTGTGCACGGTCTGCAGGAACCCATCCATGCCTTCGCGGGCATAGGTCTCCTCCCGGCCGGCATGCGAGAACAGCTTCACCGTGGCGATGTTGGTGTAGCTGTCGACGATCCGGCCCGTCATCATGGAGCGCGCATCCGCCTGTTCGCGCGAAACCACCATGAGCTTCGGCACGAAATAGCGCAGGATGCTGACATAGACGACGAACCAGATGAGCAGCGGCACGACGAGACGCAGATCCGCCGAGGCGATGATCGCGATCATCGAGACGAAGTAGCTCACGACGTAGATGAAGACGTCGATGATCTTCATGACCGTCTCGCGCACCGCGAGCGCCGTCTGCATCACCTTCGTCGAGACGCGGCCCGCGAACTCGTTGGAGAAGAAGGTCATGCTCTGGCGGATGAGGTAGCGATGCATCTGCCAGCGGGCAATCATCGGGAAATTGCCCGCAAGCGCCTGATGCATGGTCATCGTGTGCAGCGCACCGAAACCCGGGATGAGGATGAGCAAGAGCACCGCCATCCAGATCAGCGTGCCGCCCTCGCGGGCGAGGAACGTGCTGGGGTCGCCCGCCGAAAGCCAGTCGACGATGTTGCCGAGGAACTGGAACAGCAGGACTTCCGCGACGCCGAGCGCCATGGAGCAGAAGCCGAGCACGAACAGCCACGGCGCCGCCGGGCGCGTGTAGTGCCAGAGGAAGGCGAAAAGACCCTGCGGCGGCAGCGAGGGCGCCTCCGCGGGATAGGGATTCAAACGTCGTTCAAACCAGCCGAACATGGCTTTCTCCGTAATGAAAGACGGAACCGGCACGGACGGCGCAAATCGGGCGCGTCAGGAACGGGGTTCCGGTAGGATTGCCGCGGGGCGACGAAAGCGTCACACGGCGAATTGAAAAGAAGACAAGAGGGAATCTGGGTGGCGAAGCGCCTAGGCGAGAAGTGGCGTCAATCCAGCCGGGAGGCGACGTAGCCGATGCGTGATATCCATCATGATCCTCCCTTTTCTCGCGTTGCAGATAGGCTCTGGGTAACGCGAAACGGCGCAAATGGCCAGAGACTTCGTCGCAGATTCGCATCTGAGGCCAATTCTGTTGCCACCGCGCCACATCTGGACTAGGCGAAACGCCATGTCCAACCTGCGCATCGCCCTCTACCAGCCCGACATTGCCGGCAACACCGGCACGATCCTGCGGTTTGCCGCCTGCCTCGGCCTGTCGGTCGACATCATCGAGCCCGCCGGCTTCGATATTTCCGACCGCAACCTCAAGCGCGCCGGCATGGACTATCTTGCGACCGTCACGCTGACGCGGCACGTCAACTGGGAGCAATTCGAGGCCTGGCGCGCGCAAAGCGGCCGCCGGCTCGTGCTCGCCTCCACCAGGGCGGCGGAGCACTACACGGACTTTTCCTACAAGCCGGACGACATCCTGCTGTTCGGCCGCGAAAGCGCCGGGGTGCCGGATCATGTCCACGATCGCGCGGACGGCCGGTTGCTCATTCCCATGGTCGAGGGTCAGCGCTCCATCAACGTCGCGCTCTCCGCCGCGATGATCTGCGGCGAGGCGCTGCGCCAGACGGGCTTTGCCTGACCTAGCCATCGCGCGGCCGGACGAGACGCGCGGCGAAAGCGACGACACCGAAAACCAGCACCACCGCGCCGACCAGGGCATAGGCCCGGCCGTAACCCGACATCGAAATGAGCGGCTGCGAGACGATGGGCGAGAGGAACTGCCCGGCGAAAATGGCGGAAACCAGCAGGCCCGAAATCCGGCCGCGCAGCGCGGGCGGCGCGAGCAGCATCGCCGCGGCGGCGAAGTTTGGCATGATCGTACCCATGCAGACGCCCGAGACGGCCATAGCCGCAAGCACGCCGGCATAACTTTCCGCGCCCGACAGCAGCAGGAAGGAGACGCCCGCCGAAGTAAAGCCAAGACCGAAGACGCCCATGATGCCGAGCAGGCGGCGGAAGGGCGCGAAGGCAAGCGCACTCACCACGCCGACAAGCTGCCCCGCGCCGATGGCCGCACCCGCAAGGCTCGGCGCACCGTAGCCGAGATGCTCCAGATAAAAGGGAAGCTGCGTCGGGATCATGTAGAAGGCGATCATGTTGACGGCCGCGGCGAGGAACAGGAGGGCAAGCAGGGCCGCCCTTCGCGCGCCGAGCCCGTTCTCAGGGACGACCGGCCCGGCCGGCCGGGTGCGGCGCGGCTCCGGCAGGAAGGCCAGCGCGGCCGGCAGCAGCAGCACCGCGACCGTGTAGATGAGGAACGGTCCGCGCCAGTGCACCTCCGCCAGAAACCCGCCGCCCGTCAGGAAGAGCGTGCCGCCGATACCGACGAAGGCCTGCTGGAGCCCCATGTAGCGGTCCCGCGCCGGGCCATGAAAGAAATCGCCGACAAGCGCCGTCGTCGCCGTCATGATGCCGCCGACCGCAATGCCCAGCGCCGCACGACCGACGAGAAGGCCCGGCAGCGTGTCGAGGAAGAGACCGGAAGCACCCGCGACCGTGAAGAGCGCAAGCGAGGCGACGAGCAGGGGTTTGCGGCCGAACCGGTCGACGAGGAAACCCGCCGCCGGGGAAAACAGCGCGATGAACACCGCGGGAAGCGTCAGCACCAGCCGGCTGAGCAGCGCCACGTTCTCCATGTCGGCAAAGCGCGCGGCGATGCCCGGCAGCGACGCGGAAATCGTCGCGCCGGACATGATGGTCAGCGTGCTGATGAGGAGCAGCGTCGCATTGCGCCGGAACTCCTCCGGGGTGCGGGCGACTTCGGCCATGGCGTAGTGATCCGGTTTCATGCGGCTGCCTCGTCATAGCGGGTTGCGATGCGCGCCGCCTTCAGCGCGTTTGCCCACCAGGTAAGGCGCTTCATCAGCACGACAAGCTGACCATTGAGCTGGCCCGGGCGGAACGGGTTGCCGGCCGGATCGAACTGCGTCCAGGCATGCGGCAGGCTCACGCTCTCGCGGATCGCCACGGCATGCAGTTCGGCAAAGACCAGCCGCAGCTGCTCCACGGCGCGCAGGCCGCCCGAAACGCCGCCATAGGAAACGAAAGCGATGGGCTTGGCATGCCAGGGCCGGAAGCAGCTGTCGATGATCGCCTTCAGCGCGGCGGGATAGGCGTGGTTGTATTCCGGCGTGACGATGAGGAACGCGTCGGCCTGCAGGATACGGCTTTCGACCAGATCGGCGGAGGCGGCATCGAGACCTCCGGGCGTGAAGGTCAGGTCCGCCGGATCGATGCGGATGATGTCGTATTGACCGAAGCCCTTCAGCTCCGGTTCCAGCCATCCCGCGATCGTATCGGCGAAGCGTCCTTCGCGGCCGCTGCCGTAGATGAGGGCGATGGTCAGTCTGTCTGTCATGCTTGTTTGCTCCGTGTTGGAAAAGCAGGGAGCCACTGGTATAAAACCTCAAGCAAAGTTGAGGTCAACAGCCATGACGGAAAATATGCCGAAGGACGCCATGCCGCGCGAACTCAGCGTCGGCGAGGTCGCGGAGCGCAGTGGCGTGGCGGTGTCCACCTTACATTTCTATGAGACGAAAGGGCTGATCCGCAGCCAGCGCAACCGCGGCAACCAGCGGCGTTATCCGCGCAGCATCCTGCGCCGCGTCGCCGTCATCAAGGTGGCGCAGCGCACCGGCATCCCGCTTGCGGAAATAGCAGAGGCTCTGTCCGTGCTGCCGCACGACCGGCCGCTGACGATACAGGACTGGCGCAATCTTTCCGAAACGTGGCGAAGCCAGCTGGACGACCGCATCGCGCGGCTCACCAAGCTGCGCAACCAGCTGGACGGCTGCATCGGCTGCGGCTGTCTTTCCATGCGGGAGTGTCCGCTGCGCAATCCCTGGGATACGCTTGCAGCGGAAGGCCCGGGCCCGAGACTGCTCGAGCCCGATCCCGCTTAATCGAGCCGCGTGGCGAGCAGCTTGTCGACGCGCCGGCCGTCCATGTCGACGACCTCGAAGCGCCAGCCCTGGGTTTCGGTGATCTCGCCGGTCTTCGGCAGTTTCTGCAGCGATTCGATGACAAGGCCGGCGGCCGTCTGATAACTGCGGCGCCCCGGCAGCGCCAGGCCGAGGCGGTCTGCCATTTCATCGATGGGCATCGCGCCGGAAATCAGCCAGGAGCCATCCTCGCGCTGCACCGCATAGTCGTCGTCGCCTTCGTCGATATCGGCGCGGAATACGCCGGCAATCGCCTCCAGCACGTCGGCGGGCGTGATGATGCCCTCGAAGTGGCCGTACTCGTCATGGATGAGCAGGATCGGCACTTCCGAATTGCGCAGTGTTTCCAGCACGCGCATCGCATCCATCGTATCGGGCACGATCGGCGCCTGGCGGACGAAGGAGCGCACATCGAGCGGCTGGCCGGTCAGCATGGCGGAGAGAAGCTCGCGCTTCTGCACGATGCCGACGATGGTCTCCGGCCCGCCATCGGCGACCGGCAGGCGGGAATGCTGGCTCTCGATGAGCAGCTGGTGGATTTCCTCGACCGTGTCGTCGAGGTCGATCCAGTCGACATCGTTGCGCGGCGTCATGAGGCCGCGCGCCTCGCGGTCGGAAAAGCGCATCACGCCGGCGATCATCAGCTTTTCGCCGCCCTCGATGACCCCTGCGGCCTCGGCCTCGGCGACGATGGTCTTGATCTCCTCGTCGGTGACGACGCTTTCGGAGACCTCGTGCTGGCCGAGCAGGCGGAAGATGAGGCGCGTGGAGGCGTCGAGCACCCAGACGGCCGGCGCGCCGGCCTTGGAAAGCAGCGACATGGCGGGCGCGACGAGCGAGGCGAACCGCTCGGGGTTCTTCAGCGCGATCTGCTTGGGCACCAGCTCGCCAATGACGACCGAGAGGAAGGTGATGATGGAGATGACGATACCGTAACCGAGCGGGTCGGCGAGCCAATCCGGCACACCTTCGGCATAGAGAATGTCACGCAGGCGTCCGCCGAGCGCGGCACCGGAGAAGGCGCCGGCGAGGATGCCGATGAGCGTGATGCCGATCTGAACGGTGGAGAGGAACTTACCGGGGTTTTCCGCAAGCTTCAGCGCCGAAGCGGCGCCGCGCGAGCCTTGCGCGGCCATGGTCTTGAGGCGCGGCTTGCGCGAGGAGACGATGGAAAGTTCGGAAAGGGCGAAAACCCCGTTCAAGAGAATGAGGAAGACAGCAATCGCGAGTTCTAACAAGGACTATGAGCCGTGCTTGAGAACCGCAACGGCGCCTTTCTGTTGATGACGATGGCTGCAAGATAGGGGTGCACGGCTCCGCCGTCAATCGAACTTGCCGGATTTGCGCGCGCCAGACGTGTGGCGATGCGCCTCAATCGGCGCTCGGCAGGCGGCGCATGGTGAATTCGATGCGGTCGCCGTCGAGCATGCGCCAGCTTTCAACCTCGGTCCAGTAGGCGGCTTTCGGCCAGAGATCGAACCATTCGCGCGCCTTGTCCCGCGCCGCCTGCCGCTCCAGGCAGAAGGTCTCACGGACGAAATGACCGCCCTCGCTGGCGGCCTTGCCACGGCGGTGGCGCTCGATCTGGCGCCGGAGCCCGTCGAGCGGGGGCGGACCGGGAACACGCGCCATATGGGTTTCCTCCTGGCAGCACGGTTTCTCAAGCGGTAAGATAGGCGGCCGCCGCGCCTTTTGCGAGTCCCGCCTTGCCGGTTGCCAAACGGCGCAAAGTTGGGAAGTGTGGCCAAAATGCGAATCGGCCTCGAGCCGCCAGCGGGAAACACCATGGAACGACCTGACCTGCCGAAAGGCCTGCCCGAGGATATCGAAGACAAGAAGGACGCCGCCCGCGCCTGGTTCGGCCAGCTGCGCGACGCGATCTGCGCCAGCTTCGAGGCCATCGAGGACGAGTTGGAAGGCCCGCTCGCCGACCAGCCGGCCGGCCGCTTCGTGGCCAGGGACTGGCTGCGGGACGGCGGCGAAGGCGGCGGCGGACGCATGTCCATGATGGAAGGCCGCGTCTTCGAGAAGGTCGGCGTGCACACCTCCACGGTCTATGGCGAATTCTCGCCGGAATTCCGCGGCCAGATCCCCGGCGCGAGCGAAGACCCGCGCTTCTGGGCCTCAGGCATCTCGCTGATTGCCCATCCCGTGAACCCCAACGTGCCGGCCGTGCACATGAACACGCGCATGGTCGTCACCACCAGCCGCTGGTTCGGCGGTGGCGCGGACCTGACGCCCGTGCTCGACAGCCGCCGCTTGATGAGCGACCCGGATACCGCGCTGTTCCACAAGGCGATGGAAATCACCTGCAACCGCCATCCGGTTGCCGACCACGCCAAGTTCAAGGACTGGTGCGACGAGTACTTTTTCCTCAAGCACAGGAACGAGCCGCGCGGCACCGGCGGCATCTTCTATGACTGGCTGCATTCGCCGGAAGAGCTCGGCGGCTGGGACGCCGACTTCGCCTTCACGCAGGATGTCGGCCGCGCCTTCGCGATGGTCTATCCCAAGATCGTGCGCTCGAACTTCAACAAGGGCTGGACGGAGGAGGATCGCGACGAACAGCTCATCCGCCGCGGCCGCTATGTCGAGTTCAACCTGCTCTATGACCGCGGCACGATCTTCGGCCTGAAGACCGGCGGCAACGTCGAGTCCATCCTCTCGTCCCTGCCCCCGGTGGTGCGCTGGCCTTAAGGCGGCCCTCTCCGCCTTGTGATTACGGCTTCGCCGGTCCTGATGGTAGACTGCCTCCACATGATTCCATGGAGGAGGCAGTCATGAGCGATGCGGTACAAGACGCAGTGCGTACGGGCTCCGGCCCGCATTCCCCTGAGACCATGCGGACCGACAGGGATCTCCCACATGCCTATATCGTCGAGGAAGCCCGGCTGAAACAGGCCGGCACGATCTATCATCTTGCCGCCCACCAGACGAAGCCGGAGGAATTCCAGTCCTCGGCCTGCTTCGACGCCTGGGCGAAGGACGACGACGCGGCCTGAATTGCCCGCCGGTTTTCCTGCGTGCCCGGAGCGGAACTCCGGGCCGTCTTTTCCGTTTGAGAAGGCGGCCGGTTTGGTCGATCCGGCCTTATCTGCTACACTGGTTCCGTTGAAACGACAGGAGATAGGTCATGAGACTTTTTGAATGCGGTTCACTTGTCCCCGGATGCGACTGGCATACGCGGGCCAATGACGATGCGGAGGTCGTGCGCCGCGCGGTCGAGCACATGCGCACCACCCACGGCGAGACGATGATCCGCGAAAGCATGGTCGATCACATCAAGGAACGCATCACGGACGAGAAGGCGGCCGACGCCGCCTGACGGATCAGTCCTTCGTCGCAAGTTCCTCCAGCCGGGCAAGCAGCTTTGCCCGGCCGTCATGGAAGTTGCCCGCAACCCATTCGTCCTCGACGGCCCCGAGCACGGCGCCCACTTTCGGCCCCGCCGGCACGCCGGCGGCCAGCACGTCCGCGCCGTTCAGCGGGAAGGTCGGCTTTCGCCATTTCTCCGCCCGCGCAAGCAGCCGCTGGCAGAGACCGGCAAAGGGCAGCGCCTCGGGATCGCCGAGGCCCCGCGCGCGGGCAGAGGCGAGCGCGAGTTTCAACCGCATTGTCAGGCCCTGCGGGCCGTTGCGATAGAGCAGCCGGTCGAAGGCCGTCTCGGCGAGCTTCGGCGCGATCTCGGGCGCGCCGGCCCAATAATCCAGAACCGACGCTTCCGCCTTGGACAGGCGCAGACGCTCGGCCAGAGCTTTCAGCCGGTCCCGATCCGGCGGCACGATGGCGGCAAGGCGCAGCAGCGGATCGGGTTTCCAGCCGAAGGCCTTCTCCGCATCGATGAGCGCGGGGATCGCATCGATGCCCCACTTTTCCGTCTCGGGCAGGATTTCCGTCAGTACGCCGGCCTGCCGCATCCACAGCAGCGCGCGGCCGGGATCGGGCGCGCCGAGCAGCCTCTTCGTCTCCGACCAGACCCGTTCGGCGGAGAGCTTCGCAAGGCTGGTCTTCGCGCGCGCGCAAGCCTTCAGCCCCTCGGCATCCGGCCGGCCGCTGCCATAGAGCGCGAAGAAGCGGAAGAAACGCAGGATGCGCAGGTGATCCTCCGCAATGCGCATCGCCGCGTCGCCGATGAAGCGCACGGTGCGGCTCTCGATATCCGGCAGACCGTTCACGAGGTCGATGACCCTGCCGTCCCTGGTCGCATAGAGTGCGTTGATGGTGAGATCGCGCCGTTCGGCATCCGTCTGCCAGTCCGTGCCGAAGGCCACCTCCGCATGGCGACCGTTGGTCGCCACGTCCCGGCGCAAGGTCGTCACCTCGAAGGGCTTTCCATCGATGACCAGCGTCACCGTACCGTGCTCGATGCCGGTCGGCACCGCCTTGATGCCGGCCGCCTTCGCCCGCTCCACCACGGTCTCCGGCCGGAGCGTCGTCGCGATATCGACATCGGCGACCGGCAGGCCCATCAGGCTGTTGCGCACGGCCCCGCCGGCAACGCGCCCTTCGCCGCCGTCGCTGTTGAGCAGCGCCAGCACGCGAACGAGCGCGGGATCGGCGAACCAGGCCTCGCCCGAAACAGAGGTCATGCATACAGCCTTTCATAGATCACCCGCACGATGCCCGCGGTGATGCCCCAGATATTATGCCCGTCATAGGGCATGCGATAATAATGCCGCTCGCTGCCAAGCCATACGCCGCTGCCCTGTTCGTGGTTGCGCGGATCCATCAGGAAGGAGAGCGGCACGTCGAAGACCTTCTCGACCTCCGCCGGATTGGGCACGAGCTCGAAGCCCGGCTGGACCACGGCAAGCACCGGCGTGATGGAAAAGCCCGACAGCGCCTTGTAGTGCGGCAGGCGGCCGACCGGCTCGACGAAACGCCGGTCGAGGCCGATCTCCTCCTCCGCCTCGCGCATGGCCGCCGCCTCGACATCCTCGTCCTCGTCGTCCACCGCCCCGCCGGGAAAGGCGACCTGGCCGGAATGCTTGCGCAGCGTTGCGGTGCGCTGGGTGAAGATGACGCGCGCCTCCTCGCCATCGTCGACGACGGGGATGAGTACCGCCGCATCGCGCAGCTTCATGCCCTCGATATGGGGAATGACGGAGGGATTGAGGAGGCTGTCGCCGTGGTCGCGCCAGCTCTCTTCGCCGAGCGTCAGCATCTGTTCGCCCGCCCGGCGGCGGAACTCGTCGGCACTATAGGGGGGAAAGCTCATCGCGACAGCGCATCCAGATCGGCCGCCGGCATGATCGGGAAGACCACGCCGCCCGAGCGCACCGCGAACATGGCGACGCCGTCGATCTCGACGGTCTCGCCAAGCGCCACCAGATCGTACATCACCGCCCGCGAGACCAGCGCCTCCAGCCGGCCGCGCACGAGGATATAGGGCTTCAATTCGCTGTTCTCGCCCGCAATGAGGAAGCGCAGCGGATGCTCCGCCCCGGCCTCGACCACATCGCCGACATTGCTGCGGAAGGTGAGCGTGCGATCATCGCCCTCCCCGCTCACATTCATTTCCACCGCCAGGAACGGCGCATCGACGACGCGGATGCCGACCTTCTCGACCGGCGTCACCAGATAGGTCTTTCCATCCTCGTCCTTGCGCAGCACGGTGGAAAAGAGCCGCACCAGCGGCGCGCGGCCGATCGGCGTGCCCATGTAGAACCACGTGCCGTCGGCACGAATCTCCATGTCGATATCGCCGCAAAACGGCGGGTTCCAGCGCTCGACCGGCGGCAGGCCGCGCCCGCCCGTTTCCGCCGCCGCGCGGGAGATCAGCGCGGCCAGTCCCGCCGCATCGCTGCTTTCGCGAATTTCGCCCGTTGCCATTGTTCCGTCCCGGTTCAACCCTATCTCCGCGAGAGGAAAAGGTGGATACACTCACGAGATAGTCATTTCGTGGCCGCTTGTCAGCCACGGGTGAGCTAATAAGCTTTTCATGTAGGTCGCGAACGGGGCAAGGCCACGATTCGCCGCGTATTGCAAACGGCACTGGAGACGACCATGGGCGTTCAGAATTCCCCCGAGGCAGGCCTGGACGAAAAGGCGGTGATCGCCGCGGCCGAACGGGCGCTCTCCGATATCGCCGTCATCCGCAAGGAAATCGCCAAGGTGATCTTCGGTCAGGAAAGCGTGGTCGAACAGACCATGCTCGCCGTGCTCTCCGGCGGCCATGCGCTGCTCGTCGGCGTGCCGGGCCTTGCCAAGACCAAGCTCGTCGCGACGCTCGGCACCGTGCTCGGCCTTTCGGCAAGCCGCATCCAGTTCACGCCCGACCTCATGCCCTCCGACATCCTCGGCTCCGAAGTGATGGACCAGGACGAGAACGGCAAACGCTCCTTCCGCTTCGTGCCAGGCCCGATCTTCACCCAGCTCCTGATGGCCGACGAGATCAACCGCGCCTCGCCGCGCACGCAGTCCGCGCTGTTGCAGGCCATGCAGGAATACCACGTCACCGTCGCCGGACGGGCCAACGACCTGCCGCGCCCCTTCCATGTGCTGGCGACGCAGAACCCGCTGGAGCAGGAAGGCACCTATCCGCTGCCCGAAGCCCAGCTCGACCGCTTCCTCCTCCAGGTCGACGTGCACTATCCGGACCTTGCCGCCGAGCGGCAGATTCTCCTGGAGACCACCGGCGTCAGCGAGGCGCAGGCCGGCGCGGCCATCTCGGCCGAACGGCTGATCGAGATCCAGACCCTCATCCGCCAGATGCCGGTGAGCGAGAAGGTGCTCGACGCCATTCTCTCGCTGGTGCGCTCCGCCCGTCCCGGCAACGGTGTCGCCTCCACCGACAAGCACGTCGCCTGGGGCCCCGGCCCCCGCGCCGGCCAGGCGATGATGCTCTGCGCCCGCGCCCGTGCGCTCTACGAGGGCCGTCTCGCACCGTCCGTCGACGACGTTCTCGCGCTCGCCGAACCCGTGCTCCAGCACCGCATGGCGCTGACCTTCGGCGCGCGCGCCGAGGGCATGTCGGTGCGCGACGTCATCGCAGGCCTCGTCCGGCAGGCGGGCGGCTGAACGGGATAGAAGCATGGCGTCCATCGGCCAGATCGTTGCGCCAACCCCGACCCGCGATGTGCTCTCGCGGGCGCAGGCGCGCGCCGCCCTCATTCCCGATTGCATGGTGGAAGCCCAGCGCCTCGCCAATACGGTCATCGCCGGCTGGCACGGCCGCCGCAAGCGCGGCATCGGCGAGAATTTCTGGCAGTTCCGTCCCTATGTCGACGGCGAGAGCCTGTCGCGCATCGACTGGCGACGCTCGGCGCGCGACGACCACACCTATGTGCGCGACCGCGAATGGGAGGCTGCGCATACCGTGTGGATCTGGGCGGACCTGTCGCCCTCGATGATGTACAAATCCACCTTCGCCACCGTCTCGAAGGAAAGCCGCGCGCTCGTCATCATGCTGGCGCTCGCCGAAATCCTGGCCCGCTCCGGCGAGCGCATCGGCTGCCCCGGCATCATGGAGCCCATCGCCGCCCGCAATGCCGCCGAACGCCTGGCGACCGCCCTCATGCACAACGCCGCCACGAACGGCCTGCCGGAAACGGACATGATCCGCAGCAACAGCGAGATCGTGCTGATCGGTGATTTCCTCGACCCGGTCGCCGATGTCATGGACCGCCTCGGACCGCTCGCCCGCCGCGGCCTGCGTGGTCATGTGGTCGAGATCGCCGACCCGGCGGAGGAGATGTTCCCCTATGCCGGCCGCACCGAATTTACCGATCCCGAAAGCGGCCAGAAGCTGACGGCCGGACGCGCCGAAACGCTGAAAGACGACTATGCACGCGCCTATTTCGCGCGCCGCGAAACGCTCGCCGACAGCCTGCGCCATCTCGGCTGGAGCTTCATCGCCCACCGCACGGACCGGCTCGCCTCGGAAGCGCTGGTTTCCGTGCACGCCTATCTCTCCGGCATGCCGGCATTGAAAGCGGAGAGCCGGGTATGAGCGCGTTCGCCTTAGCCTTTCCCGCCGCGCTCGCCGCACTGGTGCTGCTGCCCGTCATCTGGTGGCTGCTGCGCCTGACGCCGCCGAAACCGCTGACGGAGGTGTTTCCACCCTTCGCCATCCTCGCCTCCATCCTCAAGCGCGAGGAAACGCCGGCGCAGAGCCCCTGGTGGCTGACGCTGCTGCGCATGCTGATGGCCGCTGCCGTCATCCTCGCCATCGCCGATCCGGTCTTCAATCCGCGCACCAGCACGCTCGCGACCAACGGTCCGCTCGTCCTCGTCCTCGATAACAGCTGGGCTTCGGCGACGGACTGGCCGCGGCGCGTCGAGACGGCCGAGGCGCTGATCGACGATGCCGAAAGCCGCGACGTGCCGATTTCCCTCGTGCTGACCGCCGACCGCCAGCACGACGCCGTGCCGGTCGATGCCGCCACCGCGCGCAACCGCCTCGCCGCCGCGGAACCCCGCCCCCTGCCGGCAGGCCGCGCCGCCACCATTGCCGCACTGCGCACCGCGCTGGACGGAACGGCGCCCGGCACGCTCGCCTTCCTCAGCGACGGCATCGCGGATGGCGAAACCGACGATGCGGTGACCGCCCTACAGGCCCTCTCCCCCGCCGACTTCCGGCTGATCGAGGGTGACGGCGCGGCGGCCGTGGCCGTCACATCCGCTGCGAACGGCGCCGATGCGCTTGCCCTCACGCTCACCCGCCTCGACGGCCGGACGGCCCGCAGCCTGCCGCTGACCGCACACGATTCCCGTGGCAGGCCCATCGCCGCGGGCGCGGCGGAGTTCGCAGCCGGCGCCACGACGACGACAGGCACGATCACCGCGCCCTTCGAGCTGCGCAACGATTTTGCCCGCGTCACCATCGACGGCCTGGCCAATGCCGGCGGCACCTACCTTCTCGACGACGGTTTCCGCCGCCGCCGCGTCGCCTTCCTTTCCGGCGAGGTGACGGATGCGAGCCAGCCACTGCTGTCGCCGCTGCACTATATCAACCGGGCGCTCGCGCCCTATGCCGACCTGATCGAGCCGAGCGTCGCGGACCTTTCGGTCGCCATTCCCGAACTCCTGGAGCAGAACCCCTCGGTGCTGATCATGGCCGATATCGGCCGCCTGCCGGAGGACGTGCAGGGCGCGGTGCGCCGCTGGATCGAGGCGGGCGGCATGCTGGTGCGTTTCGCCGGCCCGCGCCTTGCCGCAGCGCCCGCCGACGATCCGCTGGTGCCGGTGCTGCTGCGCAAGGGCGAACGCGCGCTCGGGGGCGCGCTTTCCTGGTCCGAACCGCAGCCGCTCTCCGCCTATCCCGCGAACAGCCCGTTCTTCGGCCTGCCGACGCGGGCCGATATCCTGATCAAGCGGCAGGTGCTCGCCGAGCCGACCCCGGATCTTGCCGAGCGCACCTGGGCGAGCCTTGCCGACGGCACGCCGCTGGTGACGACCGGCCCGCTCGGGTCCGGCCGCATCGTGCTCTTCCATATCAGCGCGGAAACCGGCTGGTCCAACCTGCCGCTCTCGGGCGATTTCGTCGAAATGCTTCGCCGCACGGTGCAGCTTTCGCGCGGCGGCGGCGTTTCGGCCAAGGACGGGGAGCGCGGCCAGGGCCTGCCGCCCTACCGCCTGATGACTGCCAACGGCACGCTTGTCGCCGCCACGGGCGAAGCCAAGCCGCTCGCCACAGGCACCGGTGAAAAGGCGATCGCCAGCTTCGACAACCCGCCCGGCCTCTACGGCACCGAGGACGGCTATGTCGCGCACAACCTCCTGCCGCCGGGCCATGAGATCCGCCCGCTCACCGTGGCCGAAGGCGCATCCGTCCTGCGCGAGCCGCTGATCGGCAAGGAGACCTGGTCGCTGAAACCGCATCTCTTCACCCTCGCCGCGCTGCTGCTGCTGGCCGACTGCGCCATCGTGCTCCTGATGGGCGGAGCCTTCGCCGCCGCCGCACGCCGCATGCCCAAGCGCGGCGCGACCGCCGCACTTGCCGCCCTGTTCCTTGCCGGCGCGCTTGCCGGCCTGCCCGGCGAAAGCCGTGCGGCCGACGGGAAGCCGGGCGACGAGACGCTGCTGTCACGGCTCGACACGACGCATCTTGCCTATGTGGTGACAGGCGAAAGCGAGGTGGACCGCATTTCCGAGCGCGGTCTTGCCGGCCTCACGGAATTCCTGACCTACCGCACGACGCTGGAACCCGGCACGCCCGTCGGCGTCGATATCACGAAGGACGAGCTTGCCCTCTATCCCATCATCTACTGGCCGGTGAGCGCCACGGCGGAAATGCCTTCCAGCGCCGCGATCAGCCGCATCGACGCCTATATGCGCAGCGGCGGCACCGTGCTGTTCGACACCCGCGACCAGTTCGTCTCGCTCGACAGCAATGCGACCAGCCCGAACACCGAGCGTCTGCAGGCGATCCTCGCCAATCTCGACATTCCGCCGCTGGAGCCGGTGCCGGCCGACCACGTCCTCACCAAGGCCTTCTACCTGCTCGCCAATTTCCCCGGCCGCTATGCCGGCAGCCCGCTGTGGGTGGAAGCCGAACTCGACCGCAAGGAAGATCCCTCGCGTCCGGCTCGCGCCGGCGACGGCGTTTCGCCGATCATGATCACCGGCAACGACTTTGCCGGCGCCTGGGCCGTGGACAACAACGGCATGGCGCTGCTGCCAACCGTGCCGCCGGACGAGGTGCAGCGCGAGCACGCCTTCCGCTCGGGGGTCAACATCATGATGTACATGCTGACCGGCAACTACAAGGCGGACCAGGTGCACGTGCCCGCCCTTCTCGAACGGCTGGGGCAGTGACATGACGCTTCAGTTTTCCCCCTTCCTGCCCTGGATCGCCATTGCCGCCATCGGCCTTGCCGGACTGGCGCTGGCCGCCCTCGGCCTCTGGCGGGGTCTGCGCGGCGCGTTTCTGCGTGCCCTGGCGCTTGCCTTCCTCGTGCTGGCGCTCGCCAACCCGGTCTTTCTCCAGGAGGACCGCGAGGCCCTGTCGACCGTCGTTCCCGTCATCGTCGACCGCAGCCAGAGCCAGGACAGCGAGGAGCGGACCGCCCAGACGAACGCCGCGCTGGAAGGGCTCAAGGAGCGTTTCGCCCGCTATCCGCGCATCGAGCCGCGCATCGTCGAGGCCGGCGACGACGGCACCTCGGACACGCCCTCCACCCGCCTTTTCGAGGCGCTGAATTCGGCCATCGCCGACGTGCCGCGCTCGCGCGTCGGCGGCGCCATCTTCATCACCGACGGCCAGGTGCACGATATCCCTGCGGCGTCCGCCTTCTCGGGCTTCGACGCCCCTGTGCATGCGCTCGTCACGGGCCGGCCCGACGAATTCGACCGCCGTATCGAGGTGGTGAGCGCGCCGCGCTTCGGCATCGTCGGCGAGCCGCAGGAGTTGAAATTCCGCGTGGTGGACGACGGCGTCGGCACCAGCGAAGCCGCCCGCGTGACCGTGCGCCTCAACGGCAACGAGATCGCCTCGGAAATCGCCCAGCCCGGCACCGAGCAGCCGCTCGGCTTCACCGTGCCGCGCGGCGGCAACAACATCCTCGAATTCGAAGTCGCGCCGGTCGAGGGCGAGATCACCACGGCCAACAACCGCGCCGTCCATGTCATCGAAGGCATCCGCGAGAACCTGCGCGTGCTGCTGGTCTCGGGCGAGCCGCATGCGGGCGAACGCGCCTGGCGCAACCTGCTGAAGTCCGATACCGCCATCGACCTCGTGCACTTCACCATCCTGCGTCCGCCGGAAAAGCAGGACGGCACGCCGATCAACGAACTGTCGCTGATCGCCTTCCCGACACGCGAACTCTTCGTCGACAAGATCAACGAATTCGACCTCATCATCTTCGACCGCTACCAGCACCGCGGCGTGCTGCCGATCCTCTACTACGACAACATCGCGCAATATGTGGAAAACGGCGGCGCGCTGCTGATCGCGGCGGGACCGGAGCATGCGGGCAGCGATTCCATCGCCGGAACGCCATTGGCCGCCGTGCTGCCGGCAACCCCGACCGGCGCGATGAACGAGGCGCCCTTCTATCCGCGCCTCTCGCAGGAAGGCCGCAAACACCCCGTCACGCGTGGCCTCGAAGGCGCGAACGACGAGCCGCCGCATTGGGGCCGATGGTTCCGCACGGTCGATGTCCAGCGCCCCGAAGGCAATGTCGTGATGGAGGCCGAGGGCGGCAAGCCGCTGCTGGTGCTCAACCGCGTCGGCAAGGGGCGCGTCGCCATGCTGCTCTCCGATCAGGGCTGGCTCTGGGCTCGCGGCTTCGAAGGCGGCGGCCCGCATGTCTCGCTCTACCGGCGCACCGCGCACTGGCTGATGCAGGAACCGGCGCTCGAGGAAGAGGCACTGACCGCCCGCACCTTCGGCCGCACATTGCAGATCAACCGCCAGACCATCGGTGACGCACCCGGCGAAGCCATCCTGAAACTGCCCTCCGGCAAGACGGAGCGCGCGACGCTGACCGAGGCCGAACCCGGCCTCTACCGCGCGGAGGTGCGCACGACCGAGACCGGGCTTTACGAGATCGCCAACGGCGATCTCACCGCCCTCGTCCATGTCGGCGCGGTCGATGCGCCGGAGTTCAAGGCGACGATTTCGACGACCGAGACGCTGAAGCCACTCGCCGAGACCACCAGAGGCACCGTGCGCCGGCTGGTCGGCGAAAATGGCGAGGCCATCTCCCTGCCGCCGCTGCTGCCCGTTTCCGGTGCGGTGCGCACAATCGACGAGAACCGCCTGTCGCTGCGCATGACGGACGAGACGGTGCTGAAGGGCATCGACTCGCTGCCGCTCTTCGCCGGCTTTGCCGGCGTCGGCCTGCTGCTGCTCGCCTTCTCCGCCATGTGGTACCGCGAGGGGCGTTGACCTCTCTCGGGTTTCGGCTAGTCTTGCGGCACGGCCGGAGGCGGCCGGCAGACCCGCGCCTTTGAAGAAGGCATGGCGAACGCCTCCAGAACAACCTTTCTCCACCGTTCATCGTTGGGCGAAGGCGTCGGCAATGCGGGCACTGACGGGGACTTCGCCGGAACGAAAGGAACGGACATGCGCGATTTTCGCGATGCCAAGGCCATGGCGAAAGCCATGCGGGAAACGCTGGCCGCCCGCAACATCGAGATCTCCCACAGCGAAGCCCTCGAAATCGTCGCCCGCCAGTTCGGCGTTGAGACGTGGAACATCCTCTCCGCGAAGATCGAGGCCAAGCTGCCGGAAAACGGCGTGGCCTTCGAGCAGGCCGTGCCGATCGTGCGCATCTTCGACGTGGCGAAGGCGCATGAATTCTATCTTGGCTTTCTCGGCTTCTCCGTCGACTGGGAGCATCGCTACGGCGACAACTTCCCGCTCTACACGCAGGTCTCCCGTGGCGGGCTGCGCCTGCATCTTTCCGAACATGCGGGCGATGCGACGCCCGGCGGCAACATGGTCGTCTACATGAAGGGCATCCGTGCCTTCCAGAAGGACCTGATCGGCAAGAACTACCGCTACATGAAGCCGGGGCTGGAGGATGAAGGCTCGCGGCTGGAGGTAGAGGTCACCGACCCCTTCCAGAACCGCATCCGTTTCATGGAACTGAAGGACTGAACCGCATTCGCGGCAGCCTCATTCGGCTGCCGCCCCCTCTCCCCGCCTGCGGGGCGGGAACGGGGTGAAGGCAAGGCACCGGAAGATTACAGTTCCTGCGACCCGTCGTCCCGCCAGGCGATGACGCCGTTCAGCCGCGCATGCGTGTCCTCTGCGAAGGGCATGACCAGCACCCGGGCCGGATCCACCGGGCCGGGGAAGGCCAGCGCATTCCAGGCGACCTTCTCGAAGCCGAGCGGGCCGTAATAGGGCGGATCGCCAACGAGCACGACCGCTTCGGA
The DNA here is from genome assembly GCF_050172695.1 of Shinella sp. G-2. Taxonomy (NCBI): domain Bacteria; kingdom Pseudomonadati; phylum Pseudomonadota; class Alphaproteobacteria; order Hyphomicrobiales; family Rhizobiaceae; genus Shinella; species Shinella sp. G-2. The sequence continues at coordinate 475,724 of NZ_JBBEYH010000003.1, read as the reverse complement.
TCCCTTCCGCTGGGCGGCGGCGCAAGCGATGCGCAGCAACTCCCGGCCGATGCCCCGGTTCTTGTGCGAGGGCCGCACGGCGAGCGGACCGAGCAGATGCGCCTTCACGCCGCCGGCCAGAACCGGCGTCATCCGCACCGAGGCGATCGTCTCGCCATCGTCCGTGCAGACGAAGGACAGCGACCGGTCGTGCGGACCCTGCTCGCGGATGCGCGCAGCGGCACGAACATGCCGGCCGGGCCCGAAGGCTTCTTCGTTGATATGTTCGATGGCGTCGTCGTGGGAGGCGTGTTCCGTCAGGTAGACGATGTCGTGCTTCAGCATGTTCATGGATCGAGGAACCGGATACGAGCGAGGGATGCGGGTTATCGCGCCGCCGCAAGGGGGCGCAGCAGGAGCATCAGCGTCGTCGTGGGGTTCCCGTGTAGAACATGCGGATCGTCTTCCTCGCCGGCTGAAGTGCCGGTTCTGGTCTGCGCGGATAGCAGATATTTTTCCGATGTCAAAGCGCAAAACGCACCGTTCACCAAAATGCGCCTATCCAGCCTTGCCCCATGCGCTATCTATGGATGCAAGTTCAAGCCGCAGGACGCGGCAAAAAGGAGATCATCATGGGCATGCTCGTTGACGGCGTCTGGCACGACGTCTGGTACGATACGAAGGCGACGAAGGGCCATTTCCAGCGCTCCGTCTCGCAGTTCCGCAACTGGATCACCCCGGATGGTGCGCCCGGCCCGACCGGCGAAGGCGGCTTTGCCGCAGAGGCCGGCCGCTACCATCTCTATGTCTCCTATGCCTGTCCCTGGGCGCACCGCACGCTGATCTTCCGCAAGCTGAAGAAACTGGAAGACCTGATCACCGTTTCGGTCGTCGATCCGCTGATGCTGGCCAAGGGCTGGGAATTCAAAGGCGAGAACGGCGGCACGCTGGATGCGCTGTTCGGCGCTTCGATGCTCTACGAGGTGTATCTCAAGGCCGATCCGCACTATTCCGGCCGCGTCACCGTGCCCGTCCTCTGGGACAAGAAGCAGAACCGCATGGTCTCGAACGAATCGGCCGAGATCATCCGCATGTTCAATTCCGCCTTCGACCACCTGACAGGCTCGCGCGACGATTTCTACCCGGAGATCCTGCGCGCCGAGCTCGATGCGCTGAACGACAGCATCTACGACACCGTCAACAACGGCGTCTACAAGGCCGGCTTCGCCACGACGCAGGATGCCTATGAAGGCAGTGTCGGCAAGCTTTTCGCCATGCTGGATAGCCTGGAGGAACGGCTGTCGACGAAGCGTTATCTCACCGGCGACCGCGTCACGGAGGCCGACTGGCGGCTCTTCACGACGCTGGTGCGCTTCGATCCGGTCTATGTCGGCCACTTCAAGTGCAACATCCGCCGCATCGCCGACTATCCGAACCTTTATGGCTACCTGCGCGATCTCTATCAGGTGCCTGGCGTCGCCGAGACGGTGAACATGCGTCACATCAAGGAGCACTATTACCGCAGCCACACGATGATCAACCCGACCGGCATCGTGCCCGTCGGCCCGGACATCGACCTCGCCTCCCCGCACGGCCGGGACCGGCTGAAGGCCGCCTGACCTACCAGAAATCCGCGAAAGGCGCCCGACCGGCAAGCTCGTCCAGCCGCCGGCGGGTGGCTGCGGTGGTCGCGGCCGGCAGGGCGTCGAGCGCGAAGAAACCGGCCTCGACGATCTCGCGGTCCTTGAGGCGCGGCGCGGTCTGGGCAACGCCGTCGCAGCGATAGAGCAGCACATGGTCGCGCTTGCTGGTCTGGCGGTTGAAATAGACATGCACGAGCCGCGGCGCGTCGCCGATGGCAAGATTGCCCTCTTCCCGCATCTCCTTCGCCAGCGCCTCCAGCGCCGTCTCGCCCCGCTCCACGCCGCCGCCCGGCAGGTGCCAGCCCGGCACGTAGCTGTGGCGCACGAGGAAGACACGCCCCTCCCCGTCGAAACAGGCCGCCCGCACCCCCATGGTCATGCCGCGCGAGAGCGCGAAATAGCCATGCAGAACGCGTGTCACCAGCCGCGTGAGCGGGCTTCGGGGCGCGGAGACGTCGGTGGGCTTGTCCTGTTCCATGACGGCACTTCGCCGCAAGCGCCTGGCCAAATCAAGGCACGATGCGGCAGATGCCCGCGAATATCCACGCCTTGCGTTTCCCTTGGCGGCCTTATGCTCTAAGGAGGGGTATGTTCAGACTTGCCCACATATCGGACGTCCATCTCGGGCCGCTGCCCGCCCTCACCTTTCTGGAACTGTTTTCCAAGCGCATCACCGGCTTCGTGAACTGGCACCGCAACCGCCGCCGGCACCTCTTCACGAACACGCTCGACCTCGTGCTCGATGACATCGAGCGGCAGGCGCCGGATCATCTGGCAATCACCGGCGATCTCGTGAACCTTGCCTCGCGGCTGGAAATCGCCGCAGTGAAGCATTGGCTGCCGGAAGCGGGCACGCCGGAAAACGTCTCCCTCGTCCCCGGCAATCACGACGCCTATGTGCGCGGCGCCTACGAGAAATCGACCCGCGCCTGGTATCCTTACATGCGTGGCGACGCTGCGCCTGCCGAATGGCAGGAGGACGTGCATGTCTTTCCCTATCTGCGGGTGCGCGGCCAGGTGGCCATCGTCGGCTGCTCGACGGCCGTCGCGACGCCGCCCTTTTCCGCCTCCGGCTATTTCGGCAGCCGGCAGGCGCGTGAAGCGGTGAACATGTTGCGCGCAGCGGGTGAAGCCGGGCTGTTCCGCGTCGTGCTCATCCATCATCCGCCGATCCGCGGCGCGACCGCCTTCCACAAGCGCATGATCGGCATCCGTCGTTTTGCCGCGACCATCTCGACCGGCGGGGCGGAGCTCGTGCTGCACGGCCATACCCATCTCAACACCGTGCACTGGCTGCCGGGGCAGACGAAACCCGTGCCGGTCGTCGGCATCGCCTCCGCCTCGCAGGGACCGGGCGGGCACAAGCCGCCCGCCGGCTACAATCTCTTCTCGATATCCGGTTCGCCGGGCAACTGGACCGTCGAACGCGAGCGTTACGCCCTGTCACCCGATGGCGCGGCCCTCAGCCTTGCCGAGACGACACGTTTCTAAAGCGGTCGCGAATAAATCACCCCCTCCCTTCGTCATATCTTTCCAGAGCGGCCTGCCGGGCGATCACCGCGCACCGGCCGCTCGAAGACGGCCAGCGTCCGGCAGACGATCCGATCGAGAGGGAACCCATGACCATGCTCCGCCACACCATGCTGCTTTCATTCTGCGCCGCCGTCTCGCTGACGGCGCTGTCGGCCGCAAGGGCGGCCGATTCCGACACGACCACGCCGCCGGTCGCCACCGAGACGACGACGACCTGCACCGACGGCAAGATCTGGAACGAGGAAAAGAAGGAATGCGTCGCGCCGGAAGACATCAAGCCGGCCGAAACCAAGCCCGCCGACGGCACGCCGACCGACGACAAGGCCAAGACGGAAGAGCAGAAGAAGACCGAACGCGAGATCGACGACAAGCTCTATGAAGCCGCGCGCGAATTCGCCTATGCCGGCCAGCACGAAAATGCCCTTCGTGCGCTGCGCGCCGCCTACAATCAGGAAGATCCGCGCATCCTCAACTACATGGGCTACAACACCCGCAAGCTCGGCGACATGGCGCTGGGCATGAGCTACTACAAGCGCGCCCTCCAGAAGGACGAGAACTACATTCTCGCCCGTTCCTATATGGGCCAGGCCCTGATCGAACAGGGCGACGTCGAGGGCGCCCGCGTCCAGCTCGTCGAGATCCGCGACCGCGGCGGCGAAAACACCTGGGCCTATCGCGCGCTGCTGCAATCGCTTGGCGGCGAACGCACCACCTATTGACGCCCTCGCCCGGCGTCGTCCGAAAACGGGACGGCGCCGGCCAAGACGGGGGACAATCGTTGAGGAACGCGGGAAACTGCGTTTCGGCGTGCCGTTCGTGCTTGCGGACCCAAGGAAGAATGTTTCATATCAGACGGTCGCTGCCCAGCCGGGGGCGAATAGAGTTTTGATCCCGAACGTTTCCTTGGAAAAGCAATGCGTCCGACGGCAGAATCGAATGAGTTCCGGCGAGAATTGGTCAACTTGCTGCCAAAGTTGCGTCGTTTTGCCATGACGCTGACGCGCAACAGCAGTGATGCCGACGATCTCGTGCAGGAAGCATGTGAACGTGCCATCACGCGAAGCCATCTCTGGAACGGGGAAGGCCGGCTGGAAAGCTGGGTTTATGCCATGACGCGCAATCTCTGGGTGGACGAGATCCGCAAGCGAAAGGTCCGCACAGGGTCGGGGACGGTAGATGTCGCCGAGCAGGATAACCTGCATATCGAGGCATCGGCCGACAAGGCGGTCTATGCCAAGCAGTTGCACAAGTTGATCATGACCATGCCGGAAGGCCTGTCGAGCGTCTTCCTTCTGGTGAATGTCGAAGGCCACAGCTACCGCGAGGCGGCGGATATCCTCGGGATACCGATCGGCACCGTGATGAGTCGGCTGTCGGCGGCCCGCATCCGGCTCGCGGCCATGATCTCGGAACAGACGGAAAGGAGGGCCTGATCGTGGAAAGCACGCAGGGTCTCCCGCTCGAAGTGCGGTTGTCGGCCTATCTCGACGGCCAGCTACCGCAGGCGGAAGTGGATGAAATCAACGCGATCCTCGCCCGGGACGATCAGGCGCGCGGGGTCTACGAGAAGCTGAAGCTCGGTAGCGAGTTCGGCGCCCGCGCCTTCGACCGCATGCTGCAGGAGCCGATTCCGCTCGATCTGGTGCGCAACATCAAGGATGCCGGCAAGAACGAGGATGAACCGCCGAAGCTCGGCATCGCCGCCATTCCCGTCGCCGCCACGCCCGCCCCGCGCCGCAGCGCCTTCTGGCCGCAGGCGCTGGCCGCTTCGCTCGTGCTCTTTCTCGCCGGCGGTGCCGCCGGCTACCTGATCTCCGAACAGAAGCAGACCTCCTTCCAGGTCGCTTCCACGCAATTCGCGCCCGTGCGCACGTGGCTGGACGACATCGCGGACTATCACCGCATCTATTCGCGCCAGACACGCCATCTGGTGGAACTGCCCGCCAGCGACAAGGACCACCTTGTCGAGTGGCTTTCGGCCAGCACAGGCGTGACCTTCGCCGTTCCCGACCTGACCGCGCAGAAACTGACCTTCGAGGGCGCCCGTCTGCTGGTGGCCGGTGGCAAGCCGACCGCGCAGCTTCTCTATCGCGACGCCGAGAACGAGATCTTCGCCATCTGTTTCCTCAAGAGCGATCCGGTGGAAGGCAAGACCGAACTGGCCGAGAGCATGCGCAACGACATCGGCCTGATCTCCTGGCAGAAGGGCAACGCCTCCTTCGTCGTCGTCGGCCCCTCCGCCGATCCGGATCTCGAGCGCATCGCCGAGACGGTCTCCGCCAGCATCTGACCTGACAGGCCTGAACCTGGTATCTGGATCCTCGTGTCAGGCCCGGGCCTGCCGTCGGGCGAAGCTGTCGTTTCCCTTCCCAATTCTCCCCGACATGCCCCGCCGCCGCTTCGTCATGGGCGGGCTCGAGCCGCCCGGCCGCGCCACGGCATGCCCCGGATAAAAAGAGCCCGGCAGCAAGGCCGCCGGGCTCCTCGAACTCTGACGATGCGAACGATCAGCCGCGCGCGGCGATCACATGGTTGGCAGCCGAGACGATGGCTTCGAGCGAGGCCGTCACGATGTTCGTGTTGATGCCGACGCCGAACAGCTTGCCGCCGGGATGCTGGACCTCGACATAGGCAATGGCCGCCGCGTTCGAGCCCTGCTGCAGCGAGTGTTCGGAATAGTCGACCACCGACATCGGAACGCCGAGATAGATCGACAGCGCATTGATGAAGCCGTCGATCGGGCCGGTGCCCTTGCCTTCGATGCGCTTGACCTCGCCGCCGTCGGTGATCTCTGCGGCAACGATGCGCGAGCCCTTCTGGCCGGCATCGGGGTAGGTGTGGTGGTCGACGAAGCGCAGGCGCGTGCCGGGCTGCGTGACATAGCGTTCCATGAAGCTCTCATGGATGCGCTTGGCCGGCAGCTCGACGCCCTCCTCGTCCGTGATGCGCTGGATTTCGTCGCGGAACTCCACCTGCAGGTTGCGCGGCAGGTTGATGCCGTAGTCTTCCTGCAGGATGTAGGCGATGCCGCCCTTGCCCGACTGCGAGTTGATGCGGATGATCGCCTCGTAGGAACGACCGACGTCCTGCGGGTCGATCGGCAGGTAGGGCACTTCCCACAGCGGCTTGTTGGCCTTCTTGATGGCCTTCATGCCCTTGTTGATGGCGTCCTGATGCGAGCCGGAAAAGGCCGTGTAGACCAGTTCGCCGACGTAAGGATGGCGCTCCGGAATGGCCATCTCGTTGGAATATTCGTAGACCGACTTGATGCGCTCGATGTCGGAGCAGTCGAGCTTGGGATCGACGCCCTGCGTGTACATGTTGAGCGCCAGCGTGACGACGTCGACATTGCCCGTGCGCTCGCCATTGCCGAACAGCGTGCCTTCGACGCGGTCGGCGCCGGCCATCAGGCCCAGTTCCGTCGCGGCGATGCCCGTGCCGCGGTCGTTGTGCGGATGCAGCGAGATGAGGACGTTTTCGCGGTTGTCGATGTTGCGGCACATCCACTCGATCTGGTCGGCATAGATGTTCGGCGTCGCCATCTCGACGGTCGAGGGCAGGTTGAGGATCAGCTTGTTGTCGGCGGTCGGCTTCACGATCTCGACGACCGCGTTGCAGATCTCCAGCGCGACTTCCAGCTCGGTGCCTGTGAAGCTTTCAGGTGAGTATTCGAAGCGATAGCCGCCGCCGGCCTTGGCGGCCATGTCGGTGATCATCTTGGCCGCGTCGGTGGCGATCTGCTTGATGCCGGCGACGTCCTTGGCGAAGACCACGCGGCGCTGCAATTCGCTGGTGGAATTGTAGAAATGGATGATCGGCTTATGCGCGCCTTCCAGCGCCTCGAAGGTACGCGTGATCAGTTCCGGGCGGCACTGCACCAGAACCTGCAGGGAGACGTCGTTCGGAACGTTGCCCTGCTCGACGCACCAGCGGGCGAAATCGAAGTCGGTCTGCGAGGCCGAGGGGAAACCGATCTCGATTTCCTTGAAGCCCATGTCGAGCAACAGCTGGAACATGCGGGCCTTGCGGTCGTGGCCCATCGGGTTGATCAGCGACTGGTTGCCGTCGCGCAGGTCCACCGAACACCAGATCGGTGCCTTGTCGATCACCTTGCCCGGCCAGGTGCGGTCGGGAATGTTGATCGTCGGATAGGGCTGGTACTTGGTTACGGCGTCGGGCATGCCCTGCTTGGGGGTATGGGTCTTCAAAATCATCGCTTCGTCTCTTCGTCGTCCCTGCATTCGCGACAAGGTCTTAGCGCAAGGATCGGCGCTTGGCGACGGCGAATGCATCGGAATTCATGCATGGGGGTGAAACGAGGAGCTATTGCCGGGCGGGCTTTTCGGCCGCCGGGCGCTCCTCAGCGAACCCGGCAACCGCGCGTAAGGCCGAGAAGAAGAAGCGAGGAGAAGCCGCGCGAACGCTCACGAACAGCTGCGCTGCCGCGGGAAACTCGTTCGATGATCTGTGCGCTGGTCTTCAACATGAGGCCGTCTATACCGGCGGGAAGGCCGCGGCGCAACCCACCCATAAGAAAAAGCCCTCCACAAAGGGAGGGCTTCCTCAATTCAAGTGGCCGAAAAGCCTCAGATATCGGCCTGCGACGTCACGATGCGCGAGACGAGGCCGTAGCCCTTGGCTTCTTCTGCCGAGAGCCAGTAGTCGCGGTCCGTGTCCTTGGCGATCTTCTCGATCGGCTGGCCGGTGGCGTCGGCGAAGATCTTGTTCAGGCGCTCGTTCATCTTGATGATTTCGCGCGCCTGGATCTCGATATCCGAAGCCATGCCGCGGGTGCCGCCCGACGGTTGGTGCAGCAGGAAGCGGGTGTTCGGCAGGCAAAGGCGCTGTTCCTTGGGCGCAGCGACATAGATCAGCGCGCCGGCGGAAGCGACCCAGCCGGTGCCGATCATCCAGACTTTCGGCTTGATGAACTTGATCATGTCGTGGATCGAATCGCCCGATTCCACATGGCCGCCCGGCGAATTGACGTAGATGCGGATGTCGTCGTCGCTGGCGGCTGCAAGCGCCACGAGCTGCGAGCAGACCTTCTGCGCCAGTTCCTGGTTGATCGGCCCGTAGATGAAGATCGAACGCGACTTGAAAAGGTTCGCCTCCGTTTCCTTGCCCAGGGGCAGTTCCGTCTTCTTGTCGTCTTCGTCGCTCATCCAAAGTCTCCGGATTGCTCGTCAATAGTCCTGTCGCTGTTCAGATAATGCGACTCACTGGCCAAGACAATGCAACAAAACCGATAGGCCGCGATAGACCTTCGCAGCGCCACCGGAAAACAGGGTAAATGCGGCCTCAGCCGCGGCCGCGATAGGGCTGCACGCCCTGCTCGGGGATCCAGACGCCCTGCGGCGCATCGCCGGTCTGCCAGAACACGTCGATGGGGATGCCGCCACGCGGATACCAGTAGGCGCCGATGCGCAGCCATTTCGGCTCCAGCAGGCCGACAAGCCGCTTGGCGATGTCGATGGTGCAGTCCTCATGGAAGGCACCGTGATTGCGGAAGGAATGAAGGTAGAGCTTCAGCGACTTCGATTCGACCAGCCAGCCGTCCGGAATGTAGTCGATGACGATATGCGCGAAATCCGGCTGGCCGGTCATCGGGCAGAGCGAGGTGAATTCCGGCGCGGTGAAACGCACCACGAAATCCGTGCCGGCATGACTGCTCGGCACCTTTTCCAGCACCGCCGTTTCCGGATTGGCGGGAAGATCGACCGTCTGCCCAAGCTGGGAAAGGCCTGAAACGTCCGTCTTGCTCATTGTGCGACCCTTTCGATTTTCACCTTGATGCCGTGCGCCTTCTCGGTTTCCGGCTCGACATGGATAGCGACCTGCGCGCCCGGCTGCACGGCGCTGATGGCGTCCTCCAGCCGGTCGCAGATCTCGTGCGCCTCGCCCACGGGCATGGCGGCGGGAACGACGAGATGGAAATCGACGAAGGTTGCCGATCCCGCCCGCCGGGTTTTGAGATCGTGCACGCCGAGCGAGCCCGCGCCGTTCGCCGCGATCGCCGCCTGGATCGCCTCGGCCTCCTCCCGCTCCACGGCGTGGTCCATCAGCCCGTCGACCGAATGGGCGATGACCTTCCACCCCTGATAGAGGATGTTGAGCGCGACGAGCACCGCCAGCAGCGGATCGAGCACGGCATAGCCGGTGACGATTGCCAGGACGAGGCCGACGAGCACGCCGATCGAGGTAACGACGTCGGAAAGAATATGCTGACCATCGGCCGAAAGCGCCGGCGAGCGATAGCGCCGGCCGGCGCGGATGAGCACATAGGCCCAGGCCGCATTGATGACGCCCGCTGCGAAATTGATCACGAGACCCAGCAGGGGTGCTTCCATCGGCACGGGGGCAAGCACCGCCGGCACCGCCTCCATCACGATCAGCAGCGCCGCCACGACGATCAGCACGCCTTCCAGAACCGCAGACAGGTACTCCGCCTTGTGGTGGCCGAAGGGATGCGTCTTGTCGGCGGGCTTCGCCGCATAGCTGATCGCCGCGAAGGCGACGATGGCCGCCACCACGTTGACGCTCGATTCCAGCCCGTCCGAAAGCAGCGCCACCGAGCCCGTCACCCACCAGGCGACGAGCTTCAGTCCCATGACGCCGAGGGACAGGGGAATGCCCCAGAGCGCCAGCCGCTTGACCGTGTTGCCGTCAGAATTTGTCATACCGCTCTCCATGCGCATGCAAACGAGTTGCAAAAAGCCTGGCCCATCAACGCAAAACCGCGCGCACGGGGACGTGCACGCGGTTTTCTCTTCGGGTTCGCTATGGACCAGCCGGACGGCTTTGTCAAAGCCTATGCGGCTCGGCGCACAGGAATGGAAACGCCGGCAGGGGCATGGGCAATCCGGCCGTCAGGCCGCCTTGACCTTCGCCTTCTTCGACAGATGCGCCACCACGTTCTCGATCATGCGCATGCCAGCATCCTGGCCGAGCGTCATGATGGATTCGGGATGGAACTGCACGGCGGCAACCGGCTCGCTGGCATGCTCGATGCCCATGATCGTTCCGTCCTCGCTCTCCGCCGTGATGATGAAATCGCGCGGCAGCGTCGAGGGGTCGGCGAAGATCGAATGGTAGCGACCGACCGTCACTTCCTTGCCGAGACCGGAGAAGACGATGCCGGGCTCCAGCACGCGGATGCGCGAGGGTTTGCCGTGCATGGGAATGGCAAGCTGACGCAGTTCCCCGCCATAGGCTTCGGCAAGCGCCTGCAGGCCGAGGCAGACGCCGAAGATCGGCAGGTTGCGGGCGCGCGCCTTCTTGATGGTCGCCTTGCAGTCGAAATCCTTCGGGCTGCCGGGGCCGGGCGAAAGCACGACGAGATCCGGCTTGATGCGGTCGAACACCTCTTCCGGCACCGGCGTGCGCACCGTCGTGACGGTTGCGCCGGTCTGGCGGAAGTAGTTGGCGAGCGTGTGCACGAAGCTGTCCTCGTGGTCGACGAGCAGGATGTTCACCCCTGCCCCGACGGCCGCGACATCGCGCTGGACCTTGGCGGAATTGCCGGACCTTGCGTCCCGGATGGCTGCGATCATGGCGGATGCCTTCAGTTCGGTTTCGGCTTCTTCTTCTTCCGGGCTGGAATCGTAGAGCAGCGTCGCCCCGGCGCGCACCTCGGCGATACCATCCTTGATGCGGATGGTGCGCAGCGTCAGGCCGGTGTTCATGTCGCCGTTGAAGCCGACCATGCCGATCGCCCCACCATACCATGCACGCGGGCTCTTCTCATGCGCTTCGATGAAGCGCATCGCCCAGAGCTTCGGCGCGCCCGTCACGGTGACGGCCCAGGCATGCGACAGGAAGCCGTCGAAGGCGTCCATGTCGTCGCGCAGGCGCCCCTCGATATGGTCGACCGTATGGATGAGGCGCGAATACATCTCGATCTGCCGGCGGCCGATGACCTTGACGGAGCCCGGCTCGCAGACGCGGCTCTTGTCGTTGCGGTCGACGTCCGAGCACATGGTGAGCTCGGATTCGTCCTTCTTGGAATTCAGCAGCTTCAGGATCTGCTCGCTGTCGGCAATCGGGTCGTCGCCGCGCTTGATCGTACCCGAGATCGGGCAGGTCTCGATGCGGCGGCCCGACACGCGCACGAACATTTCCGGCGAAGCGCCGACGAGATATTCCTGATTGCCGAGATTGATGAAGAAGGAATAGGGCGACGGATTGATCGCCTTGAGACGGCGGGAGATTTCCGAGGGCTTGCTTTCGCAGCGCTCGAAGAACTTCTGGCCGGGCACGACCTCGAAGAGGTCGCCGCGCCGGAAGCTCTCCTTCGCCTTGACGACGAGTTCGGCATATTCGCCCGGACGATGATCGCCGTGCGGGGGAATGACATCGACGGTCCTGAAGGGCTCGGACGCGATGGCTTCGTCCCGGCCCTCGGTCGAAATCCCGTCCTTGGCGAAATCGTAGCGATCGATCCAGGCCTTGGCGGCGTAGTGGTCGACGACGAGGATTTCGTCCGGCAGGAACAGCACCATGTCGCGCTGGTCGTCCGGCCGCTTCAGCTTCAGGTCGATGGCGTCGAACTGGAAGGCGAGGTCGTAGCCGAAGGCTCCGTAGAGGCCGAGGCTGGCGTCCTCCGCCGAATGGAAGAGATCGGTCACGGCGCGCAGCACCGTGAAGACTGTCGGCATCTTGGAGCGCTCTTCCTCGGTGAAGACCCGGTCGGGCTGCTTCACCTCGAGATCGAGGCGGCTTGCCGTGCGCGCGCCGAGCGCCAGTTCCGGCACCTGCGCGAGGCGGTCCGCGATGAAGGACAGCAGCACCTCGCCACGCGCATTGTAGGCCTCGATCCAGACGGCGCGGCCGAAGGAGGAGATGCCGAGCGGCGGATCGACGACGGCCGTATCCCAGCGGGTGTAGCGGCCCGGATATTCGTAATTCGAGGAGAAGACCGCGCCGCGCCGCTCGTCGAGCTTGTCGACATAGGCGGAGATCGCCCCTGCATAATCCGCCGCGCGGCGACGGCGGGTGACGGTCACGCCGCCCCGCGTTTCATAGGCTTCGCCGCCGTCTTCCAGAATTTTCGTGGCCATTCCCCAACTCCGTTTCAGGCCCGGACGTTTGAGGCGGCCCGAACACAAAAAAGCCGCCTCGAAGGTTCCGGGCGGCTTGTCGTCTCAATCACGCATGACTGGTCAAGGCCGCCTCAGCGAGCCCACCACCAGCCAGCGATGATGCGTGCGTTTTCCATGGCGGGAATTGTTAGCGGCAGATGCGGGCTTGCGCAAGGGCAACCTTCCCCGCGCCAAAAAGAAAAGGGCGGCCGAAGCCGCCCCTTCCGATCGATGGTCAGGACCTTAGAAACGCTGGGTCAGCGAAACCTTGAAGGTGCGACCGGGCTCCGAATAATAGGGCATCGGCTGGTTGGTGCTGGCGACCGAGGTCGGGTCCTTCAGGCGCACGCCGACGGCGTTGTAGTAGAGCTTGTCGAAGACGTTATAGACACCGGCCTGAACACGCAGGCCTTCCATCTGCTCCGGCTCCCACCAGCCCGTGAGGTTGGCGATGCCGTAGCCCGGCGCGTCGAAGGTCTTGGCATTGCCATCGTCACGCATGCCGGACGAGAAGATGCCGGTCAGCTCCATGCCCCAATGGTCGGCGGCATAGCCGACACCGGCAATGGCCTTGAGCGGGGCGACCGTGCGGATGAAATTGCCCGTATCCTTGTCCTTGCCGTAGGCATAGGCGAGCGAGCCCTGCACGAAGAAGCCGTTGTCGAGGTCCTTGCGCGCCTTCAGCTCGACGCCCGAGATCTCGACGCGGTTCAGGTTTTCCCAGCTGTTGATCATGAACTGCGGGTAGTAACCCGGCGGGAAGGCGTTGGTGAAGGCCGTCGTTTCCGCGATGAAGTTGCGGTAGCGATTGTGGAAGACCGTCAGCTTGCCCTGGAAGTCGTTCGTCTCGTAGTTGGCGCCGACCTCGAAGCCATGGCCGGTTTCCGACTTCAGGTTCGGGTTGCCGATGACGCCGTAGCCGCCGGCAACGTTGGTGAAGTTGCTGTAGAGTTCAGCCACCGTCGGCGCGCGATAGGCCATGGACCACTGTGCGAAGAGGCCGAGTTCCGGCGTCACCTGGTAGGAGGCCAGCAGCTTCGGCGAGACGCGGCCGCCGCTGCGCTCCGTCGGGAAGCCGAAATAGCCGATGCCGGTGTTGCGGTTGAAGCCGTCGGAAACCTTCGGGTCGTACTGGTGCCAGTCGAAGCGGACACCCGGCGTCAGGCTGAAGCCGCTGTCGCCGAAGGCGATCTCGTCGTCCGCATAAAGGCCGAGGCGTACGCCGTCGACATTGGGAACGTCCGCCTGGGAGGCCGTGTCCGGCACCGCGCGCAGGTACTGGTCGTAGGAGAAGAAGCCGACATTGCCGCCGACGCGCAGCGTGTGGCTGAACGTGCCGGTGTCGAAGGTCGAGATCAGACCGCCCGTCACGCCGACGGAGCTTTCTTCCGTCGTGTTGTGGCGCTCATAGCGCGTGCCGCTGTTGCGCGAACCGAAGGAGCCCGCTTCCTTGGTGAGGCCCTGCCAGTAGAAGGTCAGCTTGGCCGCATCGATGAGGCCACCGGCTTCCGGCGCGGTGTAATCGTAGTCGAGCGAGACGCGGCGGCGCTGCGTGTCGTCGTAGCCGTTGTAATCGCCCGGCTTGAAGGTGAGCGAGGGCGTGCCCGTCGTCGCCTGCAGGGTCTTCAGGTCCGTATCGGTGTCGAGGTCGAAGCGCTCGGCGGTCAGACCGATGCGATGGCCGCCTTCCAGCTCGTGCCGCACCTTGAAGAGCAGGTTGTTCTGGGTGGTGTCCGACGGGTTCGCCTTGGTGCGCGTCGATCCGATGACGTCGACATCGCCGCGGTTGTCGGATTCGTGGCCGCGCTTGTAGCCGCCCTGGAGGAGAACGGACGTATCCTGGAAGCGGGCTGCAAGGGCGAGCGAACCGTTGACGCTCTCGTCCTTGCCGTCATAACCGGCGCGGGCAAGGCCGCCCCAGGTCTTGCCTTCGCCGATCAGGTCTTCCGGCTCCAGCGTGCGCAGCACCAGCGCGCCACCGAGCGCACCACCGCCGATGCGGCTGGAATCCGCGCCGCGCACGACATCCACGCCCGCAAGCGAGGAGAAGTCGAAGCTGTCGGTGCTGTCGCTGACACCCGTCGTCGGCGACGGGCCGCCGGAGCGCGTCAGCGTTTCGAGATAGGGGATCGGGATATCGTCGATGAGGGTCGCGATGCGCGCGCCGCCCATGCCGCGGATGAACATGCCGCCGGCCGCGCCGGGACGCGCTTCGACATAGTCGACACCGGCTTCCGTCGTGTTGCCGAGGTCCTTGACGCTGGCAATGTCCTTCTGGCGGATCGTTTCTGCCGTCGTTTCCGAGGCAAGCGGCGTGTCGCCGACGATGCCGGGCGTGCCGACCCGCTTGCCCTTGACGACGATGGGCTGCAGGGCGGTGCTGTCGCCGGCGGCGGCGGCATCCTGCGCGAATGCATCGGCGGAAAGCGAGAGCACGGCCAGTGCCGTGCATGCCAGAAGTGCGGAACGGGAGCGCCGGGCCTGCATGTCTATCCTCTACTTGGTCAGCTCGCGCGACATCGCTCCGACGCACAGGAGTGCACCGGCTGCGAGCCATGCGGAAATATGGCGAAAACGTGGTGGGCTTGAGCCCGCCTCATCGCTATGAAACATGATTAAACTTGTCAAGATAAAAAAGCTGACTTCTTCAATCAAGTTAGCGAGCCGGGCCGCCCTGTCACATAAATGCCGGCCTTTGACAAGCGGACTCAGGATGTTGCGCGACAGCGCGACCCGGCATTTCGTTGCGTTCCAGGACAACGCCGAACACGCAACAATCCTGCTTCCATCCCGAATTCTCGGGATATGCGAGTGTTTGCCGTCTTTTTGAGCATATGCTAATCACCGCTGGACACGAGATCGAGGCAAACACCCATGGTTTCCGGCATGGTTGAAACGTTCCGCGACATGCAGCTTCGGCTGGCAGGAACGCTGGAAGAATACGAGACCCCCGAATTCAAGGCGCTGGACGGCAGCATCGCGACCGTCTTCCAGACCATCTATCGGCATGACCCGCGCAATGCCGAGGAAGCCCGCACCATGGTGGATTTCTTCCTCGACCTCATCGCCACCAACGATGCCGGCGACAACATCCACCTCATCGACCGCGTCCGTGCCATCGTCCTCGACGGCGCCGTCCACCGTCCGGCCGCGGAAGAAATCACCCACGGCGCCGGCATCTAGAGCATGTCAGGTTCAGATTGAACCAGACATGCTCTAAATTCTTTTGTTTTCGTTTGTCTTTTCGGGAAAACCGGTTCCCACTTTTCCCTGACAAACTCTAGCAGCCTTTCCAACCGGCCTGTTCGCAACCAATTTGCCTGCCCCGCGTTTCCCTGCCGCCCACGTCAGCCGGGAGATGCCTCATCGCCACGCTTCGCCGCCTCACCCTCCTCGCCGCCGTCCTCGTTCTTGCCGGCGCCGCCGACCTGCCGAAGGAAGGCCCCCTGCCCCTGCCGCGCCCCGGGCAGCAACCTGCCGACGAGGCGAAAAAGGTCGAGCCCGCGGACGAGGCGAAGATAGAGGCGGAAAAGGCCCGGGAACGTCCGCAGGAGGACGACACTGAACAGGCCGCTTGCCGGGCGGCCATGAAGGAAATCGGCGCCGTCTTCGAAGAGGCCACTGCCCTTCATGACAGCAAGGCCTGCGGCATCGACCGGCCGGTTCTGCTCAAGACATTGCCGGGCGGCGTCGCGGTCGAGCCGGCGGCGACCGTTCGCTGCGAGACCGCGCTGCAACTGGCCCGCTGGATGGAAGGCTCGGTGAAGCCTTCGCTCGAAGCCGCCATGCCGGGCGAAACCATTACCGGCCTGTCACAGGCATCGGCCTATGTCTGCAAGAACCGCAACGGCGCAGAGGAGGGCAGGATCTCCGAACACGCCTTCGGCAATGCAATCGATATCGCCGGGTTCGCCCTGAAGAGCGGCAAGAGCCTCACCGTCCGCCCCGCCGACAAGGACGCCACACTGGAAGGCGCTTTCCAGCGCGCCATCACGGAGGCCGCCTGCCTCTATTTCACGACCGTGCTCGATCCCGGCAGCGACGCCGCCCACCAGAACCACCTGCATCTCGACGTGAAGGAACGGCGCGGCGGCTATCGCTATTGCTGGTAGACGGGTTATTTTCGCCCTGCTCCTGAAAAGACGCCCGGTCGCCTCCTATCTGTAGCGCGGCCCGTCGCGGCCCTCCTGCATTCAAGCCAAAGGTTCTCGCCGATGTCGATCACCCCCTACGATCTTTCCATCCCCGCCTTCCAGCGCGGTTTCGCCGTTCTGTCCAAGCTGCTCGACAAGGCGGAGGCCTTTGCAGAGGAAAAGAAGTTCAAGCCGGAAATTCTCGTCAATGCCCGCCTTGCGCCCGACATGCTGTCGCTTGCCGGCCAGATCCAGCGCCTCAGCGACACCGCCAAGGCCAGCGCAGCCCGCCTCACCAACACCGAGGCACCGAGCTTCCCCGATGACGAGACGACCTTTGCGGACCTGCGCGCGCGCATCGCAAAGACCGTCGATTATCTCGCCTCCGTCCCGCAGGCCGCCTTCGAAGGCGCGGCGGAGCGCACCGTCGTCATGAAGACACGCAGCGGCGATGTCAGCTCGTCCGGCAAGGACTATCTGCTCGGCTTCGCGCTGCCGAACTTCTATTTCCACCTGACGACCGCCTACGCGATCCTGCGTCACAACGGCGTTGCCGTCGGCAAGCTGGATTTCCTCGGCCGCACGTAAGGACGGAAGGGGCGCGCAGGCGCCCCCGTCAGAACAGCCCTTCGATATAGCCTTCGTCGTTGAGGAAGATCTTCTCCGACGAAGGCACCTTCGGCAGGCCGGGCATGGTCATGATCTCGCCGGTAATGACGACGACGAAGCCCGCGCCGGCCGACAGCCGCACCTCGCGCACCGGCACCGTATGGCCCGTCGGCGCACCGCGCAGGTTCGGGTCGGTCGAGAAGGAATATTGCGTCTTGGCCATGCAGACCGGCAGATTGCCGTAGCCCTGCTCTTCCCAGACACGCAACTGGTCGCGCACCGTCTTGTCGGCGATGACCTCGCCGGCATGGTAGATGTTCTTGGCGATGGTCTCGATCTTCTGGAACAGCGGCATCTCGTCGGGATAGAGCGGCGAGAACTGTGAGAGACCGGATTCGGCAAGGTCCACCACCTTGCGCGCCAGCTCCTCGATGCCCGCCGAGCCCAGCGCCCAGTGCTTGCACAGAATGGCTTCCGCGCCGAGCGTGGCGACGAAGTCCTTCACCGCCCGGATTTCCGCGTCGGTATCCGACGTGAAGTGGTTGATCGCCACGACGACGGGAACGCCGAATTTCTTCACGTTCTGCACGTGGCGGCCGAGATTGGCGCAGCCCTTCCTGACGGCTTCGACATTCTCGCGGCCGAGATCGTCCTTCTTCACTCCGCCGTTCATCTTCATGGCGCGCACGGTCGCGACGATCACCGCCGCATCCGGTTTCAGCCCTGCCTTGCGGCACTTGATGTCGAAGAACTTTTCCGCCCCGAGATCCGCCCCGAAGCCGGCTTCCGTCACCACATAGTCGGCAAGCTTCAGCGCCGTCGTCGTGGCGATGACGGAGTTGCAGCCATGGGCGATATTGGCGAAAGGGCCGCCATGCACGAAGGCCGGGTTGTTCTCCAGCGTCTGCACGAGGTTCGGCTGCATGGCATCCTTGAGCAGCACGGTCATCGCGCCGTCCGCCTTGATGTCGCGCGCGAAGACCGGCGACTTGTCGCGCCGGTAGCCGATGATGATGCTGCCGAGGCGCTTTTCGAGGTCCTTCAGGTCCGTCGAAAGGCAGAGGATCGCCATGACCTCCGAGGCGACGGTGATGTCGAAGCCCGTCTCCCGCGGATAACCGTTGGCAACGCCGCCGAGCGAACCGACGATCTGGCGCAGCGCCCGGTCGTTCATGTCCATCACCCGCCGCCAGGCGATACGGCGGATATCGATATTCTGCTCGTTGCCCCAATAGATGTGATTGTCGATCAGCGCGGCGAGCAGATTGTGCGCCGAGGTGATGGCGTGGAAGTCGCCGGTGAAGTGGAGGTTCATGTCCTCCATGGGCACGACCTGCGCATAGCCGCCGCCGGCCGCCCCGCCCTTCACGCCGAAGCAGGGGCCGAGCGAGGCCTCGCGGATGCAGGTGACGGCCCGCTTGCCGATACGGTTGAGCCCGTCGCCGAGGCCGACCGTCGTCGTCGTCTTGCCCTCCCCGGCCGGCGTCGGATTGATCGCCGTGACGAGGATCAGCTTGCCGTTCTTCCGGTCCTTCTGCGCGGCGATGAATTCGGCGCCGATCTTCGCCTTGTCGTGGCCATAGGGCAGAAGATGCTCCGGCGGAATGCCAAGCTTCTCGCCAATCTCCAGGATCGGCCGCTTTTTCGCGGCGCGGGCGATTTCGATATCGGATTTTACCTCGGCCATGCGGTGTCGCTCCCCCTCTTGAGCTCTCACACCGCGACCGGGCTCCTCTCCCGAGGGCGGCGTTTTTTTAAGTCCCCTTTACCGCGCCAGCACGTCGCGCATTTCCACCAGGTTCGAGCGCACGCGCAGGATATAGAAGCCCATCGTCGCCAGATGCGTCGGCATGATCCAGCCGTCCTCGCGGCCATTCGAGATGATCGCCGGCTGGATGTTGAGCGCGGAGCGAAGCTGCTTGATGCTTTCCACCCAGAGCGGTTCGATGCCGCGCGCCTTGATGACGGCGTCGAAATCCGCGCCGGCGGCGGCAAGAATGCCGTAATAGCCGTAGAGCTGGCCATAGGCGAACCAGTAGCGGTCGTCCGCCCGCGTATCGAACCAGCCGCCGTTGTGGAATTCCGAGCGCTCGCGGATGATGGCGGAGGTCGAACCGATATCGTTGGCGATGCGGTCGAGGAACTCGATCAGGTTGTCGGAGCGGCCATCGAAGATGGCGCCGCAGGATTCAAGCGATTCATTGAACTTGCGCAGGTCCGCCATGGCGGTGCGGTAATAGGTCGGCGTCGGCGTCTTCGGCAGCAGCGAATCCGAGCCGAAATACCAGGTTTCCTCGTCGAACTGGATATTGCCGCGGGCGCGCTGAAGCTCGTTGTTGATGCCGGATGTCCCGCGCACGCGGCCGAGCGAATCGACCAGCTCCACCGCCGTGCGGCGAACCGCCTGGTTGATGCCGCGCTGGAAGGCGGCCTTGTTGTCGAACCACGGCGTCTTGTCCCAGTCGATCCCGAAGAGCCCGAGCTTGTAGAGCAGCATCGAGGAAATCCAGGCATTCTGGTTGACGTTGTAGTCGATGAGGTCGGCCGTGACGTCGACGATGGCCGAACGCACGCATGTCTTCGGCTCGGGCTCCGCTACCTCTCCCGCCGCCGGTGTCGTCGTGGCCGTCCCGGTTGCGGCCGTGCCGGCATCCTGCTTGCGCTGGGCAAGGTTGTAGCCGTTGACGTAATCCGGGTTGAAGCCGCTCCACATCTGGGTCTGCCAGATGAAATAGGCGTAGAAGCCGAAAAGCACGAGAAGGCCGATGCCGATCGGTCCCTTGATGATCCAGCCGCGGGCGCGATACCAGTTCGTCGCCGTGATGAACGGCCAGAGGATCCAGGCGACAGCCGTGCCGATGCCCCGGCCGATGGCCGAAAAGATGCGCTGGAAGAACGCGACGATCGGGTCAAGCATTGGCGTCATCCTCTCTGATGCCGAAGAGTTTCCTGCGGAAAGCAGCCTTGTCCTGCAGATAGGTCCGCGTCAACGCCGCCACAACGTACTCGCGGAACTTTTCGCTGTAATGCTCATAGGCCGCGTAGAAGCCCTGCTTGTCGAAGACGAAGCGGGAGACGAAATCGTAGGGAACCATCTGCGAAATCAGGCGGTTGACTAGCCATTGGTCCGGATGCTCTGGCGCGGCGCGCACGAGCAGGAACCGCCGGTCCGGCGCCACGTCGTTGATCTTGATCTCGCCGGTCGTGGCCACCGTGCGGGCGGCCTCCAGCAGGAAGGGATAGGTGCCGTCCTCGGCGACCAGCGCGGCATTGCGGTGCATCCAGGTTTGCAGCCAGATGCGGTCGGTCTTTTCGAGATCGGCGGTCGGATCGGCCCGGTTGACGAGGCTGGCGATCGTCATGTCCGCCCGGTGCTGGAAAAGGCCCGACGGCTCCACCCAGGAGGCGCGCGGCAGTTCCAGCCGCTTCGTCGAAGCGAGGAAATCGAAGATGCGCTTGTGGTCGTTCAGCGCGATATAGCTGACCTGCCATGGCCGCGAGCGGCGGAAGCCCGGCACGGTCGGATCGCAGATGACCGTCGTCGTCTTGTCGTCGAGAAAGACGTAGACGCCGCCGAAATGGTTCGCCCAATAGGCCTCGTGGCGGAAGACGAGCTGGTCCGGCACCAGCGCGTTCTGGCGGATGTCGCCGGTCTGCTTGGCAAGCTCCACCATGCGGTTCAGCATGGTATCGTCCGACCAGGCATTCGGCACCGTCTTCAGCCGGTCCACCAGCCCGCGCAACTCCGCGGCCTTGCCGAGCATGTCCTCGGCCGAGAGCACCTTGAAGCGCACCTCGTTGATGGAAAGCAGGTCGTCGATGTCGTTGACGACGGAAACCGAGTCCTCGATCTCACCATAGAGCGCGTCGCGGATGGTGATGGCGTTGATCGCCCGCGCATTGGCCGAAAAGAATTCATGCATCAGCGCGGCCGTGTTGGAAAAGCTCGTATGCACCACCGGCAGGTTCACCTGCTCCGGCGTCATAATGACGAAGCGGCGGTTGACGCGGTTCGGGTCGAGATAATCGCGGTCGCCGAGTTCGTCGGCGATTTCGGGCGAAAAGCCCGTCATGTCGATGCGGAAGCTCGGCAGTGCCGTGCGCCGCATGCCGAAGCCGTCCAGCGCCTTGTTGTAACGCTCGACCAGATGCGGCTCGTCGACCGGCAGCAGCCGGCCATAGATCAGTTCGGCTTCCAGGAGGCGTTTCATGGGCGCTCCACCGACAGGAAGACGACATCCGATGCGGATACGTGTCCTGAACGAGGATCTTGCCCTATCGCCACCATCGTCTCCCGCACAGCCTCGCGCTCCGTCAGCACATCACATTCCAGAACCGGGCACCGGACCCACCGTTCATGCCCATGAATTCATTTCGTTTCCGGTCGTATTCACTACCCGCATGCTGGCCGCCGTCAACCTCGGCACGTGGCATTTTCTCCGTTGCAGGCAAAGTCGGTGACCCCGGGACGTGCTCCTGCCGTCACCACCGCCCCTCCGCCTTCATCGTCTCCATCTCGCGGATCGCCTTCTCGCGCTGGCGTTCGCGGCGGATGATGTCGGAAACCGCGGCATCGTCGGATTTGTCGGTGTAGCGGAATTCCGAATCGGCGTAGCGGTTGATCTCCTGCAGGACCATCTCCATCGAGATGGGGCCGCGCAGCTCCTCGATCATCGCCTTCTTCTCGTCGTAGCCCTTGTGCATGAAGGCCTCGGGCGTGGCGAACCAGTCGTCCGGCAGCTCGACGTCCATGGCGCGCATCTTGATGGCATCGGTGATGTTCTTGATGGCGCGGCCGGTGAAGCGCGGCTCGGCGAGCTTGATGCGGTGGAGATAGGCGCCGATATCGGCAAGCGACCGGATCGCCCCGTGCTCCTTCTCCTGCTTTTCCCAGACCGCGAGCAAGCCATCTTCCTGCGGCTTGGCGTGCTGCTCATAGGAGGTCGAAACCGCGCGCTTGATCTCCTGTCCCTCGAACAGCGTGTGTTCCCCGAGCGGGATCGCGTGGTTCTTGCCGACCAGCATGGCGAAGATGTCGATATAGTCGTCCTCGGTCTGCGGCCCGTCGACCAGCCAGCGGGCGCCGGCGCGCTGGCGCAGGGCGTCGTCGACATTCTCAGGATAGTTGGAGAACATGCCGAAGGTGCAATTGCCGCGCACCACCGTCGAGGCACCGGCGAAGCTTTCCATCAGCACCGCCGTCACCTCATGCTGGCCCGCGGAGGCCCGGTCGTCGGAACGCTTGGCGGCCACTTGGTCCACGTCGTCGATGGTGCCGAAGCCGATGGCTTTCGGGTTGATGACGTTGTTGACGAATTCCTTGCAGTTCTGGCCGGACTTGCCCTGGTAGGAGGAAATCTGGTCGACGCCGAAATTCTCGTAGTGGAAGGCGTAGCCGGCGATCTGGCAGTAATCGTTGACGAGACCGGCCAGCATCTGGATGAGGATCGTCTTGCCGGTGCCCGGCATGCCGTCGCCGATGAAGGTGAAGAGGAAGCCGCCAAGCTCGACGAACGGATTCATCTGCCGTTCGAAATCGTAGGCCATCAGCATCTTGGCGAGCTTCATCGCCTGATACTTGGCAATGTGGTTGCCGATGATCTCGTTCGGCTTCTTGAAGGTCATGACCAGCGGCTTGCGCTTCTGGCCCGGCGCGACATCGAAGCCGGAGAGCGTGAAGTCGTCCTGCTCGATGCGGATATGCGCATTCTCGAAGCCGGCAAGGCCGGTGAAGCGCGCCCGGCGGCCGATCAGTCCCTCGATGGCGACACGCGAGAAGGCACGAGACCGGCTGACGAGCGCCGCATCGTCGGGCGCGCCGGCAAGCGTGCGGTCGAGGCCGGCAACCATGCTTTTCAGCGCATCCTGCGGCGTGTCGAAGAGATAATCCGGCTCCCCCCCGTCCTCCACCGGCTCGCCCTCGCCCGGAAGGGTCGCGCCGAGGTAGGCGGCGAAGGTGAAGGCGGCGATATAGGCGGAGGCCGAAAGCAGCGCCTTGAACTGATTGGCCTCGTCTCCCGCGAGCGGCGAGGCGAGATTGCGCGATTGCAGGCTCTCGAGATTCGTCTGGCGGGAGAACGCATCCGTTACCGCCAGCGCCACCTGCACCCCGCGACGGGCGCGATAGAGCACGGCATGCTGCTGCGGCGACAGCAGCGGATCGGCGGCGCGCACGGACTGGATGGTCTTCGCCAGCTCCACCTCACGCGTGCGCCGCGTGCCGGCCGTCGAAACCGTCGAGACGAAGCGCCGGCCGGTGCCGGCCAGCGCCGTACCGCTCTTGCCGTCGTCGCTTTCGAGGATGACGAGTTTCGAGACGAGGCTCTGCGCCGTCGCCTGATGCTTGGCGATATCGTCCTCGTGGATCGTCGTCAGTCCGGCATTGAGGCTCATCGGTTAGCCCTCGCTGATCACCTGGTTTCCGGAAATCACATGCACCTTGTAGCCGCCGAAGATGCCCTGCGTCTCGCCCGCGGCGTAGAGCGCCTGGTAGGCATCGTGCGGCACCAGTGCATGCTTCTCATAGGCGCTGACACCCATGCGGGCGGCTTCGAGATCGTCGGTCTCGATGTGGAACTCCTCCTGCGCCGGCGTCGAACTCCAGAAGCCTTTCTGGGCCGGACGCTCGGCCTTGGAAAAGACTTCCTGCACCGTCCAGGTCAGAAGCCAGGCGTTTTCGGGCTTGCGTACCTTGGAGAGGACTTCGTTGACCTTCTCGTTGTTCTCGGTGATCCCGGCCGAATAGAACGGCCCGAGCACGAAGCGGCGCAACTGCTTGGGATGCAGCGTCGGAAAATCCTTGTCGAGATTGGTCGCGATCGTCGCCGGCGTCAGCGAATAGGCGCTGTTCTTCAGCGTGAAATCGTCGAAGCGGCTGGCAAGCTCCGGGTTGAGCAGGCCGCCGACGGGCAGCGGAATGTCCACGTCCGGATTGAGCTTGCCATCCTCCGCCACCAGCATCTTGACGACGTTTTCCGAGGAATCCTCGATCATCGCCATATAGACCATGGGCAGCGTCGCCGTGCCGTCGAACGCGCCCCAGCAGACGACGTAGTAGGGACGCATGGTCTTGGGATTGACCGCGACGCGGATCGTCTCGGGCAGCACGAAAGGCGAGAAGATGTCGCCCTTGCCGATCTGCTCCAGATAAAGCCGTTCGGCCATCCGCGTCTGCAGATCGGCCGGGAATGCCTTCTGCCGCAGGATGAAATCCGCCATTTCCGAGCGCAACTGGTCGGCATTGGGGATCGAGGCGAGCCGCTTTTCCGCACTCTGCCGGTCGTTTTCCAGCTCCAGCACGTTCTGGAACACCGGAAAGCCGCTCTCGGCGCGTGAGACGCGGAAATGCTGGACGAAGCCGATGCGGTTCTCCCAGCAGGCAAAGGACGCCTTCAGCCGGGCAAGATACGGCATGACCACCTCGCCCACCACGCTGTTGCGGTAGAGGGGCGAATTGCGGTCGCCAAGGAAGATTTCAAGACCACCCAGGGCCGAGCGGATGGTCGAAAAATACTGCGTGACGGCACTGTCGGCGGGGGTGCTCATGGGCGGCTTGCTCCGCGAACACCCCACAGCCTCACGGCCGGAAAACCCGTCCCATGCACCATCACGACTTCACGTAATTGGCGGTGTTGTGCTTGTCCATCACGGCCTGGAAGCGCCGGGCGAAGGCGTCGTCGGCGAGTTTCTTGCGGCGCTGGATGTCCTGGGTCGCCAGCATGTTCTTCTCATGCATTTCGAGAAGGTCGCCGATATGGCGCTGGGCGGCCGAGCCGATGCCGGCCATGGTCTCCTCGGCGGCGGTGTCGACCTGCGAACCGAGCGTGTTGATCTTGTGCGCGACGTCCTGCTGGGCGGCCGTCTTCAACGAATCTTCCAGCGCCTTGTAGAGCACGATGCGCTGCTCGGTATCGATGGTCAGCTTGTTGATCAGCGTGTTCTGCGCGGCGATCTGGTTGTTGAGCGAATCCACGAAGGTCTGGAACATCGAGGTGTAGCGTTCCAGCGTCTGGCTTTCGGCCAGGAGCTCCTGCTCCTTCGCCTGCATCTGGTTGTATTCGGTCGCCAGCGCCGAGCGTTCGCCTTCGAGGTCCGTGCGGCTCTTCTGGTCGGTCGAGGCGGCGATGCGGTTTTCGAGGTCGAGCAGCAGCGGGTTCAATTCCTCGATGCGCTTCTGCGTCGCCTCGAGATTGGCCATCGTGCCCTTGCGGCGCTCGATCACCTGCACGAGGCTCGCCTCGGAGGTCTTGTAGCGCTGGTCGAGGATAGACTTCTGCTCCTTAAGGATGCCGACGATCGTGTCGGACTTGGAGAGCAGTTCCTGCAGGTTGCCGGCAAGCGACATGTTGCGGACGCGGTCGGTGCGCATGCGCTGCATCTTCTGCTTGGAGAAGATGCCGATGAACTTCTCGTAGCCCGTATAGCTCTTCATGCTCTCGAATTCGGTGCCGAAGATATTGGTCGCGTCCTCGAGGCCGATGATGAGGTCGGCAATATTGCCTTCCATCACCTTCTGCTGAGTGATGACATCCTGGATGCGGGCATTCTCGATGTCGAAATTGACGTCGCCGAGCTTGGTGTCCGCTTTCGCGAACTGCTCCAGCACGACGCCGGATTGCTCCAGCTTGCCGCGCATCTGGTTGACGACACTGCGGGTCTTGGCGATCTCCGCATCGAAGTTCTGAAGTGTGGCCATATGCCTTTGTCCCCTTGAGCTCTTCACGGCAGACGTCTGCGCCGCCCGATTTATTCCATCGCGGCAACACTATACGATTTCAGACAGATAGGAACCTGCCCCGCGCAAGATGTGGGGCGCCTTCGACGGCCTGCAAGACCGGGGCGGAAATTTTCGGTTGTGGGCCGAGGCCGATCGCCACCGCGTTCAGGCCTGGCAAAACGGTGATTCTCCCTGGGCAGGGCGAAGTGGTCCGAACGACGATCGGTCCTAGTGACCGGCCGGCGCCTTCAGATAGGCGATGAGGTTGGCGATGTCCTCGATCTTCTTCAGCCCCACGAAGGTCATGCGCGTGCCCGGCACCATGGCCTTGGGCGACAGGAGATATTCGGCGACCAGCGCCTCGTTCCAGACCTTGCCGCCGTCGCTGAAGGCCTTCATGGCAGGCGAATAGCCGTAGTCGGCGATGGAGGCGACCGGCCGGCCGATCACGCCCGACAGCGTCGGCCCGACGCGGTTGACCGGCTCCACGGAATGGCACGGCGCGCATTTCTTGAAGACCGTCTTGCCGGCAACGGCGTCGCCCTCCGCCAGAGCGGGGGCGGCCAGACAGAGGAAGACGGCGGCAAGCGCGGGAAGCTGTTTCATGGATCCGTCCTTTCGCCGCCCTCGCCTCATTCGGCGTTCATGATGTCGTCCCAATGGCGGCGGCAATAGGAAACGTACTTGTCATTGCCGCCGATTTCCACCTGCGCGCCCGACTTCGCCACCTTTCCGTCGGCGCCGAGCCGCACGACCATGGTGGCCTTGCGGCCGCAATGGCAGATGGTGCGCACTTCGCGCAGTTCGTCGGCGATGGCGAGCAGCGCCTTGGAGCCGGGGAAGAGCTTGCCCTGGAAGTCCGTGCGCAACCCATAGGCCATGACGGGAATGTGCAGCCGGTCGGCGACGCGGGCAAGCTGCCAGACCTGTTCCTCGGAAAGGAACTGCGCCTCGTCGACGAAGACGCAAGCGATCGGATCCCCGCCATCGCCATGCAGCGTCTCGATATGGCGATAGAGGTCGTCGGAATTGTCGAAGGCGATGGCGTCGGAGGAGAGGCCAATGCGCGAGGAGATGCGGCCCTGGCCGGCACGATCGTCGAAGGAGGCGATGAAGATTGCCGTGCGCATGCCGCGTTCGCGGTAGTTGTAGGACGCCTGCAGGAGCAGCGTCGACTTGCCCGCGTTCATCGTCGCGTAACTGAAATAGAGCTTGGCCATGATTTTCTCCGTTCCTGCGTCATGACGCGGGAAACGGCGATTTTCCAGCCGAAAAGGGCTGAAAACCACAGAAAACAGCGCGGCCCGTCCTTTGCGACATCCATGTGCAAAATTGCGAACAGGCACGAAATTAATTGGACGATTCAGGGGCTTCCGGCTACGCCAAGGTGCTTGAAAGCATATCGTTTTGATGATTGGCTAAACCACCAGTTATAAGGGGAGCAATAAAATGAAGTCTGCATCACCATTGAAGACCCTGCTTGCCGCAGCGGTTTCCGTCCTCGCGCTCGGCGTGGCGAATGTCGCGGCCGCCGAAGCCGAAAGCTGTGGCAAGGTTCGTTTCTCGGATGTCGGCTGGACGGACGTCACCTCCACGACCGCGACCGCAAGCGTCATTCTCAAGAGCATCGGCTACGAGACGGAAGTGACCGTCCTGTCGGTTCCCGTCACCTATACCTCGCTCAGCAACAAGGACATCGACGTCTTCCTCGGCAACTGGATGCCGACCCAGGAAGCCGACATCAAGCCGTTCCGCGAGAACGGCACGGTCGAGACCGTCCGCGAAAACCTCGAGGGCGCCAAGTACACGCTGGCGACCAACGCCAAGGGCGCCGAACTCGGCATTAAGGACTTCGCCGATATCGCCAAGCAGAAGGACGCGCTCGGCGCGAAGATCTACGGCATCGAGCCGGGCAATGACGGCAACCGCCTGATCATCGACATGGTCTCGGGCAACAAGTTCGACCTGACCGGCTTCGAGGTCGTCGAATCCTCCGAGCAGGGCATGCTGGCGGAAGTCGCCCGCGCCGAGCAGGAGAGCACGCCGATCGTCTTCCTCGGCTGGGAACCGCACCCGATGAACGCCAACTTCAAGCTGACGTATCTCACCGGCGGCGACGACATCTTCGGCCCCAACTTCGGCGGCGCGACGGTCTACACCAACGTGCGCAAGGGCTATACGAGCGAATGCCCGAACGTTGGCAAATTCCTGCAGAACCTCAAGTTCTCGCTGGAAATGGAAAACCAGATCATGGGCAAGATCCTGAACGACGGTCAGGATCCGGAAACGGCGGCGACCGAGTGGCTGAAGGCCAACCCGACCGCCGTCGAGCCTTGGCTCGCAGGCGTGACGACCAAGGACGGCAGCGGCGAGGCCCTGCCGGCCGTAAAAACGGCACTCGGTCTCTAACAGGCAAGAATAGGGCGGGAAGGAAACTTTCCCGCCCTACTTGTCTGCCGATAGTTCCGCATCGTCAAAACTCCAGCCAGGGACTTCTGCCGTGGATTGGCTCACCGTCTCCAAAATCCCGATCGGTCCGATCGCCAAGGAAGCCGTCAGCTGGCTGACGACCAATGGCAAGGGATTGTTCGACTTCCTCAAGGTCTTCCTGCAGGCCGGCATCGACGCGGTGCTGTTCCTGCTGCAGGGACCGTTCAGCAGCGCCGGCGGCAAGTTCGGTTATGCCATCGCCCTCATCCTGCTCGTCACGGCGGCAAGCTGGTATTTCCGCCGCTCGCTCGGCGTTGCGGTCTTCACCTTCCTCGGCCTGCTGCTCATCGTGAACCAGGGCTACTGGAAGGAAACGACGGAGACGCTGGCGCTCGTGCTGGCGGCTACCGGCGTCAGCATGGTCGTCGGCATCCCGCTCGGCATCGCCGCCGCGCGCCGGCCGTGGTTCTATTCGATCCTGCGCCCCGCCCTCGACCTGATGCAGACGATCCCGACCTTCGTCTACCTCATCCCGGCGCTCATCCTCTTCGGCCTCGGCATGGTGCCGGGCCTGATCGCGACCGTGATCTTCGCCATTCCCGCGCCGATCCGCCTGACGCGTCTCGGCATCATCTCGACGCCGCCCTCGCTGGTGGAGGCCGCGCAGGCGTTCGGCGCAACGCCCGGCCAGGTGCTGCGCAAGGTGGAGCTGCCCTTCGCCATGCCGCAAATCATGGCGGGCCTGACGCAGACCATCATGCTCTCGCTGTCGATGGTGGTCATCGCCGCGCTCGTCGGCGCCAAAGGCCTCGGCGTCCCCGTGGTGCGCGCGCTCAACACCGTGAACATTTCCATGGGTTTCGAGGCCGGTCTCTGTATCGTCATCCTCGCGATCATCCTCGACCGCCTCTTCCGCTCCTCCGATGAGGGAGACGCCTAATGACCGACGCCGTCGTCTTCAAGAACGTCTCCATCATCTTCGGCGACAACCCGCAAAAGGCCCTTGCCATGGTCGATGCGGGCAAGAGCCGCGACGAGATCGGCGCGGAAACCGGGCTGGTGCTCGGCGTGGCGGATGCCACGCTGTCCATCACCGAGGGTGAAATCCTCGTGCTGATGGGCCTGTCCGGCTCGGGCAAGTCCACGCTGCTGCGCGCCGTCAACGGGCTTGCCCCCGTGGTGCGCGGCGAAGTGCAGGTCAAAGCCGGCAGCAGCTACGTCAATCCCTATGCATCGACGCCCAAGGCGCTGCGCGATTTCCGCATGCACACCGTCTCCATGGTGTTCCAGCAGTTCGCGCTGTTGCCCTGGCGCACGGTCGCGGACAATGTCGGCTTCGGCCTCGAGCTTGCCGGCGTACCGGACAGCGAGCGCAAGGCGCGCGTCGACGAGCAGCTCGAACTCGTCAACCTCACCAAATGGGCGAACCGCAAGGTGAACGAGCTGTCCGGCGGCATGCAGCAGCGCGTCGGCCTTGCCCGCGCTTTTGCCACCGGCGCGCCGATCCTTCTGATGGACGAGCCGTTCTCGGCCCTCGATCCACTGATCCGCACGCGCCTGCAGGACGAGCTTCTGGAGTTCCAGCGCCGGCTGAAGAAGACCATCATCTTCGTCAGCCACGACCTCGACGAGGCCTTCCGCATCGGCAACCGCATCGCCATCATGGAGGGCGGGCGCATCATCCAGTGCGGCACGCCGCAGGAGATCGTCAAGAACCCGGCAAACCAGTATGTCGCGGACTTCGTGCAGAACATGAATCCGATCAACATGCTGACCGCCGGCGACGTCATGCAGTCGGGCGCGTCCGGAAACGGCGGCGTGACGGCGACGGCGACGCGGGAAACCCCGCTAGTCGACATCCTCGACGCCATGTCGCGCACGCCGGGAAATGTCGGCGTCGTCGACAACGGCACCGTCATCGGCACGATCAACGCGCAGGATGTGGTGAACGGATTGACGCGGCACCGTCGTCGCGGCTGACAGCCGGCCGATATCGGATTAGATAGGGCGGCGCCCCCAATACGGGGCGCCGCCTTTTTTAGTCGATACGGAGCCGAAGACGATGACCGAGAAGGACAAACCGAGCGTTCTGCGCGACACGGACGACGAGGCGCGCCGCCTTGCCCGAACCCTGTTGCGTGGGGCCCGAAGCTGCGCCCTCGCCGTCCTCGAACCGGAAACCGGCTTCCCGCTCGCCAGCCGCACCCTCACAGGCACCGACACCGACGGCACACCCGTCATTCTCGTCTCCGCCCTCTCCTTCCACACGCAGGCGCTGAGAGCCGATCCGCGCGCCTCGCTCCTCGCCGGCGAACCCGGCAAGGGCGATCCGCTTGCCCATCCGCGCCTCACCGTCATTTGCAGGGCCGAGGAGGTGGCGCGCGACAGCGAAGCACGCGCGGCGCTGCGCGAACGCTTCATCCGCCGCCATCCCAAGGCGAAGCTCTATGTCGATTTCCCCGACTTCACCTTCTTCCGCCTGGTCCCCGAACGGGCCAATCTCAACGGCGGCTTCGGCAAGGCCTACCTGCTGTCGGCCGACGACCTGCTGATTCGCTCGCCGGCCCGCGCCGCCCTTGCCGAAATGGAAACGGGCGCCGTCGAGCACATGAACAGCGACCACGCGGAAGCCGCAGGCGTCTATGCCCGCCACTACTGCGGCGCCAAGGACGGCGAGTGGATCATCGTGGGGATAGACGCGGCCGGAATCGACCTCGCAAGCGGCGATAAATTGAAGCGACTCGAATTTTCACGGGAACTTGATCAGGCGGGGGAACTTCGCAGCGAGCTCGCGCGTTTGCTTCGCGAAGCAAGGGCAGCGGCCTGAACCCCCTGCATTTGTGCGTCAATTCCGCTTTGGGCGTCCTCTGGATAGGAAGAGGGCGCCTACCGCTATGCGTGCAACCTACCCCCATTTCTGGCTCTTGATGAGGGGTATTTTGTTTATATGCTAACAAGCGGATTGATTGAAAAACACATGATTTGAAGCGGAAACGCCCAAGGAGTTTCAGATGGAAAAGATTTCAGACGCAGAACATGCGCAGGCCGAGGTTGCATCCGACTTTCTTTCCGCCATGGCCAACCCCAAGCGGCTCCTCATTTTGAAGGTGCTGGTGGGCGGCGAGATCGCCGTCGGGGCGCTGGCGGGCCAGGTCGGTCTCAGCCAGTCGGCCCTGTCGCAGCATCTGTCGAAACTGCGCGCGCAGAATCTGGTGACCACGCGCCGCGATGCGCAGACCATCTACTATTCCAGCAAGTCGGAGGCCGTCATGACCATCCTCGACGCGCTCGACCGCATCTACAAGGCCCAGGGCAACGGCGTTTCGGAAAAGAAGCTCCGAATCGCCTGATTGTCGCCAAATCGCACCTTTTCACGCGCCCTGGATGAAAATCCGGGGCGTTTTGCGTGGAATTCCGCGGCAAACGCGCCTTGACGGCCCCGAGCGCCTTGATAATTTGACCACCGGGTAAAAAAGACCCGTTCCCCTGCCGTCGGGATGGCCCCGCTTTCAACGCCCAGCATTTCAAGGCCCCAGCATTCAAGGATCATGGAGAGACCACATGTCCAACCGCCTCAACACCCCCAACGATCTGCGCGCCTTCTGGATGCCGTTCACGGCAAACCGGCAGTTCAAGAAGGAGCCGCGCCTCTTCGTCGGCGCCAAGGACATGCACTACACCACCCATGACGGCCGTCAGGTCCTCGACGGCACGGCGGGTCTCTGGTGCGTCAATGCCGGCCACTGCCGTCCGAAGATCACCGAGGCGATCCGCGAGCAGGCCGGAGAACTCGACTACGCACCCGCCTTCCAGCTTGGCCATCCCAAGGCCTTCGAGCTCGCCAACCGCCTCGTCGACATCGCGCCCGAGGGCATGAACCATGTTCTCTATACCAATTCCGGCTCCGAATCGGTCGAGACCGCGCTGAAGGTCGCCCTCGCCTATCACCGCGCCAAGGGCGACGGTTCGCGCTTCCGTCTGATCGGCCGCGAGCGCGGCTACCACGGCGTCAATTTCGGCGGCATCTCCGTCGGCGGCATCGTCGCCAACCGCAAGATGTTCGGCACGCTGCTGACCGGCGTCGACCACATGCCGCACACGCATTTCCCCGACAAGAACGCCTTCTCGCGCGGCGAGCCGGAGCATGGCGGCGACATTGCCAGCGAATTGCAGCGCATCATCACCCTGCATGACGCCTCGACCATCGCGGCCGTCATCGTCGAGCCGGTCGCCGGCTCCACGGGTGTCCTCATCCCGCCGAAGGGCTACCTCCAGAAGCTGCGCGAGATCTGCACGCAGCACGGCATCCTCCTGATCTTCGACGAAGTCATCACCGGTTTCGGCCGCCTCGGCGCGCCCTTCGCCGCCCAGTATTTCGACGTGAAGCCGGATATCATCACCACCGCCAAGGGCCTGACCAACGGCGTGATCCCGATGGGCGCGGTCTTCGTGACCTCGGAAATCCACGACACCTTCATGAACGGCCCGGAACATCTCATCGAGTTCTTCCACGGCTACACCTATTCCGGCAACCCGATCGCCTGCGCCGCCGCGCTCGGCACGCTCGACACCTACAAGGAAGAGGGCCTCTTGACCCGCGCCGCCGAGCTTGCCTCCTACTGGGAGGACGGCCTGCACTCGCTGAAGGATTGCCCGAACGTCATCGACATCCGCAATGTCGGCCTCATCGGTGCCGTCGAGCTCGCCTCGATCCCGGGCGAGCCCACCAAGCGCGCCTTCAACGCCTTCCTCAAGGCCTATGAGAAGGGCCTTCTCATCCGCACGACGGGCGACATCATCGCGCTCTCCCCGCCGCTCATCATCGAGAAGCACGAGATCGACGATCTGTTCGGCATGCTGCGCGACGTGCTGAAGAACAACATCTGATCGGCAAGACGATGCTCCTTCCCGTCACGACGCGGGGAGGAGCTGCTTTTCATAACGCCAGATTTCAAGGTCGAACGGCCCCTCGGTCGTTTCCAGCCGGTGCGCGACCGTCCCGGCAAGATGCCATCCGCATTTCTCATAAAAGCGCGCCGCGCGATGATTGCCGATCGCGCAGGCGAGCCATCCGGTGGCCACGCCGTGAGCCGCAAGCCGGCGCTCGGCATCCGCCACCAGCGCGGCGGCAAGACCCGTGCCGCGTGCCGCGGGCGCGACGAAGAGCTGGTCCAGCTCATCATGCTTGAGGGTGCAGAAACCGAGCGGCGCACCGGGATCGCCGGCGACACGGGTCTGCGCCAGCATGGCCGGCAGGCGCTCCACGAAGCTTTCCTGCGTACGCAACCGGGTGAGCGCGGCCGGCATCACCGCGGCATGCGCGTCCTGCCAGCCGTCGAACCAGAGCTTTGCCAGCGCCGCGATCTCGGACGCTTCGGGTATCCTTAGGGTGACTGCCGGCCGCATCGCTTTCTCCATGCAAGAGGTGCCTTATCCCTTCCCCGGATGGCTCTTGCAAGTCATCGCCGTTTGAGGGCTATTGTGCGGCGTGGAAACCTGGGGGCCAGCACCATGCCGACCATCACCCGCATCGCGAACGATTTTCTTTCCGTCGACATCTCCTCCCTCGGCGCCGAAATGCAGGCGGCCACGACGCGCGACGGAGCGAACTGGCTGTGGAATGGCGACGCCGCCTTCTGGACCGGGCGGTCTCCCGTGCTGTTCCCCATCGTCGGCAAGGCGCCGGACGATACGCTGCTTGTCGACGGCAAGCCCTACACGGTGGCGCAGCACGGCTTTGCCCGGCGGCGGGAGTTCTCGCTGGAAACAGCGAGCGAAACCGCCTGCCGCTATGGGCTGGAAACCTCGGACGAGACCCGCGCCCTCTACCCCTTCGCGTTCCGGCTGACCGTGGACCATAGTCTTGACGGCCCCGCGCTCACCGTCGCCGCCACGGTGGAAAACCGGGGCGAGACGCCCATGCCCTTCGGTCTCGGCTTCCACCCTGCCTTCCTTTGGCCCCTGCCCGGCGCCGAAGGCCGGCCGCACACGATCCTGCTCGACAATGGCGCAGAACCGTTGCGCCAGCCGCTGGAAAACGGCCTGCTCTCGCAGCGCCGCGACCCCTCTCCCTTCGCCGGCGGCCGGCTCACCCTCGACCACGGCCTCTTCGCCGACGACGCCCTGGTTTTCCCTGAGAATGCAGGCAGCGGCCTCACCTACGCGGCCGAGGGCGGGCCGGCGCTGACCTTCCGTTTCGAGAACCTGCCGAACCTCGCACTCTGGACGAAACCCGGCGCACCCTTCCTTTGCGTGGAACCCTGGCATGGCACGGCGGCGGAATATGGCGGCGCGCGCGAACTGAAGGACCGGCCCTACACGACGACGCTCGGCGCGGGCGAGCAGGCACGTTTCGCCTTTACCGTGACCTTCCCGACCTGAAGTTTCGCCGCGCTGGCCCTTCCCTCTTTCGGCAGCAAGGCTAGAGTCTCCCGAAACGGATTCGGAGACCGACATGACCGACTTGGAACGCTTCATCGACCAGGGAACCGGCCGCGAACCGGCCGATATCGTGCTGAAGGGCGGGCAGTTCTTCGATCTCGTGACGGGCGAGCTCGTTGCCTCCGACATCGCCATTTGCGGAGGGCGCATCGTCGGCACCTGCGGCAGCTATACCGGCCGCACGGAAATCGACATTACCGGCCGTACCGTCGTACCCGGCTTCATCGATACCCATCTCCACATCGAATCCTCGCTGGTGACGCCGCATGAATTCGACCGCTGCGTCCTGCCCTACGGCGTGACGACGGTCATCTGCGATCCGCACGAGATCGCCAACGTGCTTGGCACCGAAGGCATCCAGTTCTTCCTCGACAGCGCACTGGAAACGATCATGGACATCCGCGTGCAGCTCTCGAGCTGCGTGCCGGCGACCCATCTCGAAACATCCGGCGCGGACCTGCCGATCGAGCGGCTCCTGCCCTTCCGCGATCATCCCAAGGTGATCGGCCTTGCCGAATTCATGAATTTTCCAGGGGTGATCCACAAGGATCCAGTCTGTCTCGCCAAGCTCGAAGCCTTCCAGGGCGCGCATATCGACGGCCACGCGCCGCTGCTCTCCGGCAACGATCTCAACGGGTATCTATCGGCCGGCATCCGCACCGAACACGAATGCACCACCGCGGAGGAGGCGCTGGAAAAGATCCGCAAGGGCATGCACATCCTCGTGCGCGAAGGCTCCGTCTCCAAGGACCTGCACGCGCTGATGCCCATTCTCACCGAACGTCTCTCGCCCTTCATCGCG
This sequence comes from Shinella sp. G-2, assembly GCF_050172695.1. Lineage (NCBI taxonomy): Bacteria > Pseudomonadati > Pseudomonadota > Alphaproteobacteria > Hyphomicrobiales > Rhizobiaceae > Shinella > Shinella sp. G-2. The sequence goes on along the minus strand of NZ_JBBEYH010000003.1, from coordinate 440,358 downwards.
CTCTGCACCGACGACCGCAACCCGCTCGACATCGCCGAGCAGGGCCATCTCGACTACATGATCCGCACCGCCATCGGCCATGGCCGCGCACCGCTCGCCGTCTATCGCGCCGCGTCGATTTCCGCGGCGAAGGCCTTTGGTCTTCGCGATCGCGGTCTCGTCGCACCGGGCTGGCGGGCCGACCTCGTCGTCGTCGACACGCTGGAAAACTGCAAAGCCGAGATGGTCTTCTCCGCGGGCCGCAAGGTCGATGCCGCGCTCTTTGCCACGCGCAGGCCGGTCGAACCCGTCGGCCTCGACAGCGTCAAGGCCCGCCCGGTCAATGCCGCCCATTTCGCCGTTCCGGTCACGGACGGCGAGACGCCGGTCATCGGCGTCCTGCCGGGCAAGATCATCACCGAGCATCGTCGCTACCGTCTGCCCGCGAAAGGCAATCAGACGACCGTCGATCTCGCGCAGGACATCATCAAGGTGGCCGTCATCGAACGCCACGGCAAGAACGGCAACCATGCCAACGGCTTCGTCCAGGGTTTCGGCCTGAAGAAGGGCGCCATCGCCTCGACAGTCGGCCATGACAGCCACAATATCTGCGTCGTCGGCGTCGACGAGGACGATATGGCGCTTGCTGCCAATCGCCTCGGCGAGATCAAGGGCGGCTTCGTCGTCGTGGAAAACGGCATCGTGACGGGCGAGATCGCCCTGCCGGTCGCCGGCCTGATGAGCCTTGAGCCCTACGAGGCCGTCCGCGACACACTCCACCATCTGCGCCAGGCCGCTTTCGCCCTCGGCGCGACGCTGGAGGAACCCTTCCTCCAGCTCGCCTTCCTGCCGCTCCCCGTCATCCCGCACCTGAAGATTTCGGATCGCGGCATGGTGGATGTAGACCGGTTTGCGCTGATGGAATGAGGCCGGCCTTTCTGGCAAGACGCGGGCGCTGGAGCATGTCAGGTTCAGATTGAACCAGACATGCTCTACATTCTTTTGTTTTCGTTTGGCTTTTCGGGAAAACCGGTTCCCACTTTTCCCTGACAAACTCTAGCTTTTTGTTTTTACCGCGTTCTCCGGCGCCGAGACGATCCGCTCTAGAGACGCACGCACGCCATATCCAGCCCGTCGAGCTCGATCGACCCGTCCTTCAGCTTCGCGCCGAAACCGGGCACCGGTAGCGGCGCGCCGAGCTTCAGCGATTTCGCCGGCACGAACTCGGCCTTTTCCCGCGTCAGGTTGAAGACGAAGAGCAGCTTTTCGCCGCCCTTCTCGCGGGTGAAGGCGAGGATGTCGTGGTTGGAATGGAGGAAGGCCATGTCGCCGTCATGCAGCGTCTCATGCTCCCTGCGGAAGGCGAGCGTCGCGCGGTAGTGGTTGAGCACCGAGCCGGCGATCTTCTCCTGCGTATCGACGGCAAGCCGGGCGTGATCCTCCGGAACCGGCAGCCAGGGTTTTCCCGTGCTGAAACCGGCATGGGCCTCGCCATGCTGCCAGGGCATCGGCGTGCGGCACCCGTCGCGGCCCTTGAAGGCCGGCCAGAAGCGGATGCCATAGGGATCGCGCAGATCCTCGAAGGCAAGGTCGGCCTCGGTGAGACCGAGTTCCTCGCCCTGATAGAGGCAGATCGAGCCGCGCAAGGTCGACAGGAGCGTGATCGCGAGTTTCGCGACACGCTCGCGCTCCTCCGAGGTCTTGATGAAGCGGCTGACATGCCGGTTGACGTCGTGGTTGGAGAAGGCCCAGCAGACCCAGCCATCCGTCACCGCCCGCTGGAAACCCTGCACGCATCTGCGCACATGGTCGGCCGTGAAATCCGGCCCGAGCAGGTCGAACGTGTAGCACATGTTCAGCTTGTCGCCGCCGCTGGTATATTCGGCGACCGTCTTCAGCGAGCGCGCGCCATCGCCCACCTCGCCCACGGTCATGCGTCCCTCGTACTCGTCGAGCAGCGCGCGGAAGCGCTTGAGGAAATCGATGTTCTCCGGCTGCGTCTTGTCATAGCGATGCGTCTGCATGCCATAGGGATTGACGTCCGGCGCATCGAGGCCGATCTCGTCCGGGTTGGGGTCGTGCGGCGGATTATCGCGCAGCTTCCGATCGTGGAAGTAGAAGTTCACGGTATCGAGACGGAAGCCGTCGACGCCCCGGTCGAGCCAGAAACGCACGGTCTTCAAAAGCGCGTCCTGCACATCCGGATTGTGGAAGTTGAGGTCTGGCTGCGAGGTCAGGAAGTTGTGCATGTAATATTGCTTGCGCACGCCGTCCCATTCCCAGCCCGGCCCGCCGAAGATGGACAGCCAGTTGTTGGGCGCCGTGCCGTCCGGCTTCGGATCGGCCCAGACATACCAGTCCGCCCGCGGGTTCTTGCGGCTGGAACGGCTTTCGACGAACCAGGGATGCTGGTCGGAGGTGTGCGAAATCACCTGATCGATGATCACCTTGATGCCGAGGCGATGGGCCTCGGCCAGCATGACGTCGAAGTCGGCGAGCGTGCCGAACATCGGATCGACGTCGCAATAGTCCGAAACGTCATACCCCATGTCGGCCATCGGCGACTTGAAGAATGGCGAAAGCCAGATCGCATCGACACCGAGCGAGGCGATATGCCCGAGCCGCCTGGTGATGCCCCTCAGATCCCCCATGCCGTCGCCGGTCGTGTCCTGGAACGAGCGGGGATAGACCTGGTAGATGACCGCGCCGCGCCACCAGTTGTCGGTCTTGTTGCGGGGCTTTGCCATGCGTCTTCGCTCCAGTGCCTGTTGCTGCCGGACAAGATGTAACGCGCACCCTTGCGGGGGTAAACGGCAGGCAGCCGGATTTTTCCGAGGTTGACGAGGCGGCGCCCGGTCTGGATGATGCCCCCGAATTCCATAGAGAAGCTCGACCATATGACCGATGCCGTCACCCTTTCCCCCACGGAAGCCCTCGACCTTGCCCGCGCTGCGTTGATGCGCGTCGGCATGGCCGAACCGGCCGCCGATGCGCTCGCCCGCGCGACCGTCGATGCCGAGATGGCCGGCAAGCGGACGGTCGGTTTCCTGCATCTGACGGATTACCTGCGCAGCCTCGTGGATGGCCGGATCGTCGGGCGCGCCGAACCGCTGATCACCTCGCCCGTGCCGGCCATCATGAAATGCGATGCGATGGGCGGCATCGCCCAGCACGGCTTTTCCATCGCCCATGAGGAACTGGTGTCCAAGGCAAAGACCTTCGGCATCGCGGTCTTCACCTCGCATAACAGCTACACGACCGGTGAACTCGGCTGGTATGCCGCTCGCCTTGCTGAAGAGGGACTGGTGGCGCTGGCCGCAACCAATGGCCCGGCCCTGCTGGCCGGCGCCGGCAGCCGCCAGCCCGTCTACTGTACCAATCCGCTCGCCTTCGCCGCGCCCCTCGAAGACGGCCGTTTCCTGCTCGTCGATCAGGCGTCCAGCGCCACGGCCTATGTCAACATCCGCGAGGCGGCCGCCCGCGGCGAAGCGATCCCCGACAGTTGGGCGCTCGATCAGGACGGCGAGCCGACGACCGATCCCTTCGCCGCCATGCAGGGGGCGCTGCTCGCCTTCGGTGGCCAGCGCGGCGCGAATATCGCGCTGATGGTGGAAGTGCTCGCCGCTGGCCTGACGGGCGCCAACTGGTCGCTCGACGCGCCGGATTTCCAGGCTGGCGATACTTCGCCGGGCGCCGGCCTCTTCGTGCTCGCGCTTTCGCCGCAGCTCCTTGCCGAAGATTTCCCCTCCCGGTTTGCCGCGCAGGCCGCGCGCCTTTCCCGTGACTACGGGGTGCACATCCCCGGCCTCGACCGCGCGGAACGGCAACGCGCGGCGGAAAGCACCGGCATCGTCTTGCCGCGGCAACTCTTTGACAGTATTTCCTCTTTCCGGCGAAGTTAACCGGGAGGGACGGGCAATGGCGGGACGGCTGCTGGCAATCGGCGAATGCATGGTGGAACTGATGCAGGCCGAGGGCGGGCTGATGCGCAAGAGCTTTGCCGGCGATACGTTCAACACCGCCTATTACGCCCGTCAATTCTTGCCCGCGGACTGGAGCGTCGAGTATCTCTCGGCCGTCGGCAAGGACATGATCTCCGATGAAATGCTGGCCTTCATGGAAGGCCACGGCATCGGCACCGATCATGTCGCGCGCATCGACGGTCGTTCGCCGGGCCTTTACATGATCCATCTCAAGGACGGCGAACGCAGCTTCTCCTACTGGCGCTCGGTCTCCGCCGCAAAGCTGCTCGCCCGTGACGGCGACAGGCTGCGTGCCGCCATCGAGGCCTCCGACATCATCGTCTTCTCCGGCATCACGCTTGCCATCCTGCCCGCCGAGGATGTGGAAACGCTGCTGGCAGAGCTGCGCCGCGCCAAGGCCGCCGGCAAGCGCGTCGTCTTCGATCCCAATATCCGCCCCCGCCTGTGGGACGATGCCGACCGCATGCGCGCGGCGATCACCGAGGGCGCACGCGCCGCGACGCTCGTCATGCCGAGCCTCGATGACGAAGTCACCCATTTCGGCGATGCTGGGCTGGACGAAACCGTCGCCCGCTATCGCGCCCTCGGCGTGGACGGGCTGGTGGTGAAAGACGGTGCGGAGGGCGCGACGTTGGTCTTCGCTGAAAACCGCGATCATGTGCCGTCCGCCAGGGTCGAAAAGATCGTCGATACCACCAGCGCCGGCGACAGCTTCAACGGCGGCTTCCTCGCCCGCCTCGCGACGGGCGCCAGTCCCACGCAGGCCGCGCGCTTTGCCGCCGATGTCGCCGCCGCGGTCATCCAGCATCACGGTGCCCTGGTGGCAAAGGACAAGCTGCCGAACGGCTGATTGATCGGATCGGCACGAAAAACGATCGGCCGCGCACCGACGCAGCCGGCGATCCGCCCTAGCCTGTTCCCGTCTTAACCGATGACAGGACAGGCCCATGACAAACACGATCACCAAGGCGGCGCTCGCCGCCGCGCTTTGCCTTTGCCCGCTGACAAGCCGCGCGGCCGATTTCACCGTCAGCAGCGAGGCCTTTGCCTCCGGCACCGTGCAGCCGGCGCAATTTGCCGACATCATGGGCTGCACCGGCAAAAACGTCTCGCCCGACATCCATTGGTCGAACGCCCCCGCCGGCACCAAAAGCTTCGTGGTGACGATCTACGACAAGGATGCGCCGACCGGATCCGGTTGGTGGCACTGGGTCGTGGTGGACCTTCCCGCCGATGCCACCGGGCTTGCAGCGGGCGCAGGCAACGGCGAGGCGGCCCTGCCGAAGGGCGCGCGCATGACGCCGACGGATATGGGCACGCCCGGCTTCCTCGGCGCCTGCCCGCCGGAGGGGCCGGAACACGACTACACGATCACCGTGAAGGCGCTCGGCATCGACACGCTTCCGGTGCCCGACACGGCGACGCCGGCCATGGTCGGCTTCGTCAGCACCATGAACGCGCTGGCCACGGCGACCGTCTCGGCCAAGGGAAAACGCTGACACCGGTTCTTGCCCGGGCCTTACCGTCAGGGATAGGCTCGGGCGAAACCATCGGATGGACCGGATGAACATCGCCATACGCCCCGAGATCGGCGCCTCGGCCCGCATCGTGCAGTACAACCGGCTGCGCTATGCCAATATCCTGATCAATCGCCCCGTCCTCATTCTCGTCGAACGCGGCACGAAGGTGCTGCGCACGGGCGACGAGGAATGGATCGTGCCCGCGGGTGGCTGCATCGCGCTGGCGCAGGGCGAGACCTTCGACGTCATCAACGCCGCCGAGGGCGAAGCGGCCTATGAGGCGCGCTGGATCGCCTTCGAGCCGGAGACCGTCGCCGCCTTTGCCGCCGGTTCCGGCACCGGCCGTCCGTTTCCGCGCGCCTTCACCGTCGACCGCCCGCATCGCAGCTTTCACGACGCCTTTGCCGATTGCGCGCAGGCGATCGTCGAACCCGACAGTATCCCGGCCGAAATCGCCCGACACCGGCTCGGCGAACTCCTGCTCTGGCTGGATCTAGCCGGCGGGCGCTTCGCGCTGCCGCGGGCTGCCGGCTTCAGCGACCGCGTGCGCGACCTGATTTCCGCCGAACCCCATGCAGACTGGACGAGCGCCGACCTTTGCAGGGCGCTTGCCGTCAGCGAAGCGACGCTGCGGCGCAAACTCTCGGCGGAAAACTGGTCGTTCCAGGCGCTGCTGATCGACGTGCGCATGTCCATCGCCATGCAGTTGCTGCAGTCGACGGCGCTTTCGATCCTGCGGATCGCCGAAGCGGTGGGCTACGATTCGCAGTCGCGCTTCGCGGCGCGGTTCCGCGCGCGCTTCGGCTTTGCGCCGAGCGCGATCCGCGGGCACATCCGGCCCGGCCCCGGGTCTTAGAGTTTGTCAGGGAAAAGTGGGAACCGGTTTTCCCGAAAAGACAAACGAAAACAAAAGAATTTAGAGCATGTCAGGTTCAAGCTGAACCTGACATGCTCTAGCGCTTTTTCTTCGCCTTGTTCGCGAACGGATTGTCCGCCGCCCTGAAGTGGATGCGGATCGGCACGCCCGGCAGGTTGAAGTCGTTGCGCAGGCCGTTCGTCAGGTAGCGGATATAGGATTCCGGCAGCGCGTCGGGACGCGTGCAGGAAATCATGAAGCCCGGCGGGCGGGCCTTCACCTGCGTCATGTATTTCAGCTTCAGGCGGCGGCCGGAAACGGCCGGTGGCGGATGCTGGGTCTGCTGGGCATCCAGCCAGCGGTTCAGCTTGGCCGTGGAGATGCGGCGGTTCCAGGTGCGGTCCGTTTCGATGACGGCCTGCATCAGCTTGTCGAGGCCGCGACCCGTCTGGCCGGAAACCGGGACGGCGCGAATGCCACGCGCCTGCGGCAGCAGCCGGTCGGTCTTCTCGCGCAGGTCCGCAAGCACGGCCTGCGGGTCGTCGATCAGGTCCCACTTGTTGAAGGCGAGCACGGCGGCGCGCCCTTCGCGCAGCACGAGGTCGACGATCTGCAGGTCCTGCTTCTCGAAGGGAATGGTGGAATCGAAGACGATGACAACCGTCTCGGCAAAACGGATGGCGCGCAGGCCGTCGGCGACGGAGAGCTTTTCCAGCTTCTCCTGCACCTTGGCCTTGCGGCGCATGCCGGCCGTGTCGAACATCTTGATCGTGCGGCCCTTCCAGTCCCATTCGACGGAGATGGAATCGCGCGTGATGCCGGCTTCCGGGCCGGTCAGCAGCCGGTCCTCGCCGAGGAAGCGGTTGATGAGCGTGGACTTGCCCGCATTGGGGCGGCCGACGATGGCGACGCGCAGCGGCTTCGTCTCGTCATATTCCGGTTCGAAATCCTCGTCCTCTTCCGCACCTTCGGCCAGTTCCGCGCGCACGTCGATATCGGTGACGGCCTCGTCGTCTTCCGGGAAGGCGCGTTCCTCGCCGATGGCGGCGACGATGGCGTCGCGCAGGTCGAGCATGCCCTGGCCGTGTTCGGCCGAGATCGGCGTCGGTTCTCCGAGGCCGAGCGTGAAGGCATCGTAGAAGCCGCCGTCGGAGCCGCGGGCTTCCGACTTGTTGGCGACGAGCACGACGGGCTTGCCCTTCTTGCGCAGCATGTCGGCGAGCGCCTGGTCGACGGGCGTCAGCCCCATCTTGGCGTCGACCACGAAGAGCGAGAGATCCGCTTCGTCGATGGCAGCTTCCGTCTGGGCGCGCATGCGACCCTGCAGCGTGTCGGGCGCGGCCTCTTCGAGACCGGCGGTATCGACGATGCGGAAGCGCAGGTCGACGAGGCGTGCATCGCCGGGGCGGCGGTCACGCGTGACGCCGGGCGTGTCGTCGACGAGCGCGAGCTTCTTGCCCACGAGCCTGTTGAACAGGGTGGACTTGCCGACATTGGGGCGTCCGACAATGGCGACGGTAAAGCTCATGAACGTGTTCCGTTGTAGTGACCCGGGAAAGCCGGATCAGGAGGACAGCTTGCCGCTTGCGGCAATCAGGTCAAGCAGCATCTTCGCGCGGTTGGCGACGGTGCGCGGGCTTTCGCTGTCGTTGACGATGGCATCGAACCATTCCTTGGCGCGCGCATAGTCCTCGTGCTTGTAGGCGGAGAGACCGAGAACCTCGCGGGCGGAATGGCGCAGCGCGCTCTGCGGCGTCGCAAGCTGTTCGGCTTCGGCGGACACCTGATCGTAGGTGCCGGTATCGACAAGCACATAAGCGGCGCGAAGGCGCGCGGCATCGCGCAGCGCCTGCGGCACCGACGTATCCTTGGAGATCGCCGTGAAGGCGTTGACGGCGGCCTGCCCGTCCGTTTCGGCGAGCAGCGAGGCCGAGCGCATGCGCGCCAGGACGGAATAGGAGCCGAAGCCGTCCTTCTCGAGACCGGTGAGCGCTGCAAGCGCCTCGTCCTTCTTGCCTTCGCGGGCAAGGTTCAGGGCGGCGAGGAACTGATCGCCGGCGGCCGAAGCTTCGCCGTCGCGCCAGTATTCGTAGCTCACCTTGCCGATCGTGCCGAGAACGACCAGAACGGCGCCGGCGATGAGGACACGGCCGAAGCGCTTCCAGACCAGGCGCATCTGGTCGGAACGCAGTTCCTCGTTCACCTCGCGGATAAAGCTGTCGTCCTGATGTACCATTCCCTGCCCGGCTCTTGCTGACGATTGGAGTTCGCGCCTTCTACCCCATTTTCTCGGCGTTGTAAGGGGGCAGGCGTGAAAACCCCGGGATCGGCCTGTGTATCAGGGCAGCGGCGCGACGCCGATCACCCATTCGTGAAGCTTGAGAACGATGACGGCGTAGAGTGCGAGGCCGACGACGACGGCGACCAGATCGTATTTTGCCGACACGAAGACCGGCAGTTTCGTCTCTCCCGCCGCGATGCGCTTCTTCAGCGTGATGCGCAGGATGACCGCCCAGGCGAGGATCGTGACGAAAAGCAGCACCGAGTAGCTTTCGCCATTGGCGAGCAGGTGGGCCAGCGCCCAGATCTTGATGGCGACGAGCACGGGGAACTTCAGCCTCGTGCGGATGTGTCCGGCCGGCAGGAAACCGGCGACGAGACAGATCGAGGCGATCATCATCAGCGTCAGTGCGATATGCGCCATAAAGGTCGGCGGGAAATAGAGCATCTCACCGCCATTCGCGCGCGCATCGACAAAACCGTAGGCGATGAGCACGAGGCTTGCCAGCGAGACGATGCCGTGCAGCGCCATCCATGCCGGCTTGCCGAGCGTGGCGATGCCCGCATTGCGCAGTCCGGGCGCGAAGGGACGCAGGAGATGCGTGACGATGAAGAGAACGAGACCGGCGATGAGCAACGTCATGGAAATGCCCCTTGAAAAAATCTTCGGTCCTTGACCGCTTCCTCTGGAATATCTCCCGCCGCGAGACAATTCCAGTCCGATCAAAGGATTGCCGCATTCGGAATCGATGAGAGACCCTTTGCAAATTGTCGCGGGTCGCCATGTTGTCTCGATTTTTCCTTCTTCCCCTCGCCGCCGCGCTCACCGTCGGCTCGGCCAACGCCAAGGACGATGCGATCGAGCCGGCCAAGCGCAAGCAGCTCGTCATCGTCTCCTTCGACGGCGCGCACGACAATCTCCTGTGGGAGAAGAGCCGCGCCATGGCGAAGCGCACCGGCGCGCATTTCACCTATTTCCTTTCCTGCACCTTCCTCTTTCCGAAGAGCGAGCGCGCCAAATACCAGGCGCCGCATGAAAAGCGCGGCCGCTCCAATGTCGGATTTGCACCCGACAAGGACGACACGATCCTGCGGCTGGGCGAAATCTGGCTGGCGAAGCTCGAGGGACACGACATCGGCAGCCACGCCTGCGGCCATTTCGATGGCGGCAAGTGGAGCGAAGCGGACTGGAAGGCGGAGTTCGCCTTCTTCCGGGATTCGCTGAAGAACGCCTGGCAGAATGCCGGCGTCGGCGAGCGGGAGCCGGCTGGCTGGCAGGATTTCGTGGCCAGGGACATCAAGGGGTTCCGCGCCCCCTATCTTTCGGCCGGCAGCGGGCTTGTGAAAGCCCTTGAGGCGGAAGGCTTCCGCTATGACGCCAGCCTCGTGACGAAGGGGCCGGCCCTCCCCGTCGCGAGCGGCGCGATCGCCCGCTTCGGCCTGCCGCTCATCCCCGAGGGGACATCCGGGCGCCCGGTCATCGCGATGGACTACAACCTCTATGTCCGCCATTCCAAGGGCAAGGAAAACCCCGAAAAGAGCGCCGCCTTCGAGGAAAGCACGCTGAAAGCCTATCGCGATGCCTTCGACCGGCAATATGACGGCGAGCGCATCCCCCTTCAGCTCGGCTTCCATTTCGTCGAGATGAATGCCGGCGCCTATTGGCGCGCGCTCGACCGCTTCCTGACGGAAACCTGCGGCAGGGCGGACGTCGCCTGCGTCAACTATGTCGAGGCGATGGACATCCTCGCAAAGGACAAGAAGGCGGCCGGAGCCGCCCTCTGAGAATAACCCGATAACCGGAACTGTCCTGGAGCATTTCCGGTTTATCGGGTTCGCCGGAAATGCTCTGGCTTTTGTTTTTACCGCATTATCCGACGCCGAAGCGACCCCGCTTCGGCCGGAAACTCTCTAGCGCGCCAGGTCCTCGTTGCCGCCGGCCTCGATGAACTGCTGGTCGATGCTCGGCAGTTCCTGCCCTTCGATCGCCGCCTCGAAGGCCTTCAGGCGCTTGAAGATCGACTGCAGCTCGATGATCGTCGACCAGGAGTTGACGAGATACTGGAACGAGCTCGACACCTGCCCGAAGGCCGTCAGGATCTGTTCAGGATACCATAGGTGATCTTGCCGCCGACGATGGTCGGCACGAGGATGAAGTAGACGAAGAGGTTGTCGGCCTGCAGGTAGAACATGCGGGCGACGTTGAAATAGAGATAGTGGAAATAGAGCCGGAAATAGTTCGTCCGGACATTGTCGAAGAGCTCGCGAACCGTCGGCGGCTGGGCGCGGCTGGCGTCATCCTCGCCATAGACCAGTTCCTTGCGGTAGGCCGCCTCGACGCGCTGGTTGCGGAATTCGAGGCCCGGCAGCTTGATGCCAACGAAGGCGAGCAGGAAGGTGCCGAAGGCCGACCAGAGGATCGCGGCCCAGAACAGCGCATGCGGGATCTCGCCGATGAAGGGCATCGGGCCGATATGGACCGAAAGCGCGAAGAGCACCGGCAGGAAGGCGACCAGCGTCATCACCGCATCGATCAGGCTGACGCCGAGACCTTCGGTGATGGTGGCGAAGCGCATCGTGTCTTCCTGCACGCGCTGCGAGGCGCCTTCGATATGGCGCACGCGCGTCCACAGCGACATGTAGTAATTGTTCATCGCCGTGCGCCAGCGGAAGACATAGTGGCTGACGAAGAAGCGCGTGATCACGTAGACGAAGACGCTGATGAAGGCGATCTGGCAGAAGATCAGCATCAGGTCGAAGAAGTGATCGACCGTGACCGTGCTGTTCTGCTGGAAGGCGCCCATCAGCGTGTCACCGAAGGGCCGGCGCCAGTTGTTGATGGCGAGCGAGACCTGCACGCTGAAATAGGTCGAGAAGATGATGAAGGCCGAACCCCAGATCGACCAGTTGGTCCAGGGATTGTCCTTCGCCCGGATCTGCCAGAACAGGCCGAAGATGCCGGTGCAGATGAGGAAGTAGAGGTAGAACCAGATGTTGTCGGGCGTCACGAAATAGCCGAGGCCGACGGGCGGCTCGGTGCCCTCGGGCAGCGGTGGCATGCCGAGGACCGCGCCGAAATCGGCGCCGCCAAGATACCAGACCGCAATCGCAAGCAGCGTCCAGACGACGAGGGAGGAAAAGAACAGCTTCGGCTGCGGGAAGAAGGCGTGGACCAAGGGGCGAAACTCTCGTTTGCGAGGGGCAGCCGCGCTGCCGGTTCGCGCCGAACCTAGAGGAGTTTGCACAGGGCAACAATCGGCACGCGCCCGGATTACCGAGATTTAATGGAGAGCGCGCCGCCGAGAACCGTGATGGCCGCGGCAAGCAGCAGGAGGGCGGCCGCGGCGAGACTCGCCAGCACGTAGCTTCCCGCGCGCGCCGCAAGGAAGCCTGCGCCGAGCGGCCCGAGGATCTGTCCGACGCCGAAGGCGGCCGTCATCAGCGCCAGCACACGCCGCGGGCTTTCGCTGGCGAGAACCCGGCCAAGCTGCAGGCCATAGGCCGTGATGACGATGAAGGTGAGCCCGAGCAGCGCGCCGCCGATGAGCGCGGACCAGGGAAAGGGCAGCGTGACCGTCATGGCGACGCCCACCGTCTCGACGAGAAGGGCGGCAAGATAGGCGGCCGCGACGCCATGGCGCCGTTCCACCGGCTTCCAGGCGATGAGCGAAACCGCGGCGGCGGCACCCGTCAGGAGCCAGGTGAGGCATTCCAGCAGCGGGCTTTGCGCCCCTTCCCGCGCGATGGCGACGATGAAGGTGGCGGTGACGACATAGCCGATGCCGAAGAGGCCGTAGCTCAGCGTCAGCGCCGCAAGCGGCCGCGTCCAGACGATGGGCGGTTCACGCGCGGCGACCGTGTTGCGGGAAGGCCGGGGCAGCAGCATGGCGACGACGGCAAGGCCGAGCGCGCCGAGCAGCGCCCCGGCGAGCCAGTCGATCCGCCAGGTGGGAAGCGCGGGATCGGCAATCAGCGAGAGCAGATAGACGAGCACCGCCGAGACCGCGATGCCGATGCCGACGCCGGAAAAATGCGCGCGTTGCACGCCGGGATCCTGATGGGCAAGGCCGATGGTGAGCACGATGCCCGTCGTGAAGATCATGGCGAAGGCACTGGCAAGGCCGGCGAGAAACCGCACGAGGGACAGCGCCGCAACGCCCGAGAGCAGGCCCATGGCGATGAGAAGCAGCACGGTCGCCGCCAGCGCGCCGAGCGCGAGGCGCCGTTCGTGGCCGGCCGCCCAGCCATAGGCCGCCAGCACCGCGCCGAGGAGGTAACCCGCAAAATTTGCCGCCGCGATGATGCCGGCATCGGCAGCATCGAGGCCGAGACCCGCCATCATGCCGGGGAGCACGGGCGTATAGAAGAAGCGGCCGAGCCCCATGGCGACGGCCATGGCAAGCGCCCCGGCAAGGGCCGCCCGGACGGGTTCGCGGGACAGGACTGTGCGTTGCATCATGCCGCGACCATCGCACTGCACCATGGCCGCGACAAACGAGATAATTTGATGATCGGATCAGCCCCGGTGAAGGCTGGAGCGTTTCCGGCAAAGGGCGGCGCGCCTTACCGCCGCGATCCCTGAAGCGCCTAGCCCGGCAGCGTCACCACCAGCGGACCGTTGCGCGTGGCGACGACCGTATGCTCGAACTGCACGGTCGGCGCGCTCGGCTCGCTGTAGAGCGTCCACTCGTCGCGGTCGCCGCCCTCGGCCCAGTTGGCGCCGAGCGACAGGAAGGGCTCCACCGTGAAGACCAGACCTTCCGTCATCTGGCGCTTTTCCTGCGGATCGGGCCAGGTGGCGATTTCCGTCGGCTCCTCGTGCAGCGAGCGGCCGACGCCGTGGCTGGCAAGGTTGGCGATCAGCGTATAGCGGTTCTTGCGCGCGAACTCGCCGATGGCGTTGCCGACCTGCGCCAGCGGCTTGCCCGCCTTCACTTCCTTGAGACCGACCCACAGCGCCCGCTTGCCGTCCCGGCAGAGACGTTCCACCGCAGGCGCCGCGCGGCCGACCGTGAAGGACGCGCCGGTATCGGCGAAGTAGCCGTCGAGCTCGGCGGAAACGTCGATATTGATGAGGTCGCCTTCGCGGATCACGCGGTCGCCCGGAATGCCGTGCGCCACCTCCTCGTTGAGGGAAATGCAGGTCGCGCCCGGGAAATTATAGCAGCTTTCCGGCGCCGAGCGCGCACCCGCGGCCTCCAGCATGCGGCGGCCGATCAGGTCGAGTTCGGCCGTCGTCATGCCCGGCCGGAGCGCCGTCGACATGTGTTGCAGCACATTCGCGCAGATCCGGCCGATGGCCTTCAGGCCGTTGAGGTCTTCATCGTTTCCAAGGGTCATCGCATCTCTCTTTCGGGGCGCGTCCTATCATGGACGCGCCACGCTGTCAGGCGGAAGCGGCCATATCCGCCCTTGCTTCCGCCAGCATCTCGCGCACCAGCGGCGCGACCTTCGTGCCGTAGAGCTCGATACCGCGCAAAATATGGTCGTGCGGCATCATTCCGATCGCCATCTGCAGGAGGAAGCGGTCGTTCTGGAAAATCTTCCAATGCGCGACGATCTTCCGCGCCACCGTTTCGGGATCGCCGAGGAAGAGATGGCCGTCCGGGCCGATGGACTGGTCGAACTGCGCCCGGCTCGTCGGTCCCCAGCCGCGTTCGCGGCCGATGCGGTTCATCACCTCGGCCTGCGGCCCGTAGAAGATATCCGCCGCAGCCGCGGTCGTATCGGCGATGAAGCCATGCACATTGATGCTGGTCTTCAGCTTCTCCGCGCCCTGCTCCGCACGGCGGGCGGCCTCGCGGTAGAGATCGAACAGCGGCGCGTACCGCGCCGGCGTGCCGCCGATGATGGCGAGCGCCAGCGGCAGACCGTAGGCACCCGCCCGCGCCACCGACTGGGGCGTGCCGCCGACGGCAATCCAGATCGGCAGCCTGCCATGCGCCGGGCGCGGATAGACGCCAAGCCCCGGCAGCGGCGCGCGCATCACGCCGTTCCAGGAGACCTTTTCGCTTTCGTTGAGCGCCAGCAGCAGGTCCAGCTTCTCTTCGAAAAGCTGGTCATAATCGTCAAGCGCATAGCCGAAGAGCGGGAAGGATTCGATGAAGGAGCCGCGCCCCGCCATGATCTCCGCCCGACCGCCCGAAATGAGGTCGACCGTCGCGAACTGCTGGAACACCCGCACCGGATCGTCGGACGACAGCACCGTCACGGCGCTCGAAAGCCGGATGTTTTTCGTCTGCGCCGCGGCGGCGGCCAGCACGACGGCGGGAGCGGAGGCGGCATAGTCCGCCCGGTGATGCTCGCCAAGTCCGAAGACATCGAGCCCGACCTGATCGGCCAGCGCGATTTCTTCCAGGAGGTTCTTCAGCCGCCGCTCCCCTTCCCGCCCCTTGTCGGCGGCATTGGGATCGACATCGGCAAAGGTATAGAGGCCAAGTTCCATGGGATGTTCCGGATGAAAGAGGAATTTGCCGTGAGATAGGACCGGCTGAAGCCGCTTGGAAGGGCCAATCGGGAAACAGTGTGTTTACCGGTGACCAGCCGCCGCCTCGCCACGAAAACCGGCAGCCGGCATAGCGCACAAGGCCCGGCATTCCTTCATCCTACGCAATCGTCCTGCCACGCGCCGGATCGCGTGACGAAGGGAGCGGGCGCAAGGCTTCGTCAAAACCTTGCGCCCCGAGCGTTTTACAGCTTGGAGGCAACCGCTTCGAGCTGCGTCGCCACCTGGCCCCAGCCTTCGTGGAAGCCCATCTTCTCGTGCATTTCGCAATCCTCGACAGACCAGTGGCGGGCGATGGCGGTATAGCGGGTCTGGCCGTTGCCGAGGTCGTCGAGGAGGATTTCGGCGCTGAAGAAGGCCTTTTCCGTCGGCTTGAAATCCGGACCGAAGGCGTCGGTGGTGATGATGCGGCGGTCCTTCTCGACCTTCAGGAAGATGCCGGTATTGTCCATGTGGAAGCCGTCGGGGCCGGTCATGACGGTGCGGAACTTGCCGCCGTCGCGCGGCTCGATCTCGATGACGGGCGTCTCGTATGGCTTCGGCGCGAACCACTGCTTCATCAGGTCCGGTGTCGTCCAGGCCTTGAAGAGCTGGGCGGGCGTGGCGTTGAGCACGCGGGTCAGCACGAGTTCGCGGTTGTTGGCGGGCTTGATTTCAGCAGCGTCGGTCATGTCATTTTCCTCATTGAGTGGAATGGGTTGGTTCGTATCAAGGACGACCGGGTAGCGGCCGATCCGACATCGGAAATGAAATTATTTTGCAGTTTCGATCATCTCGCGCTGCATGCTGTCGATGTGCTGGCGGATATGGGCAGCCTCGGCGGCGTTGCCGGCAAGTGCGATGGCGCGGTCGAAGGCCTCGTGCGCCTCGCGGTAGCGGCCAAGCTGCTTCAGCAGGCCGCCGCGCAGGCCATGGAAGTAGAAATAGCCGCTCAGCTTGTCTTCCAACGGTTCGATCAGTGCCAGCGCCGCGGCCGGCCCTTCCCGCTTGGAGACGGCGACGGCCCGGTTGAGCCGGACGACCGGCGAGGGCTGCAGGCGCTCCAGCGTCTGGTAGAGGAGATCGATCTCGAACCAGTCCGTCTCGGCGGCGCTTACGGCGCGGGCATGCAGCGCGGCAATCGCCGCCTGGATCTGATAGGCGCCCGGCGCGCGATGGCGGATCGCCTTGTCGATCAGCACCAGCGCCTCGTCGATCAGCGCACGGTCCCAGAGCGCGCGGTCCTGGTCCTCCAGCAGCACCAGCTGGCCGTCGCCGTCGAAACGTGCGGCCAGCCGCGAATGCTGCAGCAGAAGCAGCGCCGTCAGGCCCATGATCTCGGGTTCGGCGGGGAAAAGCGTCAGCAGCAGCCGCGCCAGCCGGATCGCCTCGGCGCAGAAGGGCGCCTCCGCCTTTTCCGGCACACCGGCCGAATAACCTTCGTTGAAAACGAGATAGATCATCGCCGCGACAAGGCCGAGCCGTTCGGCCCGCGCCACGGCATCGGGCGTCTCGAAGGGAATGCCGGCAGCCCCCACCTTCGCCTTGGCCCGCGTGATGCGCTGTTCCATCGCCGCTTCGGAAACGAGGAAGGCACGCGCGATCTGCCTGACCGAAAGCCCGGAAACGATGCGCAGCGCCAGCGCGATCTGCTGCGTCGCCGGCAGGTCGGGATGGCAGCACACGAAGAGCAGGCGCAGAATATCGTCGCGATAATGCGAACCGTCCAGCCGGTCCGCAAGGTCGCCTTCCATATCGTCGAGATCGGACAGCACCTCCTCGGGCGGCAGCGGCTGATGCTTCGCCCGTTTCCTGACCTGGTCGATTCCGCTGTTGCGGCCGACGAAGATGAGCCAGGCGGCCGGATCGCGCGGCGGGCCCTTCTCCGGCCAGGCCTTCAACGCGCGAAGACAGGCTTCCTGATAGGCTTCTTCCGCCAGGTCGAGGTTGCGGAAATAGCGCAACAGGGCGCCCATGGCCTGCGGCCGCGCCGATGTCAGCGCCAGATCGATCCAGGCGAGGTCTGTCATGGAATGGGTACTCCCGGATTGAAGAACTGCAGCGGCCGGATTTCATAGGTGCCGTTGGCCGGATTGGCGGCGGAAAGCTCGCGGGCGAACTGGATTGCCTCCTCCAGCGTCTCCGCCTGCAGGACGAAGAAGCCGAGGAACTGCTCCTTGGTTTCCGCGAAAGGGCCGTCCATGACGATATTGTCCGTCGCGCCCTTGCGCACCGTCACGGCCGCCGTCGTCGGCATCAGCCGCGCGACGGGACCCAGCTTGCCGGCCTCGGCATAGCGCTGGTTGACCGCGCCGAGATCGGCCATGACCTTGTCGTCCAGCTCCTTGCTCCAGGCGCAGACTTCACTTTCGGCATCGTAACAAAGAACGGCATACAACATGGTGAGCTCCCGTTGGCTGAAAGACGTAGGAGTAGCGTCTCAGCCGACAGGGCGCACCGGATTATTTTTGATTTTCAGCAAAGATTGCCGCGGGTCAGATCTTGAACACGTCGTCCTGCCAGAAGACGATGACATAGCCGCCCGTCGGTTCGGCTTCGCTCGCCCAGGCCCGCAATTGCGAATGATAGGGTTCGTTCCGCCAGATATCGGGATGATCGGGATCGACCAGAACCGTGATCTGCGGCCCCTGCCGGTAGATCATCATATGGGAACGGGACGGCTCCCATGCCTCGGCGAGCCCTTCATCGGTCATCCACAGGCACAGGAAGTCCCGGCAGACCGATGGCCGGTCCGCATAGATCGAGCACCCCTGCCCTTCGATGCAGTGCCGGCACCAGGCGTTGGCCGGTTTGTCGAAAAGGTCGATGTCCGGCAGACGGCAACAGAGCGTGCAAGTGCCGCAGGACCGGCCTGCGGCGATGGGTGGGGATGGTTCCATGGCGGTTGCATAGCATCCGGGTGCATGGCCCCGGAAGGCAGGGATGCGCTTTTCCAGCCGAACCGGAATTGCCTCAGGCGCTCAGCGTGCGCCGCACCGCATCCTTCCAGCCCCTGATCTTCACCGCGCGGGTCTTCTCGTCCATCTGAGGCTCGAAGCGCGTGTCTCGCGCCCAGGATTTCGCAAAGCCCTTGCGGTCCGGCCAGACGCCGGCTCGCTGGCCGGCAAGCCAGGCCGCGCCGAGGGCCGTCGTCTCCAGAATGGTCGGGCGATCGACGGGCGCATCGAGAATGTCGGCAAGGCGCTGCATGGTCCAGTCGGAGGCGACCATGCCGCCATCGACGCGCAGCACCGTCTCGTTGCCGTTGTTCTTCCAGTCCTTGTGCATGGCGTCGAGCAGGTCGCGCGTCTGGTAGCAGACGGCCTCCAGCGCCGCACGGGCGAACTCCGCCGGCCCCGTGTTGCGCGTCATGCCGTAGATCGCGGCGCGCGCATCCGGGTCCCAGTGCGGTGCACCGAGGCCGGTAAAGGCCGGCACGAGGTAGACGTTCTGTGTCGGGTCGGCCTTGGCGGCAAGGTCTCCGGTGTCGGGCGCCGCCTTGATGACCTTCAGCCCGTCGCGCAGCCATTGCACGGCCGCGCCGGCGATGAAGATGGAGCCTTCCAGCGCATAGGTCGTCTCGCCGTCGAGGCGGTAGGCGATGGTGGTGAGCAGGCGGTTCTTCGAGCGCACCATGTCGGGGCCGGTGTTGAGCAGCGCGAAGCAGCCGGTGCCATAGGTGGATTTCATCATGCCCGGCTCGAAGCAGGCCTGGCCAATGGTCGCCGCCTGCTGGTCGCCGGCAACGCCGAGGATCGGGATTTCCGCGCCGAACAGGTCTTTCTCCGTCACGCCGAAATCGGCGGCGCAGTCCAGCACCTCGGGCAGCATGGCCTTCGGCACGCGCAGGATGTCGAGAAGCTCCGCATCCCATTCGTTGGTCGCGATATTGTACATCAGCGTGCGGCTGGCATTGGTGGCGTCGGTAACGTGGGACTTGCCGCCCGTCAGCCGCCAGATCAGGAAGGTATCGATGGTGCCGAAGCAGAGGTCGCCCTTGGCGCCCCGCGCCCGCGCGCCCTTCACGTTGGAAAGCATCCAGGACAGCTTGGTGCCGGAAAAATAGGGATCGAGCAGCAGGCCGGTCTTCTTCGTGAAGATCTTCTCGAGATCCTGCTTCTTCAGCTTGTCGCAGTAGGAGGCGGTGCGGCGGTCCTGCCAGACGATGGCATTGTGGATCGGCTTGCCGCTCTCGCGCTCCCAGACCACGACCGTCTCGCGCTGATTGGTGATGCCGATGGCGGAAATGTCGGAGGCTTTGATATCGGCCTTCTTCAACGCGGCCTTGACGGACCAGACGACGCTTTCCCAGATTTCCTCGGGATCGTGCTCGACCCAGCCGGACTGCGGAAAGATCTGCGTGAATTCCTTCTGGCCGGAGCCGACGACCTTCTGGTTGCCGTCGAAGACGATCGCCCGGCTCGAGGTCGTGCCCTGATCGATCGCGAGAACATATCCGCCCATCATTTCCTCCCCATCAGAAGGTCTCTCCCAGACCCTTCGGAATCTTCAATACGAGACTAAAACGAATGTCAAAGGAAAATAAAACGCAAATCGCGCTTCACGCCCAGCGGGACTGTACCGCGCGGAAAACGCAATTGTCATCGCTTGAGTTTTAGGCGTAGGCTACCGCGACGCAGCATATGGAGACAGAGAATATGAAGAGTGTCGTCGTCACGGGTTCCACCAGCGGCATCGGCCTTGCCATCGCCACCGCCTTCGTCGAAAGCGGCGCCAACGTCGTCATCAACGGTTTCGGCGCGGCCGATGAAATCGAGGCGATCCGCGCTCGGCTGGAAGCCCTCGGCAAGGGCCGCGTGCTCTATCATCCCGCCGATATGACGAAGCCGCACGAGATCGCCGACCTCATCCAGACGGCGGTGGAGGAATTCGACGGCGTCGATATCCTCGTCAACAATGCCGGCATCCAGCATGTCGAGAAGATCGAGGACTTTCCGGTCGACAAGTGGGACCAGATCATCGCGATCAACCTCTCCAGCTCCTTCCACACCATCCGCGCCGCCGTGCCGCATATGAAGCGCAAGGGCTGGGGCCGCATCATCAACGTCGCCTCCGCGCATGCGCTGGTCGCCTCGCCCTTCAAGGCTGCCTATGTGGCGGCAAAACACGGCGTTCTCGGCCTCACCAAGACCGTGGCGCTGGAAATCGCCGAGAACGGCATCACCGCCAACGCGATCTGCCCCGGCTACGTGCTGACGCCGCTGGTCGAAAAGCAGATCCCCGCCACCGCGAAGGCCCGCGGCATCAGCGAAGCGCAGGTGAAGACTGACGTCATGCTGAAATTCCAGCCGACCAAGGAATTCGTCGGCACCGACGAGGTCGCGGCCATCGCGCTTTTCCTCGCCTCCGATGGGGCAAAGTCGATCAACGGCACCCATATATCCGTCGATGGCGGCTGGACCGCACAGTAAGGCGCTCGCGGCGCCGGCCGATCGCCGGCGCCGGTGCGGACAAAGAAGGACGACATGAATTTTCAGCAGGACAGCCGGGAAGGATTTCTCGCCCGGGAACATCGGGTGGTCATCGTCGAGATTGCCGCGGTCACAGGCTCGACGCCGCGCGATGCGGGCACGCTGATGCTGGTGGCGCCAACCGAAATCCACGGCACCATCGGCGGCGGGCCGCTCGAACATGTCGCCATCGAGAACGCCCGGCGCATGCTGGCCGATGCCGGTGGGGAAGCAAGGCTCACCATCCCGCTCGGCCCCGAGATCGGCGAGTGCTGCGGCGGATCCGTCGAGCTTTCCTTCAGGATCGCCGATGAGGATGCCCGCCGCACGCTCGAAGCCCGCCTTGCGCAAGAGGAGCGCCAAAGACCCCAGGTCTGGGTGTTCGGCGCCGGCCATGTCGGCCGGGCGCTCGCCGAAGCACTCACCCTGCTCCCTCTTAATGTCTTCGTCGTAGAGGCGCGCGAGAGCGAACTCGACCAGTTGACCTCGCAGGTGCACCACCGTCAGGACGGCACGCCGGAAGCCCTGATCGCCGATATCCCGGCTGGCTCCGCCGTGGTGGTCGTCACCCATGACCACGCGCTCGATTTCCGCATCGGCCGGCAGGCGCTCGCCCGCACCGATCTTGCCTATGTCGGCATGGTCGGCTCGCGCGCCAAGCGCGACGGTTTCCTGCGCTATCTCGCGGAAGAAGGCATGGATCGCACCGCGACCGACCGGCTGTCCATGCCGATCGGCGGCACCGCGGTCGGCGACAAGCGGCCGGAGGTCATCGCCGCCATGACCACAGCCGAAGTGTTGCTCGCTTTCGCAGCCCACTCGTGACGCAATGCCGGTGAAGACCAGTTCACCGGCATCGTTGTCAACTCTTGTCCTTGTCGCATTGTCCGACACCGGAGCGATACCGCTCCGGCTGGAAATGCTCTTTGCTCCTGCCGCATTGTCCGACGCCGAAGCGACGCCGCTCCGGCTGGAAATGCTCTAAATTCTTTTGTTTTCGTTTGTCTTTTCGGGAAAACCGGTTCCCACTTTTCCCTGACAAACTCTAGCAGCGCCCATCGAGGAAACCGAGATCGCGCTTCAGGTGATCGGAAAGCGCACAGGGTTCCAGCGAAGGAAGACGCCGCCGCTCGCTGCGCGAGAAGACGAGAGACAGCTTGTGCCAGAACCGCACCCTGCCGGTTTGGGCGGCGCGCACTGGCATCTGATCGATGTTGCATGCCATGGGAAGACCTCGTAGATTTCATCAACTGCTTGCAGGGTGCGCCCAAAAATGATGGAATTCCAATCGAACCTTCGTCTGCATGCATGAAGAGAACTTGGCCATGAAGATGTCGCGGAATTTCCCGCTCAATGCGCTCCGCGTCTTCGAGGCGGCCGCCCGGCATGCCAGCTTCACCCGCGCCGGCGACGAACTCGGCATGACGCAGACCGCCGTCAGCTATCAGATAAAGCTCCTGGAGGAGACGCTGGGCGAGACGCTGTTCCTGCGCCAGCCGCGCCAGGTGGTGCTCACCGAGGCCGGAGAGCGGCTCGCGCCGAAGGTGGCAGAGGGCCTCGCCAAGCTCGCGGAGGCCGTATCGGATCTGCGCGGGGCGACGGACCAGAAACTGCACATCCACTCCACGCCCACCTTCGCCCTGCAATGGCTGAGCCGGACCATCGGCGATTTCCAGCTCAAGCATCCGAACATCGCGGTGCGCCTTTCCACCTCGCAGGACGTGATCGATTTTGCGCGGGAAGAGGCGGACGTCGCCATCCGCTGGGGCAAGGGCAACTGGCCGGGGCTCACCTGCCACCGCGTCATGCGCATGGATTTCGCCCCCATGCTGAGCCCGGCGCTCGCCGCCTCAATCGGCGGTTTGCGGGAACCGGCGGATCTCCTGAAACTGCCGATCATCAGCGCAAGGGACATCTGGTGGCGCACCTGGTTTGCCGCCGCAGGCGTCGACAATCCGGACCTCGACCGCTTCCCGCCGAACGAGCTCGGCACGCAGACCATCGACGCGCAGATCGCCATGGCCGGCCAGGGGGTCGCCATCCTCAGCCCCGGCCATTTCCGCCAGGAAGTGGCGCTCGGCCAGCTCTACCAACCCTTCCCGCTCACCTGCAACGATGGCCGCGACTACTGGCTCGCCTATCCGGAGAACCGCCAGAACATCCAGAAAATCCGGGCCTTCCGGGACTGGATCCTGGCAACCCTGCCGCCGGCGGTCTGATGCAGTTCGCCTCGCCACCCCGTCCTTGCATTGGCGAAAGGGGGCACGGCATCGGCGTTGACAGGCCGCCGGGAAGCGCCTAAGGAGCCGTCATGCCAGTTCTCTGGCCGTAAGCGTTTGACGTCAAGCAACGCACTCAACGACCTCGTCGGTCGGAGTGCGTTTTTTTGCGCCCGCTGACGAGGAACAGCCTGGAGGTTCCCATGGCTTTTCCCTTGATGCGCGCGGCGCCGCCCGCCCGGCTTTTGCTGCTGACGGCGATCCTGCTCATTTCCTATCTGTGCGTCGCCCTTTCCCTTCCGGTCATCCCCGTCTTCGTGACGGGATCGCTGGGGCTCAGCAATGCTCTTGCGGGGCTGGCGGTCGGTATCGCCTTTCTCTCAACGATCCTCACCCGCGCCTATGCGGGCGGCCTTTCGGATGAGCGCGGCCCGAAGGTCGCGGTCGCCCGCGGCCTCTTCTTCTATGTCGCCGGCGCGCTCGCCTCGATGGCGGCCGGCCTGCTGCCGGAGGCGCCGTGGAGCGCCTTCACGATCCTCGTCGGGGGCCGCTTGCTGCTCGGCCTTGGCGAAAGCCTCGTGGCCGTCGGCGTCATTGCCTGGGGCGTCGGCATCGTCGGGCCGGCCGCCGCGGGCAAGGTGCTCTCTCTGGTGGGCGCCGCCATCTACGGGGCCCTCGCCATCGGCGGGCCGCTCGGCCTCGTGCTCTTTGCCCGCCTCGGCTTTGCCGGCACGATGGCTGTCAGCGCGGTCCTGCCCGCCGTCGGCCTCCTCGCCATCTGGCGGCTGCCGTCGGTCGCCGCGCATCCCGGCCGCGAAAGACCGTCGTTCACCAGCGTCATCAGCCGGATCTGGCTGCATGGTTCGGTCGTCTGCCTGCAGGGCATCGGCTTTGCCGCGATCGGCGCCTTCTTCGCCCTCCACTTCCGCGATCAGCACTGGAGCCATGCCGGCCTCGGCCTCACGGCCTTCGGTGTCGGTTTCGTGCTGATGCGCCTGCTCTTCGGTCACCTGCCGGATCGCATCGGCGACCTGCCCGTCGCCATCGGTTCGCTTGCCATGGAGACGGTGGGCCAATTGCTGATCTGGGGCGCCGGCGAACCGGCCTTCGCCCTCGCCGGCGCCTTCCTCACCGGCCTCGGGGGCTCGATGATCTTCCCGGCGCTCGGGCGGGAAGTCGTGCACCGCGTTCCGCCCCATCTGCGGGGCACGGCGCTTGGCGGCTTCTCGGCCTTCCAGGACCTTGCCTACGGCCTGACCGGCCCGTTTGCCGGGCTTCTGGCGGACCGGGCAGGCTATGACAGCGTCTTCCTGACCGGCGGCATGGCCGCGGCGGCGGGGTTCCTGATCGCGATCTTCCTTCGCCGCAGGGGTGCAGCCGCCGCTGCCGCGTAACCGGCGACAGGAGAGCCCTGCCCATCCGGCAGGGCTTTCCTCCCCGGCAAATCTTGCGTTATGTGCGGGAAGACATGACCACCGAAGGAGCCACGCCCATGACCAAGACCCTTATCCGTGGACGCCTGCTCTCGTTCCTGCGCCGTCCCGAGGCCATCGACGACACCGCGAGCTACCGCTACGAGGAAGACGGCGGCCTGCTGGTGGAGAACGGCAGGATCGTTGCATCCGGGGCCTATGCCGGCGTGCGCGATGTTGCAGGCGATGCCGACGAGATCGACCACCGCCCGCACCTCATCCTGCCCGGTCTCATCGACACGCATCTGCATTTCCCGCAGATGCAGGTCATCGGCTCCTATGCGGCCAACCTGCTGGAATGGCTGAACACCTACACATTCCCGGAGGAATGCCGCTTCGTCGAAAGCGAGCATGCCGCCCGCATTGCCCGCCATTTCTACGATGAGATGATCCGCCATGGCACCACCACGGCCGTTGCCTATTGCTCCGTGCACAAGGCCTCCGCGGACGCGTATTTCGCCGAGGCGTTGAAGCGCGGCATGCGCATGATCGGCGGCAAGGTGATGATGGACCGCAATGCGCCGCAGGGCCTGCTCGATACACCCGAGATGGGCTATGACGAGACCCGCGCGGTGATCGCCGAATGGCACGGCAAGGGGCGTAACCACGTCGCCATTACGCCGCGCTTCGCCATCACCTCGACGCCCGCACAGATGGAGATGACGGCCGCCCTCGCCCGCGAGTTCCCCGACCTTCATATCCAGACGCATCTGTCGGAAAACCATGACGAGATCCGCTTCACCAGCGAACTCTATCCCGAGGCCATCGACTATACGGATGTCTATGCGAAATACGGCCTGCTCGGCCGCAAGAGCCTGTTCGGCCACTGCATCCACCTGTCCGAGCGCGAGGCGGATGCGATGAGCGAGGCGGGCGCGGTGGCGGTGCATTGCCCCACGTCCAACCTCTTCCTCGGCTCCGGTCTCTTCCCGCTGAAAAGCCTGTCGCGGCGGGAAAAACCGGTGCGCATCGGCGTCGCCACCGATGTCGGCGGCGGCACCAGCTATTCCATGCTGAAGACGATGGACGAGGCCTACAAGATCCAGCAATTGCTCGGCGAGCGGCTGAACCCGTTCGAGAGCTTCTACCACATGACGCTCGGCAATGCCGAGGCGCTCTCGCTTGCGGACCGGATCGGCACGCTGGAAGCCGGCACGGATGCCGACTTCGTGGTGCTCGACGCCGCCGCCACGCCCGCCATGGCGCTGAAGATGGAAGTCGTGCGGTCGCTGACCGACGAACTCTTCCTGCTGCAGACGCTCGGCGACGACCGCGCGGTGCGTGAAACCTATGTGGCGGGCAGGCCCATGAAGGCCATGCTTTAGAGTTCGTCCGGGAAAAGTGGGAACCGGTTTTCCCGAAAAGACAAACGAAAACAAAAGAATTTAGAGCGTATCCGGTTCAATCTGAACCTGACATGGTCTAGGAACCGCGATAGGTCGAGTAGCTGTAGGCCGAAAGCAGCAGCGGCACGTGATAGTGGCTCGACGGATCGGCGATACCGAAACGCAGCGGAACGACGTCGAGGAAGGCCGGTTCCGCAAGCGCGGCGCCGCTGGCCTTGAGGTAGTCGCCGGCATGGAAGACGAGCTCGTAGGTGCCGGCGGTAAGGGCGTCGCCCTGCAGAAGCGCGCCGTCGACGCGGCCGTCGTCGTTCGTCGTGGCGGAGGCGATGCGCTCGCGCGCTTCGCCATCCAGACGGTAGAGGTCGATTGCAAGGCCGGCGGCTGGCTTGCCGAGTGCGGTGTCGAGTACGTGGGTCGTCAGGCGGCCGGTCTTGCTCATGGATCCTCTCAGGGTTGTTCGATGACGAACGGTTTGTCGAAGAAGAATTCTTCGAGGTTGACGCCGCCACCGAAGCGGTCGACGACGATGAAGTCGCTGACGCCACCGACCACGATCAGCGGGTGGTGCCAGACATTGCGGCGATAGTTCACGCCCTGCCGTCCACCGGCCCGGAAGACCTGCGGGCGACCCGGCTTGCCACCTTCATCCTCCGCCACCACGACCAGCCAGGGGCGGTCGTCGATGGGCGAAAAGCTCTGGCTGCCGAACGGGTGGCGCTCCATCATGCCGATGGCATAGGGGAAGGCGCGCGGGCTGCCGCGGAAGAGGTTGATGATCACCTTGGCGTCTTCGCCGACAGCTTCGGCTTCCGCGAGGGCATGGTAGCGCTCGGTCGTGCCGCCGTTGATGTGGCGCATTGCGGCCGGGTTCGTCTCGATCACCGTACCGAACGGGGCGAAGGCGTCCTGGGTCAGGGGGCGGATCGTGAGTTTCTCAGCCATCGGACAGCCCTCCCGGGGAGAGGAAGGGCGGTCGTAGGTAGTCGGGCATTGTCATTCTCCGGGGAGCAGAGCACGCAATCGAAGGAGCGCGATGCGCTCCACCTGGGCTTTGGCGGTTTCAAATTCAGTGTCGACCGTATTGTCGACACGGGTTTGGAAGGCGGCAAGGATGTCGTCCTTGTCAAGCCCCTTGACCGCGATGATGAAGGGAAAGCCGAACTTTTCCGTGTAGGCGGTGTTGAGTTCGGTGAAGCGCGCATGCTCCTGCGGGCTCAGCCGGTCGAGACCGGCACCGGCCTGTTCCTTGCGGCTGTCCTCCGTCAGACCGCCGGCGATCGCCAGCTTGCCGGCAAGGTCCGGGTGGGCCGTGAGCACGCCGAGCTGCTCGGCATGGCTCGCCTTGCGGAACGCCTCGGTCAGCGCGGCATGCACGCCATCCGCCGTCAGCGGTTCGGCGACGCTGCCGGCATCCAGCGCCCGTTCGGCGATGAATTCCGAATGCTCGAAGACGCCGCCGAAACGGTCGATGAAGTCGCTGCGGTCGATCATGCGCCCTTGACCTTCGACGGGTGGTAATTCTCGATCCAGTGGCGCGCGATGTCGATGCGGCGCGGAATCCACACCTTCTCGTGGCTGAGCACGTAATCGACGAAGCGCGCCAGCGCCGCGGCACGGCCCGGGCGGCCGACGAGGCGGCAATGCAGGCCGATGTTCAGCATCTTCGGGCTGCCTTCCTTGCCTTCCTGGTAGAGCACGTCGAAGGCGTCCTTCAGGTAGTTGAAGAACTGGTCGCCGGCATTGAAACCCTGGGGCGTCGCGAAACGCATGTCGTTGGTTTCGAGCGTGTAGGGGATGATCAGGAAGGGCTCGCCGTCGATACCCGGCACGAAATACGGCAGGTCGTCGGCATAGGAGTCGGAGGAGTAGACGAAACCGCCCTCTTCCATGACGAGGCGCAGCGTGTTGTCCGAGGGCTTGCCCTGGTACATGCCGAGCGGATGGGAGCCCGTCAGCTCCTTGTGCAGGCGCACGGCCTCACGGATGTGCTCACGTTCCTTCTCTTCCGAGCAGTCCTTGTATTCCAGCCAGCGATAGCCGTGGCTGGCGATTTCCCAGCCGGCTTCCTTCATGGCGGCAACAGCCTCGGGGTTGCGCGCCATGGCGAGCGTCACGCCGTAGACCGTGGTGGTGACGTTGCGGCTGGTGAACAGGCGGTGCAGGCGCCAGAAGCCGGCGCGCGAGCCATATTCGTAGATCGATTCCATGTTGAGGTTGCGCTGGCCCGGCCAGGCCTGCGCGCCGACGATTTCCGACAGGAGGTTTTCCGAGGCCGGATCGCCATCGAGAATGCAGCTTTCGCCGCCCTCTTCATAGTTCACCACGAACTGAACGGCGATATTGGCATCGCCCGGCCAGCGAACCTTCGGCGGAGTGCGGCCGTAGCCGATCAGGTCGCGCGGATAAGTCTTGTCAGTCATTCGATCACCTCGAAAATGGCCGGAAGCCGAATTGGATCGGGTGCATAAACCCCATGCGAAGGAACCAATACCGCCTTGTCCCGTTTCCTGTCCATGACAACCAAGGAGAAACACTTATGGCTATGCAGGACGCAAACATTCGCGAAACGCAGGATCTGATTTCCAGCGACAAGGTGGAAGGCACCAGCGTCTACGGCGCCGATGGCAAGCATATCGGCTCGGTCGAGCGGCTGATCCTCGACAAGCGCAGCGGCCATGTTTCCTATGCGGTGCTCAGCTTCGGCGGCTTCCTCGGCATCGGTCACGATCACTATCCGCTGCCGTGGAGCAAGCTGAACTACGACGAAGGCCTCGGCGGCTACCGCGTCGACGTGACCAAGGAGCAGGTGGAAAACGCCCCGCATTATGAAAGCGATGCGGAATACGACTGGGACCGCCGCAACGGCAAGGTGATCCACGACTATTACGGCGTGCCGCCCTACTGGATGTAACGGATCATCTCCGTCCGGCTTCCTCGAAGTGGGCCATGACGGTGAAGGAGGGCGGTACGCCAAGCGTGCCGCCCTTCATTTCGTCGAGCACCGCGCGCGCCAGCGCATGGGCAAGACCGAAACTCACCTTGAAGCCGCCCGTCATCAGGCTGACATTGGCATGGTCCGGGTGTCGCCCGACCATCGGCTCACGCCCGATCGCCTTGGGCCGAAGCCCCGCCCAGCGCTCGACGACAGGCGCATTCGCCAGAACCGGCGCCATGCGCCGCGCCTTTTCGATCAGGCCATCAAGCAGCCCGTCGGTTGAAAGCGGCTCCGCGAAGGCGTTCTCGCTGGTGCTGCCGATGGCGACGAGACCGTCCTCGTGCGGCACGATGTAGAGACCATCGGCGAAGATCACCGGCAAGGCCGGGTCGACCGGGGCTTTCAGCAGGGCCGCCTGCCCTTTCACAGCCATGCCCATCGGCTTGGCGAACGGCGGCGTGATCGGACCGAGCAGGGCGAAGGTTTCGAAACCCGCCGCAAGCACGCAATGGCCGAAAGCAAGGCTGTTCCCGTCATCGAAGCGTGTGGTCCCGGCCGCGGGATCGAGCGCCACGAGGCCGCTTGCCTCACGGAGGGTGACAGCAGGCATGCGTTCGAGCGCCGCTTTGAGCGCATTCAGCAGCGCGCGGGGCGCAAGACGCGCGGCCAAGTGATCGTGGACGAGGCCGTGCGCCATCGCCTCGGGCGCCGGCCAGCCGGCAACGGGCGGCGCATCCAGGACATCGAAGGGGAAGCTACGTCCGGGCGTCTTCCAGACCGACAGCGCATCTCGCGCATGGCCGAGCGCGATATCGCGGTTATGGGGCTTGGCAAGCGGGATGAGGCGGCCGGAGCGGCGATAGCCGGCGGAAAGGCCGGTTTCAGCCTCAAGCGCCGCGATCTCCGCCTCCAGCGAGACCAGCGCCTCGAACTGGAACGCCTTCTTGGCGTTCCAGCGGTCCGGCAGGTGCGGCATCAGCGCGCCGAGAATGCCACCGCTGGCCCCCGCCCCGATATGCCGGCGCTCGGCAAGGTATACGGACAGGCCTGCCCGCGCCGCGAAAAGTGCCGTCCACAGGCCCATGACCCCGCCGCCGGCGACGAGCAGGTCCACGGCCGGTTGACCGGCGGCCTTCGCGCGATTATCGGCATCTGCCATGGCTGACCACGAACCCCAGACTCTTCCGCAGACCGAGGCGGTCCTCGACTGGCACGAGGGCGATATGCCCTATTCACGCGCCTTTGACGATCATTTTTATTGCCGCAGCGACGGCCGGCTGGAATGCGGCCATGTGTTCCTCGCCGGCAACGGCCTGCCGCGCCGCTGGCAGCGGAAGGAGACGTTCCGCATCGCCGAACTCGGCTTCGGCACCGGCCTCAACTTCGCGGAGACCTGGCGGCAATGGCGCGAAAGCGCGCCGGAGGGCGCAAGCCTTCACTTCACCTCCTTCGAGCGCTTCCCGATGGCCCGCGCCGATATCGCCCGCGCGCTGTCGCACTGGCCGGAAATCGACCGCGAGCGCGAAGCGCTCACCGCCGCATGGCCGGAAGCGCCGGCGGGGCGCGTCGAGCTTGCGCTGCAGCCGGGCGTCCACCTCACCGTCGTCTGCGGCGCCGCCCTCGACAGCCTCAACGGTGAGGAAACACCGTTCGACGCCTGGTATCTCGACGGCTTCGCCCCCGCGCGCAATCCCGACATGTGGTCGGCCGAACTGATGGGGGAGGTCTTCCGTCTGACCGTTCCCGGCGGGCGCTTCGGCACCTATGCGGCGGCGGGGTTCGTGCGGCGCAATCTTGCCGGTACGGGTTTTGTCGTGGAGCGACGCCCGGGCTTTGCGGGAAAACGCGAAATGCTCTGCGGCGAAAAGCCGGGCGCCTGAAAACTACGCGAGCGTGCCGGTGGCGCCCTGCGCCTTGTCGCGGCGCAGCCAGCGATCGAGCTTTTCTTCCAGCTTTTCCACGCTGATCGGCTTGGTCAGATAATCGTCCATGCCGGCGGCGAGGCATTCCTCGCGGTCGCCGTCGAGCACATGGGCCGTGACGGCGACGATGGGCACGCGGCGGCCGGTGCCGCTCTCCAGATCGCGGATCGCCCGGCTCGCCTGCAGCCCGTTCATGACGGGCATGGAAATGTCCATCAGGATCATGCCCGGCCGGCGCGCCCGGAAAACCTCGACCGCCGCCTCGCCGTTCTCCACGATCTGGAAGCGGAGGCCCGACGCCGTCAGCATCTGGGTGAAGAGGATCTGGTTGACCTCGTTGTCCTCGGCGACCAGCACATCCAGCGCCTCGCCGTCCATGATCTCGGCCGGCACCGCCGCATGCGGGCGCAGCGGCAGGATCTTGCTTCCCGTCGAAACGGGCGCCGGCGCCTTGCCTCCCCGCGCCGCGCGCAGCACTTCGCTCACCGTCTCGCGCAAGAGGTCGGCGCGCACCGGCTTCATGAGATGGGCCTGGATGTCCTGCGACACCAGTAGCGGGTCCTCGGCCGGCAGGTTCATCGAAGCGAGCACGATCACGGAGATGGCCGCCATCGCCGGGCTTTCGCGCAGCGTGCGCACGAAGTCCTGCGAGTGCTGCGGCTGATAATCGAGAACGACCGCATCGACCGACAGGCCCATATCCGCTGCCGCCGTCAGCACGGCAAGCGCCTCGCTTTCCGTCGCGACGGCGGTGGCATCGAAACCCCAGTCGAGCAGCAGGTCATGCGCCGCCTTGCGGGAAAGGTCGTGTGCATCGACGACAAGCACGCGCCCGCCCGGCGCACGGGACGGCACGATGCGGGCCGGCAGCGAGGCGACGGCGAGCGTCATGGGCAGGCGCACGGTGAAGGACGAGCCCGCCCCGACCGTGCTGGTGGCCGTCAGCGTGCCGCCGAAAAGGCGCGTCAGGCCGTCAGTGATGGCAAGGCCAAGACCCGTGCCCTCGTGGCGGCGGGTCGAGGATGCGTCGACCTGGGAGAATTTCTCGAAGATCGATTCCATCTTCTCCGCCGGGATGCCCGCACCGGTATCCTCCACGCGGATGACGACCTTGACGCCGCTTTCCGTCGTCTCGGACTGCAGGTCGATCAGCACATGGCCACGGTCGGTGAACTTGACGGCATTGCCGACGAGATTGGTGACGATCTGGCGGAAGCGGCCGGCATCGCCCATGACCGCCGCCGGCATGGTGGCTGCGCCGCGCACGACCAGTTCGATATCCTTCTCCGCCGCCTTGGCGGACAGCAGCGTCGCCACGTCCTCGATCGCCTCGACCGGATTGAACGCGACGTCGCGCAGAACCATCTGGCCCGCATCGATCTTGGAGAAGTCGAGGATGTCGTTGATGATCGTCAGCAGCGCATTTCCCGATTTCACCATGATGTCGATGAAGGTCTTCTGCCGCGTATCGAGGGTCGACTTGGCGAGAAGCTCCGCCATGCCGAGCACGCCGTTCATCGGCGTGCGGATTTCGTGGCTCATATTGGCCAGGAACTCCGACTTCGCCTTGTCGGCCATTTCGGCACGGGCGACGAGCCGGCGCAACTCGTCCTCGCGGCTCTTCAGGTCGGTGATGTCGGAGAAGACCATGACGTCGCGGCCGCGGCTCGTCGGCGTCACGTCGAGACGCAGCCAGCGCTGATAGCCGCTGAACACCGTCAGCGAGGCCGGCTTGCCGGTGAAGAGGATCTTGCCGAATTCGCTGGCGTCGACGGGTTCCTCGCCGACGAAACCGGCGATCTTGCGGTCGACGCAGCTTTGCAGCACGTCGCTGATCAATGCGCCGGGCTGAAGCAGTTCCGGCGGCATGGCGATCATGGTCGACAGCGCCTCGTTGGAGAGCACCACCACGCCATCTTCGATGATGAGAAGGCCCTGGCTCATCGAGGACACGGCATCCTTGACGAGGCTGCCGACTTCTTCCAGCGCGCTGCGGGTCGCCAGCACTTCGCGCTCGCGCTCGCGCCGCTCGGTGATGTCGATATAGGTGAGCAGGCAGCGGCCGCCGGAAATCGCCCGCCCGGCCTCGATCACGGTGCGGCCATTGGCATAGGCGACTTCGCGCACAGGCGTTTCGCCGGCGCGAAGGCCGTAGAGACGGTGCTCGTAGCGTTCGCAATCGGAGGGACCATCCTCGCAGGTCGCGCCCTGCGCATGCTGGAACCGCAGAAGTTCGCCGAGCGGCCGGCCCTTCATCGGCGGCAATGCGCCGTTCCACAGCGCCTCGAAGGCGCCGTTCACCAGCTCGATGCTGCCGATCTCATCGACGACGACGATGCCGACCGGCAGCGATTCCACCACGCTTTCCAGGTCCGAGCGCGCCGCTTCCGCCTGGCGCTGCGCCTCGATCAGCTGATCCTCGCGCTTCCTCAGCACGGTCGTGTCGGTTATCGAACCGATGAGGTAGCTCTTCTCGTCGAGCGTCGTGACGCGGTAGAGCCGCGAGATCGTCGGCAGCACCGTGCCGTCCGAGCGCAGATACTCG
Source organism: Shinella sp. G-2 (assembly GCF_050172695.1). Classification (NCBI taxonomy): domain Bacteria; kingdom Pseudomonadati; phylum Pseudomonadota; class Alphaproteobacteria; order Hyphomicrobiales; family Rhizobiaceae; genus Shinella; species Shinella sp. G-2. The sequence goes on along the minus strand of NZ_JBBEYH010000003.1, from coordinate 407,346 downwards.
ATTTCCGACTCGAAGAGATCGCCGGTATCGAGCACGAACTGGTTCTGCCGGTGGAATTCCTCGCCCTGCTCCGGGTACATTTCGAGCGTGGTGAGGCCGAGCAGTTCTCCCGGCTGGCGGCCGGTCATCTCGACATAGGCCCGGTTGGCGAAGATCATGCGCTGGTTTTCATCGCGCATGAAGCTGGCCACCGGCAGCTCGTCGAGCAGCGCGCGGTAGAGGCTGATTTCCTGCGAGTGCTGCTTCAGCCGCCCTTCGCTTTCCTTCTGGGCCGTCACGTCTAAACGCAGCACCACGAGCGCCCCGTCCTGCCGGCGCTGGGTGACGAGACGCAGCCAGCCGCCCTCCATCCGGGCGACAGATTCGGAGAGCGGCAGATCGTAGCTGGCGAGCCGTGCGGCGACCCAGCGCGCGCGCTCGGGCGGCGTCGCATGCCCGACCTCGATCTCGTGCAGCGCTTCCGTCACGGTGGCGAGGGTCACGGGACCATCGGCGAGATCGCCGACCAGCACCCGGTAGAATTCCCGCATACTGCGGTTGGCATAGCGGAGGCGGTTGTCGGCTCCGAAGACGGCAACGCCGGCTCCCATCGCATCGAGCGCGCCCTCGACATGCGCGGCCGATCCCGTCGCCGCCTCCTCGACGACCATCGGCGGCGGCGCTTCGCTATTGGCATTGGCCGCGCGCACGGCCATGGCCAGCGCCTCGACGGAGGGCGTGAAAAGGCCGACAAGGATGGACAGCGCCGGCGAAATCCGCTCGCGCTTCAGCGTGATGTCGAAACTGCCGCCGCCGAAAGGATGGGTATAGCGGGCGCGTTCGGTGCTGCCGAAGATGAGGCAGCGGCGCTCGGGGTCGTCCCGGTCGCCATGGCCGGGCGCTTCGCCGATCTCGTCGCTGCGCAGGCCCACCATATCCTCGGGCGTGTGGCCGGACAGGCGCGCATAGGCCTCGTTCACCGCGAGGTAGCGCAGTTCGCTGCTCTTGACGTAGGCCGGATGCGGGTGCGCGCGAATGCGCGCACAGGTCGCAACCAGCAATTCGTCTTGAGATTCAACCACGTCAGGCGCTCCCCATACGGGACGGAGGGAGGGATTCACACCTCTCGGGGGTATCATCAATCCTTGAACGGATGGTTAACCGTTCGTTGCCGGAAGTGGAGACCGCCTTTTCCAAGAGAGCCCGCGCCTGTCGCAAATGGCGGGACATGGCGGCGCGGAATATGCGACAAGACCGCAAGGCAAACCAGACCGGGGCTGCGCTGCAATGGGTGACGTGATCAAGCTCGAAAATCACCTCGATCAACCGGACGCTGGCGACCCGCCCGTCGAGCGCCGGCGGCGCAGCGGCGGACGCGGCGCCGAACGCACGCGACGCGCGCCGACGACCTCCAAATACCTGAACCTCGTCAACACGACCGCCAAGTCCACGGTGCTGTCGGACGATGCATTGGAGGCGGTGCACCAGGCATCGCTGACCATCCTCGAAGATATCGGCATGGACATCATCCTGCCGGAAGCGCGCGACCGCATGAAGGCCGCCGGCGCCGAAGTGACGCCCGGAACGGACCGCGTGCGTTTCGACCGCGGCCTCATCATGGACATGATGGCTTCCGTTCCGCCTGCCTTCACGCTGCATGCGCGCAACCCGGTGCGCAATGTCGAGATCGGCGGCAACAATCTCGTCTTCGCGCAGATCGCCTCCGCGCCCTTCGTCGCCGACCGTGACGGCGGCCGCCGCGCCGGCAACCAGGAAGACTTCCGCAAGCTGGTGAAGCTCGCCCAGAGCTACGACATCATCCACACGACGGGCGGCTATCCCGTCGAGCCTGTCGACATCCACGCCTCGATCCGCCATCTCGACTGCCTGTCGGACATGGTGAAGCTGACGGACAAGGCCTTCCATGTCTATTCGCTTGGCAAGCAGCGCAATCTCGACGGCATCGAGATCGCCCGCATCGGCCGCGGCATCTCCATGGAACAGATGGAGCGCGAGCCCTCGCTCTTCACCATCATCAACACCTCCTCGCCGCTCCGCCTCGACGGACCGATGCTGCAGGGCATCATCGAGATGTCGTCGCGCAACCAGGTCGTGGTGGTAACGCCGTTCACATTGGCCGGCGCGATGGCTCCGGTGACGATTGCCGGCGCCGTCGTGCAGCAGAACGCCGAGGCGCTGGCGGGCATCGCCTTCACGCAGATGGTGCGGCGGGGCGCGCCGGTCATGTATGGGGGCTTTACCTCCAATGTCGACATGAAGACGGGCGCGCCCGCCTTCGGCACGCCGGAATACATGAAGGCGGTGATCGCCGGCGGCCAGCTTGCGCGGAAATACAACATCCCCTACCGCACCTCGAACACCAATGCGGCCAATACGCTGGATGCGCAGGCGGCCTATGAATCCGCCTTCTCGCTCTGGGCGCTGACACAGGGCGGCGGCAATTTCATCATGCATTCGGCCGGCTGGAGCGAGGGCGGGCTGACGGCTTCCTTCGAGAAATTCATCCTCGACGTCGACATGCTGCAGATGGTGGCGGAATATCTGACGCCGCTCGACGTCAGCACGGATGCCCTCGGCATCGAGGCGGTGCGCGATGTCGGCCCCGGCGGCCACTTCTTCGGCACGCCGCATACCCTGGCGCGCTATGAAAGCGCCTTCTATTCGCCGATCCTTTCCGACTGGCGCAATTTCGAGACCTGGACCGAGGCCGGCCGGCCCACGACCTATGACCACGCCAATCGCGTCTTCAAGGAAAAGCTGAATGCCTACGAGCGGCCGCCGCTCGACCCGGCGATCGAGGACGAACTGGATGCCTTCGTCGCCAGACGCAAGGAAGAGGGCGGCGTCCCGACCGATTTCTAGAGGAATTCCGGTGAATACCGATTCACCGGAATTACCCCATCTCATTGTTTTTTCTGCGTCATCCGACGCGGATGCTCCTATGCATCGAACATGATCGAGCGGACGGAGGAGATGAGCTTCTCCGTCGGCAGGTTGGAGAAATTCTTGTCGATTTCGGCCATGGTCAGCGTGCGTGCCTTGTCGGAGAGCTTGCTGCGCAGGTCGCCGAGCGTCTGCGGCGCGGCGCAGACGACGAGGCGGTCGAAGGCACCTTCCGCGGCATAGCCGTCGATACGGCCGGCGACTTCGGCGGTGAATTTCTGCTGCTCCTCCCGCACCGGGTCGCTCGAATATTCCATGGCGGACCGGCCGTGGCCGACCGAGGAATGGCTGCGGCCGGGCTTGTCGGCCATGATGTCCTGGGCCTTTTTCGGCTCCCAGCGGAAGACTTCCTGCTCCGGGTTCTGCTGGCCATCCTTCATCAGGTTCACCCCCTTGAGCAGGCGGGCCTGGTTACCGTCGGCGGCGAGAATCCAAGTCGTAGCGGTCATGTTTCACTCCCGTAGCGAGGTTCATGGAAACGCAGATCGTTCTGCGTCGGGCAGCATCCAACAGGATTGTGGCAGGATGCGTGTTGACCCAACGCGGCGGCGGCGCGCAGGTTCCGGGTGGCAGGCGCAACGAAACTGTTGGAAAGGCGCCCGTCCCCTATCGCCGCCCCCGCGATGCTCGCTAGGGTGCCGCCGACGACAGGAGAAGACCCGTGGCCGAACCCCTGAAAAACCTGCTGCATCCCGGACTGGTGAAAGAGATGGCCAGGCACCTTTCTCATGCCGCGCCGGATTTCGACGCGCCGCGCTTCATCCGCCTTGCCAGCGAGGGCATGGAGGCGCTGGAACTGATGCAGCGCGCCGAACGGATCAAGGATGCGCTGACGCAAACATTGCCCGCCGACTATCAGGCCGCCGCCACTGTCCTGAAGAGCGCCCTGCCGAGTGACGGAAGGCCGGGCCTTTCCGGCTGGATGCTGCTGCCGGTCAACCAGTTCGTCTCCGAACATGGCCTTGGCCATTTCGACCTGTCGCTCGCGCTTTTGAAGGCGCTGACGCCGCATTTCACCGCCGAGTTCGGCATTCGCCGCTTCATTGATGCCGAGCAGGACCGGGCGCTTGCGGAAATCGCCGGCTGGGTGCGCGATCCGAACCATCATGTCCGCCGCCTCGCCAGCGAAGGCACCCGTCCGCGCCTGCCCTGGGCTATGCGCCTGCCGAAACTGGTGAAGGACCCGCAACCCATCCTGCCGATCCTCGTCGCGCTTCTCGACGACCCCGAGGACTATGTGCGCCGCTCGGTCGCCAACAGCCTCAACGACATCGCCAAGGACCACCCTGCCCTCGTCGCCAATTTCGTCGAGCGGCACATCGAGGGCGCCTCGAGCGCCCGGCGGCAATTGCTGCGCCATGCCTCGCGCACCCTGCTGAAGAAGGGGGACGCCAAGGCGCTCGCCAATTTCGGTTTCGCCGCCGCAAAAGGGATCGACGCGACACTGACACTCGCGACGCCCGTCGTCGTCTTCGGGGAAAAGCTCGGCTTCTCCATTGCCGTGAGCAATGCCGATACCGCGCCGCAGCGGCTGATGATCGATTATGCGATCCACCACGTGAAGGCGAACGGCACGCTGGCACCGAAGGTCTTCAAGTGGAAGCAGATCGACCTGCCGGCCGGCGGCGGCCTGACCATCGACAAGGACCACGCCATCCGGGCGATCACCACGCGCGTCTACTATCCGGGAACGCATCGCATCGAGATCCTGATCAACGGGGCTGTCGCCGCCTCCGCCGCCTTCGATCTTCGCATGCATTGAGCGCTGTCATTTCGCACATGCGAAAGTAGCACTTGACTTTTCGGCGTAAAACAACGACATGAGGCCCAGCGTCGCCCTTCGGCCGCCGCGTGAGCGAGCCTGAGATTTCCCGGCAGACGGGATGCTAAGAAGGACAAGCGCAAGAGAACGATCCGCCTCCCATTTGCGGATGACTGCGCCGACGATAGCCAACCAACCACAAGTTCCCAATTCACGCGGGGTTCTTGACGCCAGACGAAACCGGAAGCGCATGGTGCGTTCCGGCGATACCTGTTTGGCGCCCCGAAAGGTATTGATTTGACCACGTTCCACGACCTCGGCCTCTCGAAGACCATCGTCGCCACCCTTTCCGCGCTCGGCTTTGAAAAAGCGACCCCGATCCAGGAAAAGGCCATCCCGCTCGTCCTCGAAGGCAGCGACCTGATCGGCCTTGCCCAGACCGGCACCGGCAAGACGGCCGCTTTCGGCCTGCCGATGATCGAAAAGCTGCTGGCCGACGCCCGCCGCCCCGATCCGCGCAACATCCGCGCCCTCATCCTCGCCCCGACCCGCGAGCTCGTAAACCAGATCGCCGACAACCTGCGTGACTTCGTCAAGAAGACGCCGCTGCGCGTCGTCACCGTCGTCGGCGGCGCCTCGATCAACAAGCAGTCGGAAATGCTGAATCGCGGCACCGACATCCTCGTCGCCACGCCCGGCCGCCTGCTCGACCTCGTCGCCCGCAAGGCCGTGACGCTGACCCAGGCCCGCTACCTCGTGCTCGACGAAGCCGACCAGATGCTCGATCTCGGCTTCATCCACGACCTGCGCAAGATTTCCAAGCTGGTGCCGAAGACCCGCCAGACGCTGCTCTTCTCGGCCACCATGCCGAAGCTTATCGCCGAGCTTGCCGGCGAATACCTGACCAACCCGAAGAAGGTCGAAGTCACCCCGCCCGGCAAGGCAGCCGACAAGGTGGAGCAGTACGTGCACTTCGTGCCCGGCAAGGACCAGAAGACGCAGATCCTCCGCCAGTCGCTGACGGACAATCCGGACGGTCTGTCGCTCGTCTTCTCGCGCACCAAGCATGGCGCGGAAAAGCTGATGAAGCACCTCGACCATCTGGGCTTCAAGGCCGCTTCGATCCACGGCAACAAGAGCCAGGGCCAGCGCGAGCGCGCCCTCAAGGCCTTCCGTGACGGCGAAATCCGCGTGCTCGTCGCCACCGACGTCGCCGCCCGCGGCATCGACATTCCGGGCGTTACCCACGTCTACAACTACGACCTGCCGGAAGTGCCGGACGCCTATGTCCACCGCATCGGCCGCACGGCCCGCAACGGCCGCGACGGCATCGCCATCGCCTTCTGCGCCCCCGACGACGTGCATCTGCTGCGCGACATCGAGCGTCTGATGGGCATCAAGATCGCGGTTGCCAGCGGCGAAGCACCGGTCGAAAGCACCGCCGGCCCCGGCGGCAAGTCCAAGAAGGGCCGCAACAACCGCGGTGGCGGCCAGCGCGCCGGCAACGGTAGCGGCCGCGCCGCCCAGCGCCCGCAGCGCCAGCCCTTCGGCGATGGCGCACAGGCGGAAGCCGGTGCCGCGGCAGGCGCCAAGCGTCCGCAGCATGGCCGCCCGGCCCAGAAGCAGGGCGAGCGCCAGAACCGCAACCACGGCGGCGCCAACGGCCAGCCCGGTCGCCCGCAGCACCGCGGCAAGCCGCGCCGCTCGGAAGGCCAGCGCCGCGAGCAGGCATAAGCGAAAGCATTGCGATTGCAGGGAAACGGCGGGCCTCGGCCCGCCGTTTTCGTTTGCGCGTCAGGCCGCCTTGCGATTGGTGAGATAGACGCCGACCACCGAAATCGCCGTGCCGACGATCATCGGCACCGTCAGGTCCTCGCCGAAAATGACCGCGGCCTGCAGGGCGGCGATCGGCGGCACGAGATAGATGAGCGAAGCGGCGCGCGAGACCTGCCCGCGGCGCAGAAGATAGAGCAGCAGGAGGATCGCGCCCATCGAGATGCCGAGCACGGACCAGGCGAGCAGCGCGACGAAGGCGAAGCCGAAGTCGACATGCTGGCTTTCCATGCCGAGCGCGAAGGGGACCGTGACAATGAGCGCACCGACATATTGCAGGGTCGCGACCGCCCGGATGTCGCCGGTCGGCAGGTGCTGTTTCTGGTAGATCGTGCCATAGGTCACGGACGCCATGCCGAGCATGTTGACGACGATGGCGAAAGCCGGGATTTCCGCCGCGCCCTGGCCGAAGAATTTTGGCAGGACGGCAAGCAGCACGCCGAGGAAACCGAGCCCGAGGCCGAGCTTCTGCCGCCCGCTCAACCGCTCGCCGATGAAGAAGGGCGCGGCCAGCGCCGTCATCAGCGGCTGGAGCGCGGCGATGATGGAGGAAAGCGCCGCCGGGACACCCTGCCCGATCGCCCACCAGACGGCGCCGAGATAGAGCCCATGCAGGAAGACGCCGGAGACGACGGCATGCAGGATGGTGCGTCCGTCGCGCGGCCAGGAAACGCCGGACACCACGCAAAGGCCGGCAAAGAGAATTGCCGCCGTCAGGTAGCGGATGCTGAGAAAGGTCAGCGGTTCCGAAAGGATGGCCGCGAATTTGGCGACGACCCAGCCGGTCGACCAGAGCAGGACGAAGATGGCCGGAGCCAGGCGATCGAGAGACATGGGATTTCCGGCGGCAGGCAAACAATGCTCGAGCGTTAGGGCCTGCCCCGGCGAGCGTCAAAGGAATTTCCTTGATGCTTAGGTTCAGCGAAAGGCGCGCCAGGCCACGCTTTCGGCATCTGCCTATCCTTTCGGCAGCCTCACCGGCCCATGGCGAACGAACATCTGCGATGCGTCTCGAAAAACCGTCGCGCCGGCCGGTTTCCCCACACCCAAAGCGGTGTGAGAATTCTTTTCCGCGCATCGAGCATGGTTCTTGCATTACCCCAAATGTTGTACTCAAATGACGAAAAATGGGGAACACGCCTTTGGCATTTGACGAAATGATGAACGCGGATTCCAACCCGCGGCAACCATACGAAAACTACCACAGCTGGTACGAAGGACAGGATCGGGCTCGCCTGATCGCCAAATCGAGGGACGCCGAAAACCTCTTCCGAAAAACCGGCATCACCTTCGCGGTCTACGGACACGCCGACAGCTCCGAAAAGCTCATCCCCTTCGACATCATCCCGCGCATCATTTCCGGCCGAGAATGGCGCAAGCTCGCCCAGGGCATCGAACAGCGGGTCATCGCTCTCAATGCCTTCCTCGACGACATCTACCACAAGCAGGAAATCATCAAGGCGGGCCGCATTCCCCGCGAACTGATCGAGCGCAACATCGCGTTCCTGCCGCAGATGATCGGCTTCAAGCCGCCGGGCGGCGTCTATACCCACATCGTCGGCACCGACATCGTGCGCACCGGCGAAGACCAGTTCTACGTGCTGGAAGACAATGCCCGCACCCCCTCCGGCGTCAGCTACATGCTGGAAAACCGGGAAACCATGATGCAGATGTTCCCCGAGCTGTTTCACCTCAACAAGGTGCGCCCGGTCGAGGACTATCCCAAGCTCCTGCGCCAGAGCCTAGCCTCGCTCGCTCCGCCCGGCTGTTCGGGCAAGCCGCGCGTCGCCGTGCTGACGCCCGGTATCTTCAACTCCGCCTATTACGAGCATGCCTTCCTCGCCGACATGATGGGCGTGGAACTGGTCGAGGGTTCGGACCTGCGCGTCGTCGACGGCAAGGTGAAGATGCGCACGACCCGCGGCTACGAGGCGATCGACGTGCTCTATCGCCGCGTCGACGACGACTTCCTCGACCCCCTCACCTTCCGGCCTGATTCGGCCCTTGGCATTCCCGGCATCATGGATGTCTACAAGGCCGGCAACATCACCATCGCCAATGCGCCCGGCACCGGCATTTCCGACGACAAGGCGATCTATTCCTACATGCCCGAGATCGTCGAATTCTATACGGGCCGCAAGGCGCTGCTGGAAAACGTGCCGACCTGGCGCTGCTCGGAAGACGACAGCCTGAAATACGTGCTCGAGCATCTCGAAGAGCTGGTGGTCAAGGAAGTGCACGGCTCCGGCGGCTACGGCATGCTGGTCGGCCCGACCGCCTCGAAGAAGGAGCGCGCCGCCTTTGCCGAGAAGCTCAAGGCAAGGCCGGGCAACTACATCGCCCAGCCGACCCTCTCCCTCTCGACGGTCCCGATCCTCGTCAACAAGGGCATTGCGCCCCGACACGTCGACCTCAGGCCCTATGTGCTCGTTTCCGACAAGGTGCAGATCATTCCCGGCGGGCTGACCCGCGTGGCGCTGAAGGAAGGCTCGCTGGTGGTCAACTCCAGCCAGGGCGGCGGCACGAAGGACACCTGGGTTCTGGAGGACTGAGCCGATGCTGGGAAGAACTGCAAACGGCCTCTACTGGATGTTCCGCTATATCGAGCGGGGCGAAAACATCGCACGCCTCATCGATGCGGGCCTGCGCATGGCGCTGACGCGCTCCGGCTCCTCCGACGAGGACTGGGACGGCGTCCTGCAAAGCGCCGGCGTGCGCGAGGATTTCGACGCCGTGCACGACAAGCTGACAAGCGCGGACGCCATCGACTACCTGTTGCGTGACCGGGCCAACCCGTCGAGCGTCATGTCCTGCATCGAAGCGGCGCGCAACAATGCCCGCATGGTGCGAACGGCCCTGACGCGCGAGACCTGGGAAGCGACCAACGAGTGCTGGATCGAGCTGAAGCAGGTGCTCGCGAAGCGCGCCAAGCCTGCCGACATGCCGGAGATCATCGAAACGATCAAACGGCGCACCGGCCTCATCCGCGGCGCCTTCCACGGCACGATGCTGCGCGACGATATCTACAATTTCTCGCGCATCGGCACCTTCATCGAGCGGGCGGACAACACCGCGCGCATCCTCGACGTGAAATACTACGTGCTGCTGCCCGCCATCGCCAAGGTCGGCTCCTCGCTCGACAACATGCAATGGGAATCGATCCTGCGCTCGGTTTCGGCGCACCGGTCCTATAGCTGGGTCTATGACGGCGACTATTCCTCCGGCAACATCTCGGACTTCCTGATCCTCAACGACCGCATGCCGCGCTCGCTCGCCTACAGCTACGACAAGCTCGTCAGCAATCTCGGCTACCTCGCCAAGCTCTATGGCGAGAACCATGCCGCGCACGAGACGGCTTCGGCGACGCTGATGCTGCTGCGCAGCCGCAGCATGGACGACATCATGGAACAGGGGCTCCACGAGTTCATCGAGGAATTCATCGTGCACAACAACCGCCTCGGGGAGGAAATCTCCGAGGGCTACCGGTTCTACCGCTAGAGGCTGGAGGCGAAGGATGCGTCTGAAGATCAGCCACACCACCGAATATCACTACGACGACCCGATCCAGTATTCGTTGCAGCGCCTGCGGCTGACACCGAAGACCCAGCCGGGCCAGACCGTGCGCGCCTGGAAGACCACCGTGCATGGCGCGCGCGTCGAGGCGGGCTATACCGACCATTTCGGCAACCATGTCGATCTCGTCAGCACCAATGCCGAGCAGGTGACGATCCGCATCGTCGCCGAGGGCGAGGTGGAGACGGAGGATCGCGCCGGGGTCTTCGGGCCGCATCAGGGGTTCGTGCCGCTGTGGCTCTACCTGCGCGAGACGCCGCTGACCAAACCTGGCAAGCTCGTCCGCGATCTCGCCAAGGCCTCGGTCGGCGACAATGAACTGGCCCGCATGCACGCGTTGATGGCTGCCATCCACGAGGCCGTCGCCTACAAGCCGGGCGAGACCGCGTCCGACACCACGGCCGAACAGGCGCTGGAGAAGAAACAGGGCGTCTGCCAGGATCACGCGCATATCTTCATCGCCGTGGCGCGCCATCTCGGCCTGCCGGCGCGCTACGTTTCCGGCTACCTGTTGATGGACGAGCCGGAACAGACGGCAAGCCACGCCTGGGCGGAAGTCCATCTGCAGGGCCTCGGCTGGGTCGGCTTCGACGCGGCGAACAAGATCTGCCCCGATGCGCGGTATGTCCGGCTTTCCACCGGGCTCGACTACAAGGACGCCGCGCCGGTCTCCGGCATGGTAACGGGCAAGGCGGAGGAGACGATGCACGTCTCCATCTCGGTCGAGTCCGTCGCCAGCCAGAGCCAGTCGCAAAGCCAGAGCTGAAAAGCGGCAGCCTTGCGGGCTGCCGCCTTCCATCAGCGCGAGGCGGTTTCCAGCAGCCGGCACAGATTGGCGAGCGCCGCATCGTAACCCGCGCCATTGATGCCGCCGCACCGGCGGATCATCTGCAGGCGTTCGCTGCTCGGCAATTCCGAGAAGCGACGAAGCATCTCTTCATTCTGTCCGTTGCCGGCAGCCGCGCCGCCGGAACCGGTGCTATCGCCGCCGCCCGCATTGGCGCCAGTGCCAAGCCCGACGGTCGCGTCCAGCAGATTGCCGCCGCCCACATTCGCCCCGACATTCGCATTGAGGCCCCGGCTTCCGCCGACGCCGGCATTGACATTGGCATCGACCAGACCACGCGATCCGCCGACATTCGCATCGATATCCGCCGTAACGCCGTCGCGCCCGCCAATGGATGCCGTCACGTCCGCATCGACGAGACCCTTCGACCCGGCGACATTGGCCTTGGCATCGGCATTCACGCCGCGCTCACCGCCGACATTGGCGGTTGCATTCGCATCGACAAGGCCTTTTTCGCCACCGACCGTGGCATCGACATCGGCCTTGATGCCGCCGAGGTCGACATTGACGCCAAGGCCGAGACCGCGTGTCTGGCCGGCGCCCCTTTCCTGGGCAAGCCCCTGCCCTGGAAGGACAAGGACGGCAGCGACCAGCACGGCCGCCGAAAGTCTGGGGATCGACACTGCATGAAATGCTGTGGACATGAGAACCTCCTGTCAGCGGCCAGTCCGGGAGTGGACCGGCTTCCTGAAACGGAAGGTTGAACGGCGGGCAACGGTTCCCGCATGGCCAATCGCGTAAACAGCAAGGAAAAGGAAGGGTTTAAGCGCGCTCAGGAGCCAGGGCGAATGCTCCATAATGAAACAGTTCGGGCACCGCCTTGAGGCGATGCCCGGTCAAACCCGTTGTCGGCCACGCTCTCAGGCGAGCGTATAGGCCGTCTTGACGACGGTGTAGAACTCGCTGGCATAACGGCCCTGTTCGCGCGGGCCGAAGGACGACCCCTTGCGCCCGCCGAAGGGCACATGGAAATCGACGCCCGCCGTCGGCAGGTTCACCATCACCATGCCCGCTTCCGCATTGCGCTTGAAATGCGTCGCATGCTTGAGGCTCGTCGTCGCAATGCCGGAGGACAGCCCGAAGGGCGTGTCATTGGCGACCGCAAGGGCCTCCTCGTAGTCCTTCACGCGGATGACCGCGGCGACGGGGCCGAAGATTTCCTCACGCGAAATGCGCATGGCGTTGGTCGCTTCGGTGAAGAGCGCGGGCTGGAGATAGAAACCGGGCGTATCACGCTTCAGGATTTCACCACCGAAGGCGAGCTTCGCACCTTCCTTCTGGCCGATCTCGATATAGTCGGTGTCCTGCTTCAGCTGCGTCTCGTCGACCACGGGACCGATATGGGTGCCGGCCTTCAGGGCATCATCGACGACGACGCTCTTCAGGCGTTCGCCGACGGCGGCGACGAACCGGTCATGGATGCCTTCGGTGACGATGACGCGCGATGAGGCGGTGCAACGCTGACCGGTGGAGAAGAAGGCCGAGTTGACGGCGGCTTCCACCGCGACAGTGAGATCCGCATCGTCGAGCACGACGAAGGGGTTCTTGCCGCCCATTTCGAGCTGGTACTTGCGGTTATGCTCGACCGAGGCCATGGCGACGCGTTTGCCGGTGCCGGTGGAGCCGGTGAAGGTGATGGCGTTGACATCGGGGCTGTCGAGCATCGTCTGACCGACGACGGAACCCTTGCCCATGACAAGGTTGAGCACGCCCTTCGGAAGGCCGGCCCGCACGAGAATATCGACGATGGCCCAGGAGCAGCCCGGCACCAGTTCGGCCGGCTTGAAGACGACCGTATTGCCGTAGCAAAGCGCCGGCGCGATCTTCCACGCCGGAATGGCGATGGGGAAGTTCCAGGGCGTGATGATGCCGACGACGCCGACCGGTTCACGGGTGATCTCGACACCGATATTCGGGCGAACGGAGGGCAGCGCCTCGCCGGCAAGGCGCAGGCACTCCCCGGCGAAGAAATCGAAGATCTGGCCGGCGCGCACCGTCTCGCCGATGCCTTCGGCCAGCGTCTTGCCCTCCTCGCGCGAAAGCAGGCGGCCGAGCTCGTCCTTGCGGGCGAGGATTTCGTCGGCGGTCTTGCGCAGGATCGCATGGCGCTCGAGGATGCCGGAACGCGCCCAGGCGGGGAAGGCAGCCTTCGCCGCCGCAATCGCCGCCTTCGTGTCATCCACCGAAGCGCGGGCATAGTCGCCCACCACATCGTCGGTGTTGGATGGATTGATGTTCTTGACGGCGTCCGAGCCGACCCATTCGCCGGCGATCAGGTTCTGGTGGATGGTCATGGCCGAGGCCTCCTGTCTGTCATCTGCTGGGCCGATAGAACCGGGTTGCCGCCGGGATTACAATTGCCGAATGACGATTTCCTCTTCCGCGGCGACCGCCAGCGGGTTGCGCAGCGGCAGGCCGAAACCATCCGCGCCGATCTCGAACACGTCGCCCGCTTCCGTGCGGATGCCATCGCCGAAGGAGAGCGTCGCCGTACCGAACATATGGACGTGGATGTCGCCCGGCGCGCGGAACAGGCCATATTTGAAGTGGTGGTATTCGAGATTGGCGAAGGTATGGGACATGTTGGCTTCGCCCGAGACGAAGGGCTTTTCCCAGAGCACCTTGCCATCCCGCACGATGCGCGAAAAGCCGCGGATATCGTCCGGCGCCGCGCCGACGCGGATTTCCGGACCGAAGCTTGCCTGCCGCAGCTTGGAATGCGCAAGGTAGAGATAGTTGATCCGCTCCGTCACATGGTCGGAGAACTCGTTCGACACGGCAAAGCCGATGCGGAACGGCGAACCGTCTTCGGCGATGACGTAGATGCCCGCCATTTCCGGTTCCTCGCCGCCGTCCAGCGCGAAGGAGGGCGAGGTGAGCGCCTCGCCGGGCGCGACGGCCTGCGTGCCATTGCCCTTGTAGAACCATTCCGGCTGCACGCCTTTCTCGCCGGCCTTCGGCTTGCCGTTCTCGAGACCCATGCGGAACATCTTCATGGAATCGGTCAGCGTCTCCTCAGCCGCTTCCGACGTCTTCTTGTGCATGGAATCGCGCGTGGCGGCAGAGCCGAGATGGGTAAGGCCCGTGCCGGTCAGATGCAGGTGCGCCGCATCCGGATGGGTGATCGGCGAGAGCAGCCGGTCGTCCGCATAGGCTGCGGCGAGATCGACCGCCTCGCCAAGCCCCTTGGCGTCGATGACCGCCTTCAGCGACTGCCCGCTGTTGGCCGCCTCCATGGCAAGCGCGTAGACGCTGCTCGCGCCGTTGACCGCGCGGCCCTCGCCGCCCTCCTGCCTCACGACGACGGTGATGGAACCATCGGCATTTGCCACCTGCGAAATCAGCATCTTCGTTTCCTTCCTGTCGCGGGCTTCAGGTCAAAGCTCCGCACCTGCGGTGGACACACGTCTCCGCATGGGCCGCTTCGGCGGCCGGTTCAATTGCGCTTGAATGGTCGGCCGACCGGTTTCCCGGTCAGCCCTTGTTCTTGTTGTAGACGTCGAAGAACACGGCGGCGAGCAGCACCAGGCCCTTGATGAGCTGCTGGTAGTCGATGCCGATGCCCATGATCGACATGCCGTTGTTCATGACGCCCATGATGAAGGCGCCGATCACCGCACCGGTGATCTTGCCGACGCCGCCGGAGGCCGAAGCGCCGCCGATGAAGCAGGCCGCGATGACGTCAAGCTCGAAGCCGACGCCGGCCTTCGGCGTCGCCGAGTTGAGGCGGGCGGCGATGATCATGCCGGCGAGCGCGGCAAGCGCCCCCATGTTAACGAAGGTATAGAAGGTCAGCCGCTCGGTGTTGATGCCCGAGAGCTTCGCCGCCTTCTCGTTGCCGCCCATGGCATAGATGCGCCGGCCGATGGTCGTGCGCGTCGTGACGAACGTGTAGAGCGCGATCAGAACGCCCATGACGACGAGCACGTTCGGCAGGCCGCGATAGGTGGAGAGCTGGAAGCCGAGGAAGACCGCGACGATACCGATGATCGCCATCTGTACGGCGAAGAAGGCGAAGGGCTCGTTTTCCGTCTCGTGCATCGCGTTCATGCGGCGCTCGCGCAGGCCCGCATAGATGGCGTAGCCGGCAAGCCCCAGCACGGCGACGAGCGCGACGTAGTTCTTGATCAGGCTGGTCGCCGGGTCGGTGATGGACAGGAAGTCCGGCACGAAGCCCGTGGACAGGATCTGGAATTCCTTCGGGAACGGACCGACCGGACGGCCGGACAGCACGACATAGGTCATGCCACGGAAGACGAGCATGCCGGCCAGCGTCACGATGAAGGACGGGATTTTCTGGTAGGCGACCCAATAGCCCTGCGCGGCGCCCATGACGGCGCCGACCAGGATGCAGAGCGGCACGACGACGATGGCCGGCAATCCCCACTTCACCAGCATGATCGCCGAGATCGCGCCGATGAAGGCAACGATGGAGCCGACCGAAAGGTCGATATGCCCCGCCACGATGATCAGCAGCATGCCCAGCGCCATGATGACGATGAACGAGTTCTGCAGCACCAGATTGGTGATGTTGACCGGGCGGAAGAGCACGCCGTTGGTAATGACCTGGAAGAAGACCATGATCACGACCAGCGCGACGAGCAGGCCGTATTCACGGATGTTCTTCTTGAGATATTCCCCCACCGAAGGCTGGGTCGTCTTGGTCGCGGTATCGGTGGCCATTAGTGTTTCTCCCCGGAGCGCATGATGGCGCGCATGATGGATTCCTGGCTTGCTTCCGCCTTTGAAAGCTCGGCCACGATGCGTCCTTCGTTCATGACATAGATGCGATCGCAGGTCCCGAGCAGTTCCGGCATCTCCGACGAGATCATGAGGATGCCCTTGCCCTCGGCGGCAAGCTGGTTGATGATCGTGTAGATTTCAAATTTCGCGCCGACATCGATGCCGCGCGTCGGTTCGTCGAGGATCAGCACCTCGGGATTGGTGAACAGCCACTTCGACAGCACGACCTTCTGCTGGTTGCCGCCGGAAAGATTGATCGTTTCCTGGTAGATCGAATGCGAGCGGATGCGCAGCTTCTGGCGATAGCCGGAGGCGACCTTGGCCTCCTGGTGACCGTCGATCACCGTCGCCTTGGAAACGCCCTTGAGATTGGCGAGCGTCGTGTTGCGCATGATGTTGTCGATCAGCACGAGGCCGAGCTGCTTGCGGTCTTCGGTGACATAGGCAAGACCCGCCTCGATCGCCTTCGGGATCGTGCTCACATCCACCGGCTTGCCGCGCATGGTGACGTCGCCGGTGATCTTGTGGCCCCAGCTCTTGCCGAAAAGGCTCATCGCCGTCTCGGTGCGCCCTGCCCCCATCAGGCCGGCAATGCCGACCACCTCGCCGGCGCGCACCGTGAAGTTCACGTCATGCAGGAACTGCCGGTCGCGGTGATGCTGGTGGAAGACGTTCCAGTTCTTTACCTCCAGCAGCGTCTCGCCGACATTCGGCTCGCGCGGCGGATAGCGGTCCTCCATCTCGCGGCCGACCATGCCCTTGATGATGCGGTCCTCGGAAATGTCCTCGTGGTGACAGTCGAGCGTCTCGACCGTGCCGCCGTCGCGCAGGATGGTGATCTGGTCGGCGACCTTTTTGATCTCGTTCAGCTTGTGCGAGATGATGATGGAGGTCAGGCCCTGCGCGCGGAACTCCATGAGCAGCTTCAGGAGCGCGTCGGAGTCCTTTTCGTTCAGCGAGGCCGTGGGCTCGTCGAGGATGAGCAGACGCACCTTCTTTGACAGCGCCTTGGCGATTTCGACGAGCTGCTGCTTGCCCACGCCGATATCGGTGATCAGCGTGCCCGGCGGCTCCTTGAGACCGACCTTGTCGAGCAGGTCCTGGGTGAGGCGGAAGGCCTTCTTCCAGTCGATGATGCCGTTCGTCGCGACCTCGTTGCCGAGGAAGATGTTTTCCGCGATCGACAGAAGCGGCACCAGCGCCAGCTCCTGGTGGATGATGATGATGCCCAGATGCTCGCTGTCGGAGATCGTGGAGAAGCGGCGGACCTCGCCGTCGAAATGGATTTCCCCCTCGTAGGAGCCGGCAGGATAGACGCCGCTCAACACTTTCATGAGGGTGGATTTGCCGGCGCCGTTTTCGCCGACAAGGGCATGGATCTCGCCTTCGCGGACCTTCAGGTTGACGTTGTCGAGCGCCTTTACGCCCGGGAACGTCTTCGTGATGCCACGCATTTCCAGAAGGGTTTTGCTCATATACCAGTTTCCAGCGGCCAGCCGCCGTCATTCAAGCGGCGTAACCGAGCCTATTCGCTCTGCGATCCGGAGAAAAGAGGGTTCGCGCACGTGTCGCGAACCCCGGGAAAGGAAGAACGATCAGTTCTTCAGCTGGTCGGCCGTGTAGTAGGCCGAGTCCGTGACGAGGATCTTTTCCGCGCTGGACTTGTCGACGGCGACGGGCTTCAGCAGGTAGGACGGGACGACCTTGACGCCGTTGTCGTAGGTCTTCGTGTCGTTCACTTCCGGCTCCTTGCCTTCCATGATCGAGTTGACCATGCCGACGGTCACCTTGGCGAGTTCGCGGGTGTCCTTGAAGATCGTCGAATACTGTTCGTCGGCGAGGATCGACTTGACGGACGGCAGTTCGGCGTCCTGGCCGGTGACGATCGCCATCGGCTGGTCGCCCGAGCCGTAGCCGACGCCCTTCAGGGCCGACAGGATACCGATGGAGAGACCATCATAGGGCGACAGAACGCCATCGACGCGGCCATCGGTGTAGGTCGAGGACAGCAGGTTCTCCATGCGCGCCTGGGCGACGGCACCGTCCCAACGCAGCGTGCCGACGGTTTCCATGCCGGTCTGGCCCGACTTGATGACGATGTCACCCTTGTCGATCAGCGGCTGGATGACCGACATCGCGCCGTCATAGAAGAAGAAGGCGTTGTTGTCGTCCGGCGAACCGCCGAAGAGCTCGACGTTCCACGGCTTGGTGTTCGGGAACTTCGCCTTCAGGCCGTCGACGAGGCTGGTCGCCTGGAGAACGCCGACCTGGAAGTTGTCGAAGGTGGCGTAGTAGTTGACGTTGCCCGAGTCGCGGATGAGGCGGTCGTAGGCGATGACCTTCACGCCGGCATCGGCAGCCTTCTGCAGGATGTCGGAGAGCGTCGTGCCGTCGATGGCGCCGATGACGAGAACCTTGGCACCCTTGGTGACCATGTTTTCGATCTGGGCCAGCTGGTTCGGGATGTCGTCGTCAGCAAACTGCAGGTCCGGCGTGTAGCCGGCTTCCTTGAACAGCTTTTCCATCGTCTCGCCGTCGGAAATCCAGCGGGTCGAGGTCTTGGTGGGCATGGAGATGCCGACCATGCCCTTGTCCTGGGCGAAAGCCGGCGCCACGAACGACGCGACGCTGATGGCGGCGGCGGCGAGAAGCGAAGTGATCATTTTCATTGAAAGGTCTCTCCCTTGTACGCACTGGCCGAAATTGCGGCCAGGCATTGTTCTGTGCACGGGCGGGGTCGCTATCAGGCGACGGCCTGGACTGGTCGGGCGCAAGCCCGCCGGTCCCCACTCCCAAGGACCCCAGCGCACATTGGCGCAACGTCGTACGAATTGCCATAACTGTCAAATGCAATGAACTTCTAAATCGATATCAGATTTGATATACAGTGAACCAAATATACTATTTTATACGAGGGAGCCATGCGGACAGAGGGAAACGGCGAGGAGCAGCTTTTCGCCGGCGAGAATTTCGACAACCTGCAGAGCATCGGGCTGCTGCGCAGCGGCCTGAAGCTCAGCCACCTGCGCATGATCGTCGCCATCGAGCAGCACGGGCAGGTCAGCGCGGCCGCGGATACGCTCAACATATCCCAGCCCGCGGCCTCGCGCATGCTGACCGAAATGGAGACGATCCTCAAGGCGCAGCTCTGCGAGCGCATCTCGCGCGGCGTCACCCTCACCGCCTTCGGCCGGGCCTTCGCGCGGCGGGCGCGCACCATCCTTCTGGAGTTGCGCGAGGTCGACCGCGAGCTTTCCGCCCTGAAGTCGGGCACCGGCGGCTCGGTGTTTCTCGGCTCGGTGACGGCGCCGGCCATCAGCCTCGCCGTCCCCGCGATCCAGCAGGTCAGTGCCGCCTATCCCGGCATCGAGGTGAACGTGCGCGTGGAAACGAGCAATGTGCTCGCCCGCGAACTGCTTGCCGCGCAGCAGGACTTCATCATCGCCCGCGTGCCCGACGACCTCAACCCGCGCCTTTTCAACGTCACGGAGATCGGCATCGAGAAGGCCTGCCTCATCGTGCGCAAGGGGCACCCGCTGACGGAAAAGCCCGTCGTCGGCCTCGCGGACCTGCCGCGCTACGACTGGGTGTTCCAGCCGGCCGGCACGCTGCTGCGCCGCCGGATCGAGGAACTGTTCATCGCCGCCGGCGTGCCGCTGCCGGCCACCGTCGTCAACACCTCGTCCATCCTGCTCACCACCGCCATCGTCTGCGGCTCGAATGCCATCGCGCCGGTGGCGCGCGACATGGCCAACTTCGTCGCCGATGTCGGCGCGCAGGCCGGCGAGATCAGCATCCTCAACACGGATTTCGAGATCGACATCAAGCCCTACAGCCTTATCTCCGTCAAAGGCAGGGCGCTCCCGCCGAGCGCCAAACTGCTCTATGATCTGATCTGGCAACGCAGCCGCATGCTGTCGCCGGACTGAAAGAAGGATAACCCATGTTCGGCATGACCGTTTTTGAATCCGTGCTGGAGCGCCTGAAGACGGAAGCGCGCGAAGCGGCCGAGGAGGCTGATGCGGAGACACCGGAAGAGAGCGGCGCCGGCACAGTGCGCGGCCTCACCTCCGGTTTCACCGGCCTCGGCACGACCGGCGCATTCGTATCAGGGTCGCAGGCTGCCGCCGCCTATCTCGATCTCTATGAAGAACCGCAACCGCAGCCGCCCCCCGCGGCCGAGCCGCCGCCGGCACCGCCGCCGCATCTGCTGCGCACCACGCCCGAAGACGTGGCCGACGATCTCGCCCTCACCGGCCGGGAAAGCACCGAGGACCTTCTCGCCCGCCGCCGCAGCTTCGCGCGCGAAAACCATCCCGACCGTGCACCCGTCGATCTTCGCGCCAATGCGACGCTGCGCATGAAGATCGCCAACATGCTGATCGACGAAACGATCCGCCGCCTTGCGGTCGAAAAGAGCCTGGGACTTCGCTAGAGTTTGTCAGGGAAAAGTGGGAACCGGTTTTCCCGAAAAGACAAACGAAAACAAAAAGAATTTTGAACATGTCTGGTTCAATCTGAACCTGACATGGTCTAGGACCGATCGCCTTGCGTTCAGGCCATGCGCAAACCGGCAGGGACTGGGGGCGCCTTTCCCTAGGGCTTCTGTTCCGGCGGCTTGGCTGCCGCATCCGAAGGCTTGAAGAAGAGAATGAGGTGGGCAAAGGCATAGGCGGTCACGACGAGGAAGATCGTGCCCCAGGTCTGTTCGCCATTATAGAACTCGACCGCCGTCCAAACGGCGCATAGCCCGACCAGCAGCAACCGCCGCCAGAGCGGGCGGTAGAACGGGTGGTCTGGGTCGATGAACTTCATGAACGTCTCCTCGCGCCTTCAGCGCCTACATAGGCGGTTTTGCGGCGGGGGGAAACCGGCTTTTCAAGCGCTGAGCCGATCGAGGAAGGCGGCAAGCTCGGATGGCTCGATGCCGACGAGGTGTCCCTTCTGCGGATAGGCGCCAGAGCGCACGTCATCGGCATATTCGCGGAAGGCGGCGACGCGCTCCTGCTGGAGCCGGTCATATTCGGCGGCGAAGTTGCGGTAGACCTTGGCATGGCGCGGATAATGGCCACGATTCTGCCCGAGCACGTCGTCCGCGAAGAGATATTGCGCGTCGCACCCCGTCCCCGCGCCCATGGACAGCATGACGAGCGCGGTCCTCGCGCTGATCGCCGCCGCGATTTCGCCGGGCACGACTTCGATCTCCGCCGCGAAGGCCCCCGCCTCTTCGAGCGCCTTGACCTGCCGGAAGATTTCCAGCGCGCTTTCCGCCGTCTTGCCGACCGCGCGGAACCCGCCCGTCCATGTCGCCTTGGAGGGAATGAGACCGACATGGCCACACACCGGAATGCCCTCCTCGCGCAGGCGCCGGACGGTGGAAAGGCCGGCGGCGCAATAGACCGCATCGCCTCCGGCCTTCATCGCCTGGAAGGCGCCGCGCAGGTAGTCGTCGGTCGTGACGAAATCACCGTATTCGAGGCCAGGGAAGGCGAAGACCGTCGGGGCCGCCTCACGGAAGGCCGGCCCCAGCAGGGCGGGCGGCACGGAAACGAGGTCGATGCCCGCCTGTTCGGCGGCTGCCGCCTCATCCAGCGTCACGACGCGCAGCATGGTGAGTTGGCGCTTGCCCTTCATGGCCTGGAGGTCGGCGACGGTCGGTCTCTTGGTCTTCACGTTGGTCTCCCTCAGGCAGCGAGCAGTTTCCTGAGCTTGGTTTCCGGTGCGGCGAGCTCCGCCGGATCGGGATGGATGCGGGCGGCGATCAGCATTTCGGCAAGGCGGATGTCGCGCGCGACCGCATTGCCCGGCCCGATGCCGCTTGCGGCGATCAGCTGCCCCGCGGCATCGAGATGGAAGAGGATGAATGTCCCCTCGCCCATGTCGCGCCGGACGGTTGTCGCCGCGCCATCGGCAAGGCCGGCGATCTGCAAGGTCATGTCGTACTGATCCGACCAGAACCACGGCACCGCCGCATGGATATCAGCACCGCCGAGCATGTTGGCCGCTGCGAGCGCTCCCTGTTCCTGCGCGTTGCGCCAGGATTCAAGGCGGATGCGGCGCCCGCCATAGAGCGACAGCGGATAGGAGGTGCAGTCTCCCGCGGCAAAGATATCCGGATCGGAGGTGCGCAGCATTCCATCGACGGCAATGCCGTTCTCGATGGCAAGGCCAGCCGCTTCCGCCAGTTCCGTGTTCGGCACCGCGCCGATGCCGACGACGAGCAGGCTGGCAGCTACGACACGTCCGTCTTCAAGCGTGAGGCGCACTTCGCCCGGCCGTTCCTCGATGCGCGCGACCTTCGCGCCGCAGAGGATTTCCACGCCCTCGGCAGCGTGCCGGCGCGCGACGATCTCGGCAATCTCCGCCGGAATGCCACGACTGAGGACACGCGGCTGGCCCTCGATAAGCGTGACGGTCGCGCCGAGCTTGCGGGCGCTAGCGGCCAGCTCCAGCCCAATGAACCCTCCGCCCAGTATGGCAATATGGCTGCCGTCCATCAGATGCGCGCGAATGCGGGCGGCATCGTCATGGCTGCGCAGCGCCGCGATGCGGCCGCCGTAGGTCGTTCCCGGCAGGGCGCGCGGGCGGGCGCCGGTGGCAAGCAGCAGCTTGTCATAGGGAACGACCGTGCCGTCTCCCAGCGAGACACGCTTTGCGGCGCGATCGATCCCGCAGACCGAGCGGCCCAGCAGCAGGTCTATACCGGCTTCGACATAGCGCTGCGGTTCCGCGACGAATTTCGGGCCAGCGCCGGCAACCAGCGCCTCCTTGGAAAGCGGCGGACGCTCGTATGGCAGGTGGGGCTCACTGCCGATCAAGGTCAGCGTGCCGTCGAACCCCTTGTCGCGAAGCGCGAAGGCAGCGCGTGCGCCGCATTCGCCGGCACCGACGATAACGAAATTCGCCATGACAGTTTCCCCTGGAATATTTCCAGCCAAAGCGAAGTCGCTTCGGCGTCGATAATGCGACAAAACCCTAGAGCCCGATGAAGACCGTGCCGCCCTCGACCTTGACCGGATAGGTCCTGAGGTCGACGCAGACTGGTGCACCCTTGGCTTCACCGGACCTGTAGTCGAAGCGGCCGTTGTGCTTGGGACATTCGATGATGTGATCCATCACCAGCCCATCGCAAAGGTGGATCTTCTCGTGGGTGCAGAGCCCGTCCGTCGCATGGTAGGTGTCTTCCGGGCTGCGGTAGATCGCGAAGGTGCGGCCCGCATGGTCGAAGCGGATGACATCCTCCTCGTCGATCTCGTCCGCCGCGCAGACCTCGATCCAGTTGTCGCTCATGGTGTTTCCTCCGAGATGGGTTGTTATTCGGCGGCCGCAATCGCGGTCTCAGTGTGGAACTCTTCCTTGTAGGGGCGCGCCGTCTGCGGCAGTTCCCGCTTCAGGAAATAGTCCTCGTTGCGCAGCTGCCGCAGGAAGGCCGGGATCATTTCCCTGTAGCCGTGCCAGATGGACGGGTTCGGCGCCGGCAGATCGTGTCTGATCATGGCGTGCAGACGCGGCAGCGCGTGATAGGGCACCATCGGGAACATATGGTGCTCCACATGGTAGTTCATGTTCCAGTAGATGAAGCGGCTGACGGGGTTCATGTAGACCGTGCGGCTGTTGAGCCGATGGTCGACGACGTTGTCGGCAAGGCCGCCATGCTGGAGCAAGCCGGTCATCACATGATGCCAAGCGCCGTAGAGGCGCGGCAGGCCGATCAGCATGGCCGGAAGGATGGAGCCGAAGTAGAAACAGGCGGCGATGGTCGCGGCGTAGATGGCGAGCCAGATGCGGGCGATGCGGATTGCCTTCGGCTGTTCCATTTCGGGCACGAAGGTCTTTTCCGCCGCGCTCATCACGCCCGCCGCATTTCGCACCATATCGACGACGGCATGCCAGGCATCGAGCAGGCCGAAGAAATTGAGGACGAGCCGCAGGAGATCCGGCGGGCGCATGACGGCAATCTCCGGGTCGCGGCCGACGATGACCGTATCCGTGTGGTGGCGCGTGTGGCTCCAGCGCCACGTCACCGGATTGCGCATGATCATGAAGCAAGCGATCTGGTAGACGGCATTGTTCATCCACATCGTCTTGAACGCCGTGCCATGGCCGCATTCATGCCAGCGGCTGTCGGAGGCCGAGCCGTAGAGCACGCCGTAGACGAGGAAGAACGGCACGGCCCACCAGGTTCCCCAGAACCAGATGCCCGCGGCGGCGCAGACGAGCATGGCTCCCAGCCAGATCGTGGTGTCGCGGATGGCCTCCGCATCGCTGCGCTGCATCAGCGCCTTCATGTCCTTGCGCGGGATTTCGGTATGATACCATTCGGCCGCCGCCAGCCCGTTGGCAACGGCCGCCTCGGCATCGCGGCCAAGAAGGCTGTAGTCCCTCTTCGTCGGGTTCATCGCTCGTCTCCTCCACGCGGGGCGCACGCTCACCGACCCGCCTCATCTGATGGGAAAACGATACCGCCGCTTCTTGTGTCTCTCAATCCTGCCATGATAGAATGCATCAAATTCCATCATTCATTATCATTCTTGTTTGATGGAAAGATTTCACGGAGGGGAACATGGCATCGAGACCCACCATCTCGGATCTCGCCAGGGCGGCCGGCGTCAGCGTGGCAACGGTCGACCGCGTGCTGAACGGCCGCCACAAGGTGCGCGAGGAGACCGCGCGCCGGGTCTATGAGGCCGCCAATGCCATCGGCTATCACGCCATCGGCCTCATCCGGCAGCGCGTCTTCGAGGACCTGCCGCAATACCGGCTAGGCCTCAGCCTCCAGCGCCCGAGCCAGGCCTTCTACCAGAATTTCGCGCGCGAGATCGAAATTGCCTGCAATGCCTGCACCACGGCGCGCATCGTGCCGCAGATCGAGTTCATCAATGCGCAGACACCGGCGGCGATAGCCGAGATGCTGCGCCAGCTCTCCGCGCGCAACCAGGCGCTCGCCGTCGTCGCGCCGGACTATCCGGCGACCACGACCCTGGTGGAAGACCTGAAGACCCGTGGCATCCCGCTGTTCTGCCTTCTCTCGGACTTCGCCATGGACGTGCGGCAGGGCTATATCGGTCTCAACAACATGAAGGTCGGGCGCACCGCCGCCTGGATGATCGCGCGCGGCGCAAGGCACCCCGGAAAGGTCGCGATCTTCGTCGGCAGCCACCGCTTTCACGGCCACGAGCTGCGCGAGATGGGCTTCCGCTCCTTCTTCCGCGAAAAGGGCCAGGGTTTCGAGGTGCTGGACACGCTGGTCAATCTCGACACCAGCGAGATCACCCACGAGGCGACGGCAAACCTTCTGGCGCAGCATCCCGATCTCGTCGGTCTCTATGTCGCCGGCGGCGGCATGGAGGGGGCAGTTTCGGCGATCCGCGAGGAAGGCTATGCCGGCAAGGTGCAGCTCATCGTCAACGAACTGACCCCAGAATCGAAGGCCGGCCTTGCCGACGACGTCGTCACAATGGCCATCAGCACCCCCTTGCCCGCCCTCTGCCGTGAACTCGTCTCGCTGATGGTGACCGCCATCGAGAAGGGCGAGAACGCCGTGCCGGGCCAGACATTCCTGCCCTTCGACATCTTCCTGCCGGAGAATATCTGACGCCGCATGATGGTATTCCATCATGATGTTTTCTCAATCTTTCAGCGATGAAGGCCGCGACAGCACGTTCGGCTTTGACGCCCGCCAAGCCTGTCCCGATCCTCATGCGTGCATGCGGGGCCGCCCTGTCGATGGCCTCGAAGACCGGAGGATTCCATGCCCACCCTGACTTTCGCCCTCAACCACATGACGGCGCCCACCCTGGCGCTCGACGCCTTCTTCGCCCTCGCAGTCTCCCTCGGCATGACGGCGGTCGAAATCCGCAACGACCTCGACGGCAACGCCATCCTCGACGGCACGACGCCCGCCGAGGTGGAGGCGCTCACCGAACGCCATGGTGTCGCGATCATCTCAATCAACGCCCTCCAGCGCTTCAACGAATGGACGCCCGCCCGCGCGGCCGAGGCGAGAGAACTGATCGACTACGCCAGCGCCTGCGGCGCCCGTGCGCTGGTGCTCGTGCCGAAGAACGACGGCACCGGCCGGGCCGATGGCGAGCGACAGGCGAACCTCCGCGAGGCGCTGACCGCGCTGAAACCCCTGCTCGATGCTGCCGGCATCATCGGCCTCGTCGAACCGCTCGGCTTCGAGATCTGCTCGCTGCGCTCCAAGCGCGAAGCGGTGGAGGCGATCAAAGCCGTCGGAGGGGAACGGACATTCCGCCTTGTGCACGACACGTTCCACCATCACCTCGCCGGCGAACCGGATTTTTTTGCCGACCTGACCGGCCTCGTCCACATTTCTGGCGTCGAGGACCCCGCAGTCTCCGTTTCCGACATGCGGGACGGCCACCGCGTTCTTGTAGGCTCTGATGACCGGCTTGGAAATGTCAGCCAGATCAAGGCATTGCTTGCTACCGGTTATGCCGGCCCGCTGTCCTTCGAGCCCTTTTCGCCGGCCGTACATGATGTCGCGGACCCGAAAGCGGCGGTCGCCGAAAGCGTCGCTTTCCTGCGCGAGAGCCTCTGAGACCCACGGGTCGGCGGACATCACGCCGGCCCTTTTCCCCAGGTCGGCCGGTTTCCCCTCACCTCGAAATGGAACGGGCTTGACGTTACAGGCAGAAAATGGAATAAACATTCCGCAATATGAAATTCACGGTTTGTTTATTCTGTTTTGGCGCTGCCTCCCGGGAGGAGCAGGGCCGGTCATCCGGATCATTCTGCGGTGCCGCCGGACACCGCGCGAGGAGGAGAACGACAATGAAGAAAGTGATTATGAGCGCGGCGCTCGCCGTGATGATGTCGACCGCCGCCCATGCCGAAACGATCGGCGTCACGATGGCCCAGTTCGACGACAACTTCCTGACGGTCCTGCGCAACGGCATGTCCGATTACGCCAAGACGCTCGACGGCGTCGAACTGCAGATCGAGGACGCCCAGAACGACGTCGCCAAGCAGCAGAGCCAGATCCAGAACTTCATCGCATCCGGTGTCAGCGCCATCATCGTCAACCCGGTTGATACGGACGCCACCGCTGCCATGTCGAAGGCTGCCGCCGATGCGGGCATTCCGCTCGTCTACGTCAATCGCGAGCCTGTGAACGTCAACGAACTGCCGGAGAAGCAGGCCTTCGTCGCATCGAACGAACAGGAATCCGGCACGCTAGAAACCAAGGAAGTCTGCCGCCTGCTCAACGGCAAGGGCAAGGTCGTCGTCATGATGGGCGAACTGTCCAACCAGGCCGCACGCATGCGCACGCAGGACATCAAGGACGTCATTGCCACCGACGAATGCAAGGGCCTTGAAATTGTCGAGGAGCAGACGGCCAACTGGTCCCGCACCCAGGGCGCCGACCTCATGACCAACTGGCTTTCCGCCGGGCTGGAATTCGACGCCGTCATCGCCAACAATGACGAGATGGCGATCGGCGCGATCCAGGCGCTGAAGGCTGCGGGCCGTCCGATGGACAAGGTCGTCGTGGCCGGCGTCGATGCCACGCAGGACGCGCTCGCCGCCATGGCGGCCGGCGAGCTCGACGTGACGGTGTTCCAGGATGCCGCCGGCCAGGGCAAGGGTTCGCTTGACGCCGCCCTGAAGCTTGCCAAGGGCGAAAAGGTCGACTCGAAGGTCTATATTCCCTTCCAGCTCGTGACCCCGGCCAATATGGCCGATTTCCAGGCCAAGAACTGACCGGCACGCCGGTTCCGTAAAGCAGACCATGAAGGACGCGCGCACCCGGCGTGCGCGCGTCCGCCCGTTTCAGGTTGCTCCGGGAGGGAGGGACGATGGTCAGTCCGACCACCATGGCCGCGGTTCGTGCCAGCGGCGCCATTCCGAATGCTGAATTCCTGCTGGCCGCCGAAGGCATCCGCAAGGAATTTCCCGGCGTCGTCGCACTCGACGACGTCCAGTTCAGACTGAAGCGCGGCACCGTGCACGCCCTGATGGGCGAGAACGGCGCGGGAAAATCCACGCTGATGAAGATTCTCGCCGGCATCTACACGCCCGACGAGGGCGAAGTGCTGCTGAAGGGCCAGAAGATCCGGCTCGATTCACCGCTCGATGCCCTCGAAAACGGCATCGCCATGATCCATCAGGAGCTCAACCTGATGCCCTTCATGACGGTCGCGGAAAATATCTGGATCCGCCGCGAGCCGAAGACCCGCTTCGGCTTCGTCGATCACGGCGAGATGAACCGCAAGACCGCCGCACTCTTCCAGCGCCTCAACATCGCCATGGACCCGGAAACGCAGGTGCGTGACCTGTCCGTCGCCAACCGCCAGATGGTCGAGATCGCCAAGGCCGTTTCCTACGAGAGCGACGTGCTCATCATGGACGAGCCGACCTCAGCGCTCACCGAACGCGAGGTCGACCACCTCTTCACCATCATCCGGGACCTGCGCGCGCAGGGCATCGGCATCGTCTACATCACGCACAAGATGAACGAGCTGTTCGAGATCGCCGACGAATTTTCGGTGTTCCGCGACGGCAAGTATATCGGCACGCACGCCTCCTCGGACGTCACGCGCGACGACATCATCCGCATGATGGTGGGCCGCGAGATCACCCAGATGTTCCCCAAGGAAGAGGTCCCGATCGGCGACGTCGTCCTGTCGGTGAAGGACCTCGGCCTCAAGGGCGTCTTCCGCGACGTTTCCTTCGAGGTGCGCGCCGGGGAAATCCTCGGCATCGCCGGTCTCGTCGGCTCCGGCCGCTCGAACGTCGCCGAAACGCTCTTCGGCGTGACGCCCGCGACTTCCGGCACCATCGCGATCAACGGCAAGGATCTTGTCATCGACAGCCCGAACACGGCGATCCGGCACCGTATGGCCTTCCTGACGGAAGACCGCAAGGACACCGGCTGCCTGCTGGTTCTCGATATCCTGGAAAACATGCAGATCGCCGTTCTGCAGGACAAGTTCGTCAAGAACGGCTTCGTCGCCGAGCGCGCGCTGACGGCGGCCTGCGAGGAAATGAGCCGCAAGCTGCGCGTGAAGACGCCGAACCTTGGCGAGCGCATCGAAAACCTGTCGGGCGGCAACCAGCAGAAGGTGCTGATCGGCCGCTGGCTGCTCACCCATCCGCGCATCCTCATTCTCGACGAGCCGACCCGCGGCATCGATGTCGGCGCCAAGGCCGAGATCCACCGCTTCGTCACCGAACTCGCCCGCGACGGCGTCGCCGTCATCATGATCTCGTCGGAAATGCCCGAGGTGCTCGGCATGAGCGACCGCATCATGGTCATGCACGAGGGGCGCGTCACCGGCTTCCTCGATCGCGCGGACGCCACGCAGATCAAGGTGATGGAACTGGCTGCCCAGTAAGGATCATGGCCGTCCGCGGCCCAAGGGAGGTAATCATGAGCACGAATTCCGCCGCGCAGGCCCAGGTTGCCGCGCAGAAATCGGCCCGCCGGCTCCCGCCGGAACTCAACATCTTTCTCGTCCTCGTCGGTATCGCGCTGGCCTACGAGATCCTCGGCTGGATCTTCATCGGCCAGAGCTTCCTGATGAACCCGCAGCGCCTGACGATCATCATCCTGCAGGTCTCGGTCATCGGCATCATCGCCGTCGGCGTCACGCAGGTCATCATCACCGGGGGCATCGATCTGTCCTCCGGCTCGGTCGTCGGCATGACGGCGATGTTCACCGCCTCGCTCGCCCAGGCCTCCACCTGGCCGCGCGCGCTCTATCCTTCGCTGACCGATCTTCCCGTCATCGTGCCCATCGCGCTCGGCGTCGGCGTCGGCCTGCTCGCCGGCTTCATCAACGGCCAGCTCATCGCCAAAACGAAAATCCCGCCCTTCATCGCCACGCTCGGCATGATGGTGTCCGCCCGCGGCATTTCCAAATGGTACACGAAGGGTCAGCCGGTCTCGGGCCTGACGGATCAGTTCAACTTCATCGGCACCGGCATCTGGCCCGTGGTGATCTTCCTCGTCGTCGCCGTGATCTTCCACATCGCCTTGCGCTACACCCGCTACGGCAAGTTCACCTATGCCATCGGCGCCAATGTGCAGGCCGCCCGCGTCTCCGGCATCAATGTCGAGGCGCATCTGGTGAAGGTCTATGCCATTGCCGGCGCTCTTGCGGGCCTTGCCGGCGTCGTCACCGCCGCCAGAGCCCAGACCGCGCAGGCCGGCATGGGCGTGATGTACGAACTCGACGCCATCGCCGCGACCGTCATCGGCGGCACCTCGCTTGCCGGCGGCGTCGGGCGCATCACCGGCACGGTCATCGGCACCGTCATCCTCGGCGTCATGACCTCGGGCTTTACCTTCCTGCGCGTCGATGCTTTCTACCAGGAGATCGTCAAGGGCGTGATCATCGTCGCCGCCGTGGTCGTCGACGTCTACCGGCAGAAGAAGCGCAAGACGTAAGGTCACAAGCGCATAAGAGATTGCGAATAGGGAGTCGCCAATAGCGAATAGCTATTATTCAGATCGCCAACTCTCTCCCATACCTGATCCCTATTCGCCACTCGCCATTTCCTATTCGCTCCCCACATACGAGGACAACATGACTGTAAGATTTGGTCTTCTCGGCGCCGGCCGCATCGGCAAGGTCCATGCCAAGGCCGTGACCGGCAACCCGGACGCCGTGCTCGTCGCAGTCGCCGACGCCTTCCCGGCTGCCGCCGACGCCATTGCCAGACAATATGGCTGCGCGGTCCGCACCATCGAGGCCATCGAAGCCGCCGACGACATCGATGCCGTCGTGATCTGCACGCCCACCGACACCCATGCCGATCTCATCGAGCGCTTTTCCCGCGCCGGCAAGGCGATCTTCTGCGAAAAGCCCGTCGATCTCGCCATCGACCGCGTGAAGGCCTGCATCCAGGTCGTAGACGAGACCAAGGGCAAGCTGATGGTCGGCTTCAACCGCCGCTTCGACCCGCATTTCATGGCCGTCCGCAAGGCGATCGACGACGGCCGCATCGGCGATGTCGAGATGGTGACCATCACCTCGCGCGATCCCGGCGCTCCGCCGGTCGACTATATCAAGCGCTCCGGCGGCATCTTCCGCGACATGACGATCCATGACTTCGACATGGCGCGCTTCCTGCTCGGCGAAGAGGTCGTCTCGGTCTTCGCGACGGCGGCCGTGCTGGTCGATCCCGAAATCGGCAAGGCCGGCGACTACGACAGCGTTTCGGTCATTCTCCAGACGACGTCGGGCAAGCAGGCCATCATCTCCAATTCCCGTCGCGCCAGCTATGGCTACGACCAGCGCATCGAGGTGCACGGCTCGAAGGGCATGGTCTCGGCGGAAAACCAGCGCCCCGTCTCCATCGAGGTCGCCAATGGCGACGGCTACACCCGTCCGCCGCTGCACGACTTCTTCATGACGCGCTACACCGAGGCCTATGCCAACGAGATCGCAAGCTTCATCGCGGCCATCGAAAAGGGCACGTCCCTGTCTCCTTCCGGCGCCGACGGTCTCGCCGCGCTCGCGCTTGCCGATGCGGCCCTCAAGTCCGTGGAAGAAAAACGCCAGATCTCCGTCGCCTGACGGAGCCCTCCTCCCAAGGCCGACTGGCCGGGCGATTTCTGTCGCCCGGTCTTTTTATTCGCCGGCCGTCCGCGCCGCGATGATGTCGTGGTCCATTTCCGCCAGTGCCCGGTCGAGGTGCCCCTCCAGCACCAGCGTCGCCTCCTCCGGCACGATGGAAATCGGCGGTGCGCCGAAAAGGCGAACCTGCTGGGATTGCGCCAATCCCTCTTCGAGACCGCGCTGGAGAAGATCGAAATAACGGATGCCCGGGCCGGTAATGGCGATGGGCATGTTCTCGTAGAGGCTCGCCATGCGCGACAGCCCCTGCCCCAGGGCAAGGCCGGCCTGGCGGAAGGCATATTCCGACATGCGGTGTCCCTGCCGGGCGCGCAGCGCGATCTTGTCCATTTCGGCAAGCGGCACGAACTTGGCGGGGATCGTATCCGGCGGCACTTCGAAAGCCGTGCGCAGGATGCCGTAGAAACCGGCCGACGCCTCGATGCAGCCCTGCGAACCGCAGCGGCAAAGCTTCCCGTCCGATGAATTCAGCATATGCCCGAAATTCGGGGCGGTGACGGAGAGTTCGCCCGTACGGTCGAACCGCGCGATGCCGAGGCCAATGCTGTGGCCGAGCGACAGAGCGGCAACGGCCTGCAGGTTCTTCGCGCCTGCCTTTTCCATGCGCAACGCCATGGCATGCGCGACAAGCAGCGTCTCGTTGCTGAGCAGGATTTTCGCTCGCCAGTGCGGCTGCAGGAGCGCGGCGAAATCCACCTGCTGCGAACCGAAGACCGGCGACCAGACCAGCCGCGCGGAGACGGGATCGACGAGGCCCTTGCTGCTGATCGAGACGACCAGCACCTCCTCCCGCGCGATCCTGGAACGGCTGACCAGCCTTTCCAGCGCGGCAACGAAGGCATCCGCGAAGGGTTGCGTCGAAGTGTCGGCATGGCTGCGCGGTTCCTCGAACCGGTCGAGCAGCGTGCCGCCGTAATCGGCGAGCGAATATTGCACGGCATCGGACGAGATGCGCACCGCGACGAGATAGCCGGCGCCGCGCCGCTGGCCGAAGATGACCCGCGGCCGGCCGCGCGCGGCGGACGCCTGCTGCTCGCGCCGCTCCAGCACCTCGGCCTTTTCCAGTTCCGCCGTGATCGCCGAGACCGTCGCCGAGGCAAGGCCGGTATGGTGGGAAATATCCGTGTGGGCGAGCGGCCCGTGCCGGCGCAGCGACGCAAGAACGAGCGCACTGTTCTGCTGACGCACAAGCTCCGTGCTCGACTTCACCAGCATCTTCCGTTTCCGCCCGCCTTCATATGCTGCAACACATGCCCCTCCCAAAGCATCTGTCACGCCGTCATTCAAGGGTTTTCTAAACCGTGTTGACAGCCCAAAAAAGTTCTGACATTTATTTTCTCGACTGTCGAGAAAAAAGTCCCGGCACCGTCGGGAGGGGCATCGAGGCAGTGTTATCGTGGCCGGTCGTTGATTGGACGGGAGGTTCGTCCAGGCGGCCGGTGTTCACTTGGGAGGATATTATGAAGTCCGTTTTGAAGCTGATGGCAGGGGCTGCCATCATCGTTTCCCTGCATTCCGCCGCCGCGCACGCCAAGGACCTGGTGGTCGGCGTTTCCTGGTCGAACTTCCAGGAAGAGCGTTGGAAAACCGACGAGGCCGCCATCAAGGCAGCGCTCGAGGCCTCCGGCGACAAGTATATTTCCGCTGACGCCCAGTCTTCCGCCGCAAAGCAGCTGACGGATATCGAGTCGCTGATCGCCCAGGGCGCCAACGCCATCATCGTGCTGGCGCAGGATTCAGACGCCATTGGCCCGGCCATCGAAAAGGCTGCCGCCGAAGGCATTCCGGTCGTCGGCTACGACCGCCTGATCGAAAACCCCGCTGCCTTCTACATCACCTTCGACAACAAGGAAGTCGGCCGCATGCAGGCCCGCGAAGTGTTCAAGGTGAAGCCGGAAGGCAACTATGTCTTCATCAAGGGCTCGTCGTCCGACCCGAATGCCGACTTCCTCTTCGCAGGCCAGCAGGAAGTGCTGAAGGAAGCCATCGACGCCGGCAAGATCAAGAATGTCGGCGAAGCCTACACCGATGGCTGGAAGCCGGAAAACGCCCAGAAGAACATGGAACAGTTCCTGACGGCGAACGACAACAAGGTCGATGCGGTCGTCGCCTCGAACGACGGCACGGCCGGCGGCGCGATTGCCGCTCTGACGGCGCAGGGCCTTGCCGGCTCCGTTCCGGTCTCCGGCCAGGACGCCGACCACGCCGCGCTGAACCGCGTCGCGCTCGGCACCCAGACCGTCTCCGTCTGGAAGGACTCGCGTGAACTCGGCAAGCGCGCCGCGGAAATCGCGGCCTCGCTCGCCAGCGGCAAGACCATGGACGAGATCGAAGGCGTCACCACCTTCAACGGCGGCCCGAAGGGCACCGAGATGAAGTCGGTCTTCCTCGCACCGCTGCCGATCACCAAGGACAACCTGAACGTCGTCATCGACGCCGGCTGGATTTCCAAGGAAACGGCCTGCCAGGGCGTTGCCGCCGGTTCGGTCGCGGCCTGCAACTGAGCCGCCACCATCCGGGACTGACCTGACCATCGCCAGGCGCCGCAACGGCAACCGTTGCGGCGCTTGCGCAAGATGGGCAGCGGGCGGAGGATGAAGCGGCATTCAATCCTCGAAAAGCCCGGACGACACGTTCAACAAAAGTGAGGGGGACGGCAAAGCGATGGCCGACATCACGAATACCGTACATGCCAATCGCGCGCGAACCGCGAGCGAGAATCCGGTGAAGCGCTTCTTCCGCGCGACCGAGATCGACACGCGCCTGCTCGGCATGGTCGGCGCGCTGCTGATCATCTGGGTCGGCTTCAATATCCTGTCCGGCGGCCTCTTCCTGACGCCGAGAAACCTCTGGAACCTCTCCGTCCAGACCGCCTCCGTCGCCGTCATGGCGACCGGCATGGTGCTCGTCATCGTCACGCGCAACATCGACCTGTCGGTCGGCTCGATCCTCGGCTTCGTCGGCATGATCATGGGCGTGCTGCAGGCCGAACTGCTGCCGCAGCTTCTCGGCTTCAATCATCCGGCAATCTGGGTCGTCACCCTGCTTGCCGGCCTGCTGCTCGGCGCCGCCATCGGCGCGTTGCACGGCTCGATCATCGCCTTCCTCAACGTGCCGTCCTTCATCGTCACGCTCGGCGGCCTGCTGATCTGGCGCGGCGCCACCTGGTTTGTCACGAGCGGACGCACCGTCGCCCCCATGGACGCCACCTTCCGCCTGATGGGCGGCGGCACCGAAGGCTCGATCGGTGCGACGGCGAGCTGGATCGTCGGCGTGCTTGCCTGCATCGCCATCGTCGCGACCATCGCCAACTCCCGCAAGCAGCGCAAGCGCTTCGGCTTCCCGCTGCGCCCCATGTGGGCCGAATATTTCCTTGTCGCCATCGGCTGCGCGCTGGTGCTTGGCGCCATCGCCGTCGTCAACAGCTATCCCTGGCCGGTCGCCATCGCTCGCAAGTTTGCAGATGCCAACGGCATCGCCTGGCCGGAGGGCGGCCTGTTCATTCCGCACGGCATCGCCATCCCCGTGCTGATCGCCATCGTCGTCGGCATCGTCATGACCTTCATTTCGACGCGCCTGCGCTTCGGCCGCTACGTCTTCGCGCTCGGCGGCAATCCGGAAGCCGCGGAACTCGCCGGCATCAAGACCCGCTGGGTCACGGTCAAGATCTTCGCGCTGATGGGCATGCTCTGCGCCATCGCCGCCGCCATCTCCACCGCCCGCCTCAACGCCGCGACCAATGCGCAGGGTGAGCTCGACGAGCTCTACACCATCGCCGCCGCCGTCATCGGCGGCACCTCGC
Organism: Shinella sp. G-2; assembly: GCF_050172695.1. Lineage (NCBI taxonomy): Bacteria > Pseudomonadati > Pseudomonadota > Alphaproteobacteria > Hyphomicrobiales > Rhizobiaceae > Shinella > Shinella sp. G-2. Next base: position 372,235 of record NZ_JBBEYH010000003.1, on the reverse strand, counting down.
TCGCCGGCGGCATGGGCACCATTGCGGGCGCCATGCTTGGCGCCCTCGTTATGCAATCGCTGCAATCGGGCATGGTGCTGGTCGGCATCGACACCCCGTTCCAGCGCATCGTGGTCGGCATGGTCCTCGTCGTCGCCGTCTGGCTCGACACGATCTATCGCGCCCGCGCCAAGTAAGAGGAGCCCATCCAATGACGGACACCCGTACGCCCCTCGTGGAGCTGAAGAACATCTCCATCTCCTTCGGCGGCATCCACGCCGTGGACAATGCCTCGGTCGATCTCTATCCCGGCGAGGTCGTCGCCCTGCTCGGCCACAACGGCGCCGGCAAGTCGACCCTGATCAAGATCCTCTCCGGCGCCTACAAGCGCGATGCCGGCGAAATCCTGATCAATGGCGAGCCCGCCGACATCGGCAACCCGCGCGACGCCAAGAAATACGGCATCGAGACGATCTACCAGACGCTCGCCGTCGCCGACAATGTCGACGCCGCCGCCAACCTCTATCTCGGCCGTGAGCTGCGTACCCCCTGGGGCACGCTCGACGACGTGGCGATGGAGGCCAAGACCCGCGAGGTCATGGGCCGCCTCAACCCCAACTTCCAGCGCTTCAAGGAGCCGGTGAAGGCGCTTTCCGGCGGCCAGCGCCAGTCGGTGGCGATCGCGAGAGCCATTCTCTTCAACGCCCGCATCCTCATCATGGACGAGCCGACGGCCGCGCTCGGCCCGCAGGAGACCGCCCAGGTCGGCGAACTGATCAAGCAGTTGAAGAAGGAAGGCATCGGCATCTTCCTGATCAGCCACGACATCCACGACGTCTTCGATCTTGCCGACCGCGTCTCGGTGATGAAGAACGGCCAGGTCGTCGGCCACGCCCGCACGGAGGATGTCACCAAGGACGAGGTGCTCGGCATGATCATCCTCGGCAAGGTCCCTGAAAAAGCCATCCCCGGCCCCGGCGCCATGCAGACGGCCTGACCGGCCAGACCAGACACGAAAAGCCGCCGGCCCACCCCGGCGGCTTTATACTTTCATGCGCCCCCACCAACAAACCACCCAAGAGATTGCCCGCCCCCGCAATTTCCCGATTGAAGCCCGCCCCCAGCTAGGCTAAGAACCCCTCATCGGACAGGCGAGTCATCGCCCTGGATGCACCCGTAGCTCAGCTGGATAGAGTGTTGGATTCCGATTCCAAAGGTCACAGGTTCGAATCCTGTCGGGTGCGCCACCGAGTTTCTTGATTCATTGAATAATCAGTCTTCTTGTCCTCGCGCGTGCTGGAAATAAGCAGCGCAATTGCACAAGCGTTTCGAAATTCTTCAATATATTCAATGTGGCCTTTCATGACAGGGAGAGAGCGCGGCACTCTCACCGACGCGCAGCCCTGCGAGACGCTGAAACCTCAGCTTCCCGGCGGGAACTCAATGGGCACCTTCCTGAAAGCTTGCAGCGGGGCGCACCAACTACCTTGGGCAGGAAGCCACAAGCCACGGATACCGCCAAATGACAGGATTGAACCCTATCGAAAGTCCAGTTGGATAGCGTCCATAAGCAAACGCGTATATTATCTCAATGCATCAGCACTTTTTTGGGAGGGGGTCTGATGGATGACATTGCAGCAGGACGGCCGACTGAAGAAACGCTTGACCCGAAAGACTGGTCTGATGTTGAGGCGCTGGCGCACAAAATCGTCGACGATGGTGTCAGCTATCTACGTGACGTCCGCGACCGTCCGGTTTGGCGGGAGATGCCTGCGGACGTAAAGGCATTCTTCAGATCCTCATTGCCGCGGTCACCGGCGCCGCTGGCCGATGTCTATCGCGAAGTGGCGGAGAACGTGATGCCCTATCCCATGGGTAACGTACATCCACGCTTCTGGGCCTGGTACATGGGAGCCAGCAATTTTGCCGGGGCGCTGGGAGATTTTTTGGCAGCCGTCCAGGGCTCGAATGTTGGCGGCGGAAACCACGCCGCCACTATGGTGGACCAACAGGTGGTGAACTGGTGCAAGGAGATGGTCGGCTTTCCCGCGTCCGCCAGCGGCACCCTGGTGGCCGGCGGCTCGATGGCCAATATCATCGGCCTGAACGTGGCGCGAAATGTGAAGGCGGGCATCGACGTGCGCGAGCACGGTGTGGCTGCCATGGAAAAACCCTTGCGTTACTACGGCTCTGATCAAATTCACAGTTGCCACCGCAAGGGAATGGAAGCGCTGGGGTTGGGGAATCGGGCCCTACGACGCATTCCGACAGATACCGCATTGCGCATCGATCTCACGGCCTTGCGGGCAGCGATTGCGGAGGACCGTGCAGCAGGGTTCCAGCCTGCCTGCGTGATCGGAACGGCCGGGACAGTCAATACTGGTGCTATCGACGATCTGCAGGCTCTAGCAAGCTTGGCGGAAGATGAGAATCTCTGGTTTCATGTCGATGGCTGCATAGGCGCTTTGATCGCCATCACCCGATCGAACGCCTATCGTGTGGCCGGCATCGAACGCGCCGATTCTGTGGCGCTCGATCCACACAAATGGCTCCACTCGCCAATTGAGGCCGGTTGCGCCCTGATCCGGGATGCCGCAGCGCATCGCAATACATTTGCCGTGACACCTGAGTATCTGGAGATGACGCCCCGCGGCCTTGCATCGGCCAATTGGCTCTCAGATTACAGCCTGCAGACCTCGCGCGGGTTCCGGGCGCTCAAGGTCTGGATGGCACTTAAGGAGCATGGAATCGAGAAGTTTGGTCGCCTGATCGACCAGAACATAGAGCAGGCCCACTATCTCAGCGCACTGGTCGAGGCCGAACCTCTTTTGGAGCTGGTCGCGCCGACAAACATCAGTATCGTCTGCTTTCGCTATCGCGCGGATGGGATGAGCGCCGGGGATCTGAAGGCACTCAACACCGAGATCATGCTGAGATTACAGGAAGAAGGCACCGCAGTACTCTCGGACACGACAGTCAATGGCGCGCATTGCCTGCGGGTCGCGATAGACAATCACAGAACGCGGCGCAGCGACCTGGATTTGCTGATCCAGGAAACAATCCGCCTTGGGGACAAGATTGTGAAAGAGAGCAAGGCTAGCTGACGTTCAAGGGATCCGGCGCGAACGGCATCGAACCCCTGGTTCGGCAAGCCCGTTCGCCGGATCTCGTTCCGGCATGCAAACCCGATATTTCGGCGAGTAATCATCAATGGCACGATGGCAGGCCCTGTCGGACCTGTGACGCAAGGGTATCGGAGCAAAGCCCAAGCACCGAGCAGCTCTTCCCACGCACCCCCCCATCCGAGAGCTTCACACCAGCTTGAGCAGATAAGGCGATAGCGTCGGTTGCTGCGTTCGAACGCGGGCAATCGCAAATGCAGGTTGGTGCGTTCGGATGGTAAGCTCCTCTGCCTGCCTTTGTTCTTGAGACCAGACAGGACGATCCCATGCGCATTGGATTTGACAGCAAGCTTCTGCCCGCCAACGGCGAGGAGCCGCAGTTTGCCGTTGTTCTGCTGCATGGCAGAAACGCCGAGGATGCGACCATGCGCCTTCTCGCCGGCCGCTGGCGCGAGCATATGGGCGATACGCTGTTTGCCATGCCGATCTTCCACGGCGCGGTCGAGATTGTCGATGAAGAGGCAGTGGTGGATCCTTCTGCGCCATCCATCGGGCTCGTGCTGGGAGCGGAGGCGCTGGACGCCTATATTGCCGGGCTGCGGAACGACTATGGCCTGACGAACGACCGGATCGCGATCGTCGGCCATATGGAGGGCGTGGCGCTCGCCTTCTATCACGGGCTGCGACAGGTCGAATCCCCCTCCGCCATCATCGGCTTCAGCGGCGATATCGAGGGTTTTTCCGATCTCCAGCAGGATATAAAGGGAGGGCCGCCGGTTCTGCTCGTTCACGGCGAGAACGACCCGGTCGTTTCGCCGGTCGCTTTCCTGCAGAATTATCAGGCGCTTTCGCAGGCGGGCGTTCCGGTTTCCATCTGCTTCCGCCCGGGCGTGGAGCGCGAGATCGAAAGCTTCGGCGCGGATTCGGCGATGTTCTTCCTGAAGGGCGTGCAGGCAACGCGGCCTCGGCGCGCCGCGAAGGCGGAAAAGCAGGCCGAAGATGTCGCCAAATCCATCAAGCTGGTCATCTGGGATCTCGACGAGACCCTCTGGCAGGGCACGCTGGACGATGCCGATGCCATCGTTCCCCATGGGGCGCGCGTCGAGGCGCTGCGCCGTCTGAACCGCTCCGGTATCGTCTCCGCCATCTGCTCGAAGAACGATTTCGACATCGCCCGCCGCAAGCTGGAGGCGCTCGGGCTCTGGGAGGAGTTCGTCTTCCCGCGCATCGCCTTCGTGCCCAAGGGCGCGGCGATCCAGACGCTGATCAAGGACATGCAGCTCAAGCCGAAGAACTGCCTGTTCATCGACGACAACGACATCAACCTTGCCGAAGCCAAGGCCGTTCTTCCGGATCTGCACACGCTCGATGCCAAGTCCGAGGATTGCGACGCGTTTCTCGCCAGGCTCGTGGAGAGCCATGCCCATGTCCAGAAGTCGCGGGTCGAGGAATATCGAAGCCTGCAGAGCCGGTTGACGGAAGGCGAGGCTTTCGAGGGCGACCGCGAGGCGTTCCTGCGAACCTGCGACATCCACGTGGCGATCGCCACCAGCTCCGACCTTGTCGACTTTGCGCCGCGGCTCGAGGAGCTGATCAACCGCACCAACCAGCTCAACTACATGAAGACCCGCGTCCAGCCCGGCTCGATGGTGGACTTCGTTTCCGAGGCTTCCTTGCGGGAAGGCTTCGCGCTGTTTGCCTGGGACAAGTTCGGCTATCACGGCCTCGTCGGCTTCATCGCCGCGGATGTGCGGACCGAAGCGCTGCTGCACATGGCCTTCTCCTGCCGCATCATGCATATGGGCATGGAAAGCGTGCTGCTGCATGAGGCGTTCCAGCGCTTCCGGAACCTGCAGGTGCCGGACAGCATCTCCGTGACGCCGGAAATTCCGTCCTGGATCACGGTCGAGGGCTTCAACAATCCCGAGGTTCGCGCCCGCATCCTTGCGGAGGAAATCAGCCCGGATATCGACAACCGCGATGTCCGCATCCGTTTCATGGCGAATTGCCAGTCCGGCGTCTTCGCGCATTTTTCCGGCCTGCGGGACGTCGCCGAAATCGACAGCCATCCCCGCATCTTCGTCCTGTCGATGATTCTCAACAAGTCGTACCGCCTGCAGAACTATCCGCCTGCGGTCGTGCATTACATCGGCTCCGATTTCTTCAACGTCATGTGGCCACGGGAAGCCTGGGAGCATCTCGAAAGCGGCCTCTATGAACATTGCGCCAGCGAATTCTGCGACTTCCTGAAGGTGAAGGGGCGACGTCTCCTGGTCATCGGCAATCCCAGCGATGTGGGCGTCAACGACGATCATATCATGCGCGGCATCACCACGACGCGCATGGCCGCCTTCGGCGATGTCTGGCGGCGCCTTGCCGCCATTCGCGACGAGGTCGATTTCCTCGATGTGGACGACTTCGTGAACCAGGACCGCATGGTGGACTGCGCGCATTTCCGCGTGGATGCGAGCCGTGACATCGCCAAGCGCATCACGGCCTGGTACGAATCCCTGCCGGAAGAGCTGTTCGAGCAGGAGCAGCTTGACGAAACGGCCTGAACCGCAAGCCAGATCGGGCTCCCATGGAGCCATTCGCAGCAGCGCGGCTTGTCGACACTCGTTTTTCAGAAGATATGGCGCAAAAAAGCCGGAACGCCTATCGAGGCGGTTCCGGCTTTGCCAGACCCTGCTTTACAGAATAGCCGCCCAGAGCGGCGGCGGCCAGAATCGCCGCTCAGAGTGGCGGCGGGGTGAACTTCGGCAGCGAGAACTTCTCGCCGAAGAGATGCAGCCAGAGGCGTTCGAGGATGTAGCCGTAGACCGCGATGCCGGAGACCGAGAGGTGACGCAGGATCGCGAGGGATTCGGCCGGGACCGCGGCGACGCGGCGGTTGCGGACGGCGAAGATGGCGCCGTAGGAGAAAACGCCGACCATGTGGCGCTCGGCCTCTTCCGCCAGCGCGTCGAGCTTGGCCAGCTTGAAGAAGTGGCTTGCGATGTTGGTGCCGTCCGGCAGACCCTCGTGGATGGCGCGGTAGACATGGCCCATGCCCCAGGCGCCCTGGTCGATGAAATCGATCGGTCCCCAGGTGAGCAGCGAGAAGCGTTCGAGCCGGACACGCGGCCGGCCGCACAGGCCACGCTCGTAATCGGCAAGCAGCAGCGGCGGCGGCACTTTCTTATCGGCGAGCCATTGCCAGGACATCGGCTGCAGGTCGTCCCACGTCTTCCAGGTGTGCAGCAGGCTGATGAAGTCCGGGCTGTGCTCGAAGGGGCCGCCCTGGGCGTAGACGGTGAAACCGTCGTCGTCCCGCATCTCCGTCAGCATGTGGTTGAGATAGGTCTCCGATTCCCGCCCCTCGTTGGGACGGTCGATGATCTGCGTGGCGCGCTGGAGAACCGTTGGCGACTCGATCTTTTCGCCCTTGTTGTAGACGATGACCTCGAAGTCGTCGGGGATCAGCTTGATCCACTCCAGGGGCTCGGAATAACGGGCAAGCACGACACGGTTCATAAAGGGCCTCCAGCACAGCGCGGGACCTGAGGGGGCTTCGGGCCGGAAGGCGCCGCGCCATCCCGCGTCAGATCCGACTCCAGCCTATGGCATGAATATCTTGCTCGTGGCTGGCCGCAGCGAGAAGGCTGGGCACACCGTACCCGACAGTACTGAAGGCATGGGTCGCGCACCGGCACCTTTTGCAGCGACCGCCGAGCTTGCCCCCATGGATCGGAAGGTTCATAAAGCCTCTGGTCCTTCGTCCGGACGCAGGGAAGCAAGATGAACCTCAAGGAATTCGCCGCCCGCATCGGCCTCTCCCAGACGACGGTGAGCCGGGCGATGAGCGGCTACCCGGAGGTGAAGCCCGAAACCCGGGCGCGCGTGCTGCACGAGGCGGAACGGCTCGGCTATCGGCCGAACGTCAGTGCACAGCGGCTTGCGACCGGGCGGGCCGACGCCATCGGCATCGTGTTCCAGGGCGGCGGGCGTTTCGGCCCCCATTCCAGCGAATTCATGGGCGGCCTTTCCACTCGCCTGCAACGGAACGGTATCGACATCCTCGTTTCGACCGTCGAGACGGAGGAAGAGGAAGCCGCGGCCTACCGCCGGCTTGCCGCCAGCAAGCGGGTGGATGCGGTGGTCGTCCACACGCCCGCCTGCACGGATAGCCGCATCGCTCTCCTGCAACGGCTCGGCCTGCCCTTCATCGTGCATGGGCGCAGCGCAGCGGACGAACCCTTCGCCTTCCTCGATATCGACAACTTCGGGGCCATCGAGACCGCGACGCAGCACCTTGCCGCTCTCGGCCACCGACGCATCGCGCTCATCAACGGCGATACGGTCAACACCTATGCCCGCGACCGCAACGAGGCCTATCGCAGGACGCTTGCCGCGCGCGGCCTTGCCGTCGATCCCGCGCTGATCGCCCATGGCGAATTCACCGACGAGACCGGTTTCCGGCTGATGCAGTCCTTCCTCGCCCTCCCCGCACCGCCGACGGCCGTCATCGCCGGGTCGATGATGTCGGCGCTCGGCGCCATGCGGGCGATCCGCATCGCGGGGCTGGCCGTGGGCACGGACGTCTCCCTCATCGCCCATGACGACGTCTTTCCCTATCTCAGCCCGGAAAATCTCGTCCCGGCCCTCACCACCACGCAATCGCCGATCCGCACGGCGGGCGAACGGATCGGCGACATGGTACTGCGCTTGTTGCAAGGGGAAGCGCCGGAGGCCTTGCAGGAGGTCTGGCCGGTCGAGCTTCACGTCCGCGGCTCGACGGGCCCTGCCCCGGCCTGATCTCAGACCTTCAGTTCCCGCCGCTCCTTCTCGGTCTCGATGGCGAGATCGAGCACCTTCTGAAGGTCGGCGGCATGGCGGAAGCCGGGCTCGATCCTCTCGCCGGCGGCGACGGCGGCGGCAAAACGCTCATAGTTGGTCGGCACCGTGCCGGCGTCGATCTCCCGCCAGATGGCCTTTTCCACATCCTCGCCCAGGCAGCCGCGCAGCTTCGATCCCTCTGTCGAGTGGATCACCTCCAGCGCGCCCCTGTCGCCATGCATGCGCAGGCGCAATTCGTTGAGATGGCCGGTCGCCCAACGGCTGGCATGCACCACGCCGAGCGCGCCATTGGCGAAATCGACGGTCATGGTGAAACTGTCATTGGCGTCGAGGTCGTATTCGCCGATACGGTTGTCCGGCGCCTTGTCGAAGGCCCTCAGCCGGGCGAAGACGTGCTCCACGTCGCTCGCCGCGCCATAGCTGGCGAAATCGAGGATATGGATGCCGACGTCGCCGAGCACCCCATTCGAACCGTGCCGGGTCGAAAGCCGCCAGAGCCACTGGCTCTCCGTCGCCCAGTTGCCCCAGGCTTTCGAAACGAGCCAGCTCTGGAGATAGGACGCCTCGACATGGCGCACATGGCCGATTTCGCCGGCCAGCACCATGGCGCGCGCCACCTGTAGCGGCGCGACATTGCGATAGGTGAGATTGACCATGGTGATCAGGCCCGCCGCCTCGGCGGCGCGGGCCATCTCATCCGCCTTGGCATAGTTTTCCGCCAGCGGCTTCTCGCACATCACATGTTTCCCCGCCGCCAGCAGCGCCAGCGTGGTGGGATGGTGCGCCCGGTCGGGCGTCACATTGGTGGCGGCGTCGAAGCCATTCCAGGCAATCGCCTCCTCCAGCGACGTGAAGACGTTGGGAATGCCGTGCGTATCGGCAAAGGCCTTGGCGCGCGACGGGTCGACATCGACAGCGCCGACGACCTCGACGCCGTCGATCGCGGCAAAGTGCCTGGCATGGGTGTTGGCCATGCCGCCTGTTCCAAGAACGAGAAGACGCATCGAATGGCCTCAGCGATATCCGGCTTCGCCGGCTTCATGCAGTTTCGGACCACGCTCGACGATCGGCTCCAGCGCCTTTTCGACGGGCACGTTGGGCGCGTCGTGGATCGCGGCATAGGTGCCCTGCGGGTTGAAGGCCCATTTCACGCCGTTGACCAGCACCTTCTGGACGGTGGCGTCGTGATAGGTCGGATAGGTCTCGTGGCCCGGACGGAAATAGAAGATATTGCCCGCGCCGCGCCGCCAGGTCAGGCCCGAGCGGAACACCTCGCCGCCGGCGAACCACGAGATGAACACCGTTTCCAGCGGCTCCGGCACGGAGAACTGCTCGCCGTACATCTCCTCGTTTTCCAGCACGAAATTCTCGCCGAGACCTTCGGCAATGGGATGGCGCGGGTTGACGACCCACAGACGCTCGCGCTCGCCGGCCTCGCGCCATTTCAGGGCGCAGGGCGTCCCCATCAGGCGCTTGAAGATCTTCGAGAAATGGCCGGAATGCAGCACGAGGAGACCCATGCCTTCCCACACGCGCCTTGCCACACGTTCCACCACCGCATCGCTCACCGCCCCGTGATCCTTGTGGCCCCACCACAGGAGCACGTCGGTCTTGGCAAGGCGTGCTTCCGTCAGGCCGTGCTCCGGCTCCTGCAGGGTCGCCGTCGTCGCGGAAATGCCCGCGTCCTTGTTGAGCGCGTCGGCGATCGTGTTGTGCATGCCATCAGGATAGATCGAACGCACGATCGCGTTCGTCTGCTCGTGGATGTTCTCACCCCATACGATGGTGCGTATTGCCATGTGCCATTCCTCTGACGTCGAAAATTGAAACCGCTTTCAATTCACCGGAATCGATAGAGCGAGCCCCGCTTTTTGGCAAGCGGGGCCCCCCTTCAATTCCCGGCATCTTTCAGTGAAATGTCGACTTGGAGAAAAGGTTCAGCACAAGAACGCCGGCAATGATGAGCCCGAGACCGAAAATGGCTGCGGGATCGAGCTTCTGGCCGAAGACGAAATAGCCGACGAGCGAGATCAGCACGATGCCGAGGCCACTCCAGATGGCATAGGCAATGCCGACCGGAACGTAGCGCAGGCTCCAGGAGAGAAAGAAGAAGGCGACGGCATAACACGCCACCATCATGACGGTCGGCCAGAGGCGCGAGAAATGCTGGGCCGCCTGCATGGCGGAGGTGCCGAGAACTTCGAAGACGATGGCGATGACCAGCACGGCATAGACGACGGTGAGGTTCATGGGATTTCTCCGGCGCGTTGGCGCCAACATCAGGGATCAGAGGCGCGAGAGCGCCGTCAGTCGCTCCAGCATGACGGCGCGCGTTTGCGCATCCATCGTCGGCGTGCCGAGCAGGTCCGCAAGCCACAGACCGTCCACCGCATAGCGGGCGATCATGGCGTCGAAGGCGGAATCCGTGCCGACATTTTCCGAAAGATGGCGCTCCACCCATTGTCGCCAGCGTTCGCGCAGATGCGGTTCGGAGATGAGCGCGATGGTCAGCACCTTCCACTTCTCGCCGTCCGCCAGTCCTTCGGGTTGGAAGAACACGGAGATGTAGGCGCGCGTGAAGCGCCCCTTCGGCTCGGGATCCTCGCGCATCCTTTCCGCCAGTGCCCGGTCGAGCTTTTCCGTCAGGTCGGCAAAGAGGCCGTCAAGCAACGAAAGCTTGTTGGGGAAATGGTGCAGCAGCCCCCCCTTGCTGACGCCGGCCGCCTGCGAGACCGCGTCGAGCGTCACGCTTGCCGGCCCCTTTTCCAGCGACAGTTTCGCCGCGACGTCCAGCAGCTGCTGACGGACGGCTTCGGGGTGCTTTTTGCGATGATGTGCCTTGCTCATACGACAAACATACCGTCTGGACGGTTTCTTGTCAACTGGCGCCAAATGCGCGCGTTTCGCCGCAGCGAGGAGCCCGCCATTGCGCGGGGAATGCACCGGCGGTAAGACGGACCCATGGCGGACACGACGGAAGATCAGGAACGGCAGGGCGAAACGATCACGCTTTACGAGGCAGTCGGGGGCGAGGCCGGCGTCCGGGCGCTGACGCGCCGTTTCTACCACCTGATGGACACCTTGCCGGAAGCCGCGCGCTGCCGCGCGATACACCCGCCGGACCTGTCGGGCAGCGAGGAAAAGCTCTACGAGTACCTGACCGGCTGGCTCGGCGGCCCGCCGCTCTATACGGAAAAGCGCGGCCACCCCATGCTGCGGCGCCGCCATTTCGTGGCACCCATCGGCCCGGCGGAACGCGACGAATGGCTGCTGTGTTTCGTGCGGGCGCTGGAGGAAACGGTGCCGGGCGAAGGCCTGCGCAAGGTCATTCTCGAGCCGGTCACGCGTCTCGCCCATCACATGCAGAACCAGGAATAATCCGATGATCTTTTCGTTCCGCTCGGCAACCCTTCTGGTGGCCGGCCTGATGGGCCTTGCCGGCGTCGCCGCCGCGGCCGCGGCCTCCCATGGCAGCGATCCCCGACTGATGGCCGGCGCCTCCGCCATGTGCCTTGCCCATGCGCCGGCGCTGATCGCGCTTCACGCCGGCTGGTCCTCGGTGCGCACCGCGCCGCTCGCCGCCGCTCTTCTGATCCTCGGCACCGCGCTCTTTGCCGGCGATCTCGTCGTCCGGCATTCCACGGGGCACGGGCTCTTCCCGATGTCGGCGCCGACGGGCGGCCTGCTCATGATGGCCGGTTGGCTGGCGGTCGCGCTGGGCGCGTTCCTGCCGCGCCGGGACGCATGAAAACAGCGCTTCGGGCCAGACCCGAAGCGCCGAGGATTTGACCACTGTTTCGAGAGGCGCGCCTACGCGCCGACGACGGCCGTAAAGCCTTCGAATTTCGGCGGGCCGAGATAGATGCCCCTGTTGTCGCCGGCGTTCTTGTGGGCCTGACGGAAGTTTTCCGATTTGGTCCAGGCAACGAAGTCGTCCTTGCTCGCCCAGATCGTGTGGGAGGCGAAGAGCGTGAAGCCTTCTTCCGCGTTCGTATCGCCGCGCAGCAGGTGGAAGGACTGGAAGCCGGGCATGTCGGAAAGGCTCGATTCCCGCCCCTTCCAGATGTTTTCAAACGCCTCTTCATGGCCGATGGCAATGCGGAAGCGGTTCATGGCGACGAACATGGTAACCCTCTGGATCAGAATGAATCCCGCCGGACGCGGCGGGGCATGGGGAAGGCTACGATATTGTCGTTGCGCGCTTCAAGCGCGGACGCGCCCTCGAATGCCGCGACGCGCGCCGGCGGGCGGGCGTTCAGCAGCGGAAATTCGGTAACATTCGCGCTTTGCAGCATATCCGCGCGGCGCGTCAAAAGGGCATAGAGTTCCGGCACGAGGCCGTCGCCGTTCTGCGCGGCCAGCTTGTGCAGGCCGATCATCATGAAGGCTTCGGGTCTTTCATCATTCACTGGACATTGTCTCCCTGGCTCATGCTCTGCAGGGCGCGTTCGAAGGAGGATTTGCTGCCGTTGCGCAGCGGCACGAAGGCCTTCTCCCACTTCTTGCAGCCCGTCTTCACGCGGATGCAGGCATCGTGGCTGATACAGTCGATGGGGCAGAAGACGCAGTCGACCGAGGGCAGCACATTGTCGATGCGCGACACCGCCTCGCGCAGGCCGCCGTCGTGATGGATGAGGTTGGCGCCGTAGGAACTGGCGATCTGCCGCAGATGCGCCACCTGGCAATCGCGGCCGCCGACATAGAGGAAGCTGCGCCCCTCGAGTGCGGCCTTGCTCTCGGCCTTCTCGACGTCGCTCTCCTGCCGCTGGCGCGCCAGTTGCTGTTGCCTGTGCTTCTCGCGCATCGCCTTCCTCTCCGCTTCGCCGGTGCGGCGCTTGACTTTGGTGACATCGACGCCGCGCGGCGGCTGGGCTGCGCGCTGGTCCACCGGCGGCGTTGCAGTCGGTGCGCCTTCCTGCGTCGCCGCCATCTGCTTCCTCAGCGCGGCAAGCTGGCGCTCCAGATCCGCAATGCGCCGGTCACGCTCCGCAATCGCCGCCTTCAAGACCGCCTCGATGCGGCCAGCCGTCATTCCATTCATGCAGCATCCCCTTTGGAACTCCGCGAAGGGCGGAGCCTCAGTTCGGGGGCAACCTACAAAACTTGATTTTCAGAGTAAAGTATAAACATGACTATTAAAGTCATATTTTCCGACAAAAAATCCCGCCGGCTTGAGGACGGCGGGAAAAGCGATCTCAGTTGAAGACGATCGGCACGTTGAAAGCCCAGGACGACCGGCCCGCGGCGTCCGGAATCTTGGCGAAGGGAGCGGCGCGCTGCACCGAATCGACCGCCGCCTGATCGAGCGCCGAACTGCCGGAACTGCGCGCGATGCGAATGCCGCTCGCCTGCCCGCCGGACCCCACGACGAAGCTTACGACCACGCTGCCGCGCTCGCCGCCCGGCGCGCGCCGCTTGGCGCGATTGATCTTGTTGCGCACCTTGCCCGGATAATTGCTGACGGCGGCATTGCCGGCCGCGGAGGAATTGCCCTTCTTCTGGCCGCCGACGGAGGCGGTCTTCACATCCGCCGAACCGTCGACCTCGCCCTTGGTGGCATTCTCCTTGGCCTTGCCCTTTTCGCCGGCCTTCTTGACGATCTTCTGCTTCGGCTTCTTGCGCTCGACCTTCTTGACCGGCTCTTCCTTCTTCACCTCGGGAACCGGCTTGATCTCCTGCTCCGGCTCGACCTCGGGCTTGATTTCCGGGACCGGGATCGCAGCGATCTCCACCTCGGCGGAGGGAACGATGAGTTCCTGAACGGGTTCGGAGGCAACGGGATCGACGGGGGCGATCTCCATCGGCTGGATCTCGGTCGGCTGGATTTCCGCCAATTCCTGCGGCACGGGCTCGGAAATGTCGGGCTGGATCGTCTCGGGCGTGATCGCGTCTTCGGGATTGCCCGATTCCACCGCCTCGAACGCGCCATTGCCGAGCATCGCCACTTCCGCGACGACGCCACCGGCGATCATCGCCTCTTCTGCCTGCGGCGCCGGCGTCATGGTGAGGATTGCGGCCGCGCCGGCATGAGCGAGCAGGGAAAAGGCACCCGCACCGATCCAGAGCCACTTGCTACCAGCCATGATATCACCCGTCATTCCGTTCCAGACGCCGCCGCTTCATGCGCAGCGCCACTCAACTCAACCTTCCAGACCAGCGGCCGCCTTGCTGCGCGTGACGATGCCGTCCATGCAGCGGCCCTTCTCGAGCCCCTCGCCTTCGCAGACCGGCGCATCGTTGATCAGCAGGTTCTTCACGCCCTCGCACTTGATGCCTGGCACGTCGAACTGGCGCACCTTGGATTTGCCCGCCGGCAGGTCGCGGAAATCGAGCAGCGCCAGGCGCTCGACAGTGCCCTTGACGTTGAAGATCACGAATTCGAACGAGACCTTGGCGACATTCCGGTCAAAGCCGTTCTGCGCGACGAAGGTGAAGAGGCAACCCTTCTGCGAGCTCGCCAGCGCGTTCAGCTCCACATCCAGCCCCTTGGCCACAGCGGCCTCCTCAGCCGCCGCGCCCGAAAGGGCCACAGCGGAAAACATCGCGGAGACGAGAAGGGTGCGTAGGGTCATGGGCCTGCCTGTTTCTTCTGGCGCCGGGGCATCGGCTGCAATCCGTTATCCGGCCGCCGTGCAAAGAATTAACATGACTTTGCCGCTCCGGTATTGCGTGCATAGATAAATATGAGTAATGAAGTCAAGATAGAAAACATCAAAATCCCCCTCAACCTCCTGTTTCGCCAAGAAAATTTATTGGCGGAGAAGGATCGGCAGGGGCAAACCCGCATCTCGATGAAGGCCGCGCCATGACCAACACGACCCGCCCGACCCCCGCCGAAATCCGCGCCTTCCGCGCCGAGAACCCGAAGATGCGCGAACGCGACGTCGCCGCCCAGCTCGGCATTTCGGAAGCCGCGCTCGTGGCCGCCGAGGTGGGTCTGACGGCCGTGCGTATCGATGGCGACGCCAACCGTTTCCTGGAGCGTTCGGAAGCGCTCGGCGAGGTCATGGCGCTGACCCGCAACGAAAGCGTCGTGCACGAGAAGATCGGCGTCTTCGAGAAGATCAACACCGGCAAGCACGCCTCCATCGTGCTCGGCGAGAACATCGACCTGCGCATCTTCCCCGGCACCTGGGCGCATGGCTTCGCCGTGACGAAGACCGACGGCGACCAGGTTCGCCGCAGCCTGCAGTTCTTCGACAAGGCCGGCAATGCCGTGCACAAGGTGCACCTGCGTCCCGCCTCCAGCCTCGAAGCCTATGACGCCATCGTCGCCGACTTCCGCCTGGAGGACCAGTCGCAGGAATTCGTCGAAGTCATCGCGGAAAAGACCGTCGAGACCGGTCCGGTCGACGTCGCCGCGCTGCGCGAAAACTGGAGCGCCATGACGGACACCCACCAGTTCTTCGGCATGCTGCGCAAGCTGAAGATCGCCCGCCAGGATGCCGTGCGCAGCGTCGGCGAGGACTTCGCCCATGAGGTGCGCGCCGATTCCGTCACCCAGTTGCTGAACGCTTCCGCCGAACGCGGCACCGACATCATGTGCTTCGTCGGCAACCACGGCACGATCCAGATCCATACCGGTCCGGTGAAGAACATCCAGCCGATGGGTCCCTGGATCAACGTGCTCGATCCGACCTTCCACATGCACCTGCGCACCGACCACATCGCCGAGTGCTGGGTGGTGCGCAAGCCGACATCGGACGGCCACGTCACCTCGCTCGAGGCCTATGACGCGAACGGCGAGATGGTCATCCAGTTCTTCGGCAAGCGCAAGGAAGGCATGGACGAGCGTGCCGACTGGCGCGAAATCCTCGGCAACCTGCCACGACCGGACAGCGCCGCCGCCTGAGCCCGAAAACCGCGCCAGAAAAACTGCGAAGGACCACCGCCATGAGCAAGAGCTTCGATTTCCGCCGCGCCCGCCCGTGGGAAGTGGCCCTCACCGTCCTTGCGCTTTCGGCTCCGATGCTGCTGCCGCTGACGGCCGCCGGCGACGGCGGCTTCATCCGCAAGGCCGTCGCGCAGGAGATGCAGCAGGCCGACACCTCGAAGCTCGTGGCGATCGGCGGCGCGGTCACGGAAATCATCTATGCGCTGGGCGAAGAGGGCCGCCTCGTCGCCCGCGACTCCACCAGCATGTATCCGGAAGCGGCCATGACGCTGCCGGATGTCGGCTACATGCGCGCGCTCTCGCCGGAAGGCGTGATCGCCGTCAATCCGACCGCCATCCTCGCCGTCGAGGGCAGCGGTCCGGCCGATGCGCTGGCCGTGCTCAAGAGCGCCGGCATTCCCTTCGCAACCGTGCCGGAAGGCTATGACCGCGATGCGATCCTGAAGAAGATCGACGTCGTCGGCCAGTTCCTCGGCGTGCCGGAAAAGGCCAAGGCGCTGGAGGAAAAGGTCGGCGCGGAACTCGACGCGGCTATCGCCGATGCCGCCAAGCGGCCCGAAAGCGAACGCAAGCGTGTGCTCTTCGTCCTCAGCTTCCAGGGCGGCCGCGTCATGGCGGCGGGCAAGGGTACAGCGGCCGATGGCATCATCGGCCTTGCCGGCGGCATCAACGCCACGGACAACACCTTCGACGGCTACAAGCCGATCACCGACGAGGCGATCATCAACGCCAAGCCAGACGTCATCCTGGTCATGACGCGCGGCGGCAGCCATGGCAGCAGCGACGACGAGATCCTCGCCCATCCCGCCATCTCCGTGACCCCGGCGGCGGCGAGCAAGTCCGTGGTGCGCATGGACGGCCTGCACCTGCTCGGCTTCGGCCCGCGCACCGCTTCGGCCATCACCGATCTCAACAAGAAATTCTACGGCAAATCCGGCAATGTCTCTCAATGATGCGATGCGCGGCCCGCTCGCGCGCGGCTCCCTTCTGATGCGTTCCGGTCAGGCCAAGGCCGCCGGCGACCGGACGGCCATCGCCCGCATGACCCTTGCCGCGCTCGTCATCCTCTCGATCGTCGCGCTCGCCTTGTCGATCGCCACCGGCGCTTCGGATGCTTCCGCGACCAATGTCATCGGTGCGCTGCTGACCGGCGCGGAGGACACCGCGCTCAGCGTGCGCGATCGCATCATCGTCTTCGACATCCGCATGCCGCGCGCCCTGCTCGGCTTCCTCATCGGCGCGGCGCTCGCCATGTCCGGCGCCGTCATGCAGGGCCTCTTCCGCAATCCGCTCGCCGATCCCGGCCTCGTCGGCATTTCCTCCGGTTCGGCACTCGGCGCGGTGCTGATGATCGTGCTCGGCAGCAGCCTGCCGGCCGGCGTGATGCTCTCGCTCGGCGCCTATGCATTGCCGCTCGCGGCCTTCGGCGGCGGCCTGCTGACCACGCTGCTGCTCTACCGCATCGCGACGCGCGGCGGCCAGACCTCCGTCGCCACCATGCTGCTGGCCGGTATCGCCATCTCGGCGCTCGCCGGCGCCGTCACCGGCATCCTCATCTACATGGCCGACGACAAGCAGCTGCGCGACATCACCTTCTGGGGTCTCGGCTCGCTTTCGGGCATGACGTGGCTGAAGCTCTTCGCCGCCGGTCCGATCATTCTGCTGGCGCTCGTCGTCGTGCCGTTCCTGTCCCGCGGCCTCAACGCCATCACGCTCGGCGAGGCCGCCGCCTTCCACATGGGTGTGAAGGTGCAGCATCTGAAATATGTCGCCATCGTCGCCGTGGCCGGCGCGGTCGGCGCGTCGGTCGCGGTCAGCGGCGGCATCGGCTTCGTCGGCATCGTCGTGCCGCATCTCCTGCGCATCGTCATCGGCCCGGACCATCGCTACCTGTTGCCGGCCTCGGCCCTGCTCGGCGGCGTATTGCTGCTTGGCGCCGACATGCTGGCCCGCACCATCGTCGCCCCCGCCGAACTGCCCATCGGCATCATCACGGCGCTTGCCGGCGCGCCCTTCTTCCTCTGGGTCCTGCTGCGCGACCGCACCCGGAACGGCTGGTAGAACGCATGATCACCGCAAAGAACCTCTCGGTCAGCCTTTCCGGCAAGACCATCGTGCACGGCGTATCGCTGACCGCAAAGCCCGGCGAGATCACCGCCATCGTCGGCCCCAACGGTTCGGGCAAGACGACGATGCTGAAGGCCATCGCCGGCGAACTCGCCAGCAAGGGCGACATCAGCCTCAACGGCCATGACGTGCGCGCGCTGCAGCCCTGGCAGCTCGCCATCAAGCGCGCCGTGCTGCCGCAGGCCGCCACCATCGCCTTCCCCTTCACGGTGCGCGAGATCGTTCGCCTCGGCCTCACCGTCGGCCCGAACCGCCATGCCGATCGCATCGATGCCGTCACCGCCGAAGCGCTTGGCGCCGTCGACCTCGCGGGTTTTGCCGGCCGGTTCTACCAGGAACTCTCCGGCGGCGAGCAACAGCGCGTGCAGCTTGCCCGCGTGCTCTCGCAGATCTGGGAGCCGGTGCTCGACGGCGAGCCCTGCTTCCTGATGTTGGACGAGCCGGTTTCCGCGCTCGACATCCGCCACCAGCTCACCATCATGCAGCTCGCCCGGCGCTATTGCGAGGGCGGCGGCGGGGTGATCGCGGTCATGCACGATCTCAACCTCACCGCGATGTTCGCCGACCATATGGTGATGATGAAGAACGGTCGCATCGAACGCTCCGGCCCACCCGCCGAGGTGATGACCGACGATGCCATGGAAGCCGTCTTCGGCTGCCGCATGCGCATCAACGGCGTGCCCGCAGCCGGCGTGCCTTTCGTGCTGCCACATACCGCTTCGGCCTGATTTTCCAGCGCCTTACGGAACTTTTCTCCACGCTCCACGTTTACCGCCCCGAAAGACCGTTCCGCCAAGGGGGTGGAGCGCTGTTCGGCTCGCGCATCGCCGCGAGTGACCGTAACAAGGAGAAACGGCATGGCCAACGGACTGTTTTCATCCCGCAGCAAGACCCTTCGCAGCAGCATCCAGGACGACGCGCAGGCGGTCGAGGACCAGATCGCGGAACTGCGCGCGGAAATCGCGGCGCTCGCCGGCCTTCTCGCCAATGACGCCGCCGATGGCGCAGGCCGCATTCGCCGCAAGGCACGCGCGGTGAAGGCAGACGTCAGCGATGCCGCCCATGGCCTCAAGGACCGGGCGGAAGGCGACATCAAGAGCATGATCGCCGCCGGCGAGGACATTCTCGCCGAATTCCAGGCCCGCTATCAGGATTCCGGCCGCAAGGCGCGGCAGGCCGTCAAGGAGAACCCGCTGGCGACGCTCGGCGTTGCAGCCGCCGCCGGCTTCCTGCTTGCCACCCTGCTGCGGCGCTGACGCCACGCGATCAGGGACGCCGTCAGGCGTCCCCTTCTCTCTTACGAATTCGGAGCACGACCGGCATGCTGTCACTGGGGGCCATTCTCATCCAGAACCTCGTCACCCGCGTCACCGACCGGGTGGACGAAACGATGGACATCGCCAAGCGCAATGCCATTGCCGGCCTCTTTATCGGCACCCTGCTCGTGACAGCCTATGTGCTCGCTCTCGTGGGCACCGCGGTGGCGCTCTCCGACCGCTACGGCACCGTACCCGCCCTCTTCGGCCTTGCCGGCGGCTTCCTTTTGCTTGCGCTCATCGTGCTGGCCATCGTTGCCGCACGCAACAAGCGTGAGCGCGAATTGCGCCGCATCCGCCGCCAGCAGCTTGCAGCCCGGCGGGACCTGATGGCGGCGGCGGCCACCGTTGCGGTGAAGAAACCCTTCGCCGCCACGGCCGTGGCGCTCGCCCTCGGCTTCCTGCTGGCGCCGAAATCCCGCCGCGACGACGATTGATTTTTCAGTTTTTTAAAGCGGCATCCGCACGACGGCGGTCACGCCCTTCGGCAGATACTCGACATGCACGCTGCTGCCGAGGATCTTGTCGAGGCTGCGTTCGATCAGCACCGAACCGAAGCCGCGACGACCGTTCGGATCGACCGGCGGTCCACCCACTTCGTGCCAGGTCATGTTGAGCACGCGCTGCTCATCTTCGTTCACCACGCGCGCGGTGATCACCACCTTGCCGGAACGCACCGACAGTGCGCCGTATTTGCGGGCATTGGTCGCAAGCTCGTGCAAAACGAGGCCGAGCCCGACAGCCTGGTCCGGCCCCAGTTCCACCTCGTCCTTGTGGATTTCGACCTGGCTTTCGTAATCGAAGGCATAGGGCATGATCTGCTTCTGCAGCAGCATCTTCAGGTGAATGACGCCCCATTCGTGATCGCTCAGCAGACCATGCGCCTCGGAGAGCGATTGCAGCCGTCCGGCGAAGGCATCCATGAACTCGACGGGATCGCTCGTCTGCCGCAATGTCTGGCGCGCCAGCGATTGCAGCATGGCGAGCGTGTTCTTGACCCGGTGGTTAAGCTCGCGCAGCAGGAGGCGCGTGCGCTCGGAGGCAAGCTGCCCCTCGGTGACGTCGACATTGATGCCGAGGAAGATCGTCGGCCGCCCGTCCGCGTCCCATTCGTGCACGCGCCCGCGGCCGAGCAGCCAGCGTCCGGATTTTGCCGCGCGGAACAGGCCGTCATATTCCTTGCCGGTGGCAAGCGCATTGCGCAGGCGCCCGATGGTCATCTTGCGGTCAGCGGAATGCACGGAGGTGAAGAATTTCCGCGCGCGCATCGGTTTGGCGGGCTTGATGCCGAGCATGCGATAGAAGGTCTCGTTGCCCGAGACCATGCCCGTCTGGATATCCCACAGCCAGCTTGCCACATTGGCCGCGTCCAGCGCCAGTGCATGGCGCTTCTCGTCGCGCGACAGCACTTCGGCCGCAAGGGTCCGCCGCCGTGCCTCATCCTTCAGCTTGATCAGCGAGGCAGCGAGCGCCGCCAGCCGTTTCAGGCGCGGCAAGAGGTCGGGGGCGATTTCCGTCCGGGGCTTTATATCGAAGATGCAGACCGTCCCGACCGCCCGACCGTCGATGGTCACAGGCGCACCGGCATAAAAACGCAGATGCGGCTCACCGACCACGCTCGGCAGAGACGAAAATCGCGGATCTTCCAGCGCATTGCGGACAGCGAGCGGCTCGCCGGACGACAACGTGATCAGGCGCGCGCAGAAGGAGTCTTCGGAGGGAGCGCGGATCTCGGGCGTGCCCTGGCGGGCGAGGAACCACTGGTCCGTACGGCCGAGCACGGTGACAAGCGCGATCGGCGCCTCGAAGAGCGCGGCGGCAAGCGCGGTGATATCGTCGAAATCGGCATCGGGACCGAGAAAGACCGGCATGGCCGCGTCGAGCGCCGCCAGACGGTCGGGCGCGCCCAGAACCGCGGCAACTTCAAACGGCAGAGGCTGGATATTGTCCTTCATAGGTCTCCGGTACGCGATTCCATCCCCGTTTTCATCCGTCATACGCGGCAGGGTGCAGATTCGCGCCTATCCCCTCACTTCATGCGCCGCCCGTCGGGAAGACGGGCGGCTTGTCGTTTTCATTCACGATGCGAATGCGCGCGAGGTGATCGGCGCGGAAATCGCGTCCGGCCCGTAATCGCTTTCGCCGCTTACCTGCAGCAGCTCCTGCAGGCGCTGGCGGGCGCGGTTCACGCGGCTCTTGATCGTGCCGAGCGCGCAGCCGCAGATTTCCGCCGCTTCCTCATAGGAGAAGCCCGAGGCACCGACGAGGATGATCGCCTCGCGCTGTTCGTCCGGCAGCTTTTCCAAGGCCTTCTTGAAATCCTGCATATCCAGCGAACCGTATTGCGAGGGGTGCTGCGCCAGGTTCTCGGTGAAGATGCCCTCGGAATCCTGCACTTCGCGGCCGCGCTTGCGCAGCTTGCTGTAAAGCTCGTTGCGCAGGATCGTGAAGAGCCAGGCCTTCATGTTGGTGCCCATCTCGAACTGTTCCTGCTTGGCCCAGGCTTTCATGATGGTGTCCTGTACCAGATCGTCCGCCTGGTCGTGGCGGCCGATGAGGGAAATGGCGAAGGCGCGCAGGCTCGGCAGTACTGCCAGCAACTCGCGCTTGAAAGTCGTCTGTCCCTGGTCCATCACGTCCTCACTCGGCCCGTTGCACGCTGCTTTCGACAGCATCCAATTTTTCGAGAAGATCCAGGAACCTCTGGGGAAGCGCCTCATCCTGTACGGAATGATAGAACGTGCGCAGCTTCATTGCGATCTGCGCATTCGGATCATTCACCTTTGGGGGAGATTGCCTCCCGGGGTTCTGCTTGTTCACGCTCGTCTCTCTTGCCACTCTCAAGTTCATACACGCCCTTCTGACGAATTCGGCGTGGAAATGCCCGGTGTCAAAAAAAGTTCCCCTGTTCGGAACCTAAATTTGGTTCCCGCGTTCAAACCGTCAACTGCGATTGCAGCAATTTGTGAACAGGGGACAAAATATGCCGATTTCCGACCGTATCGGGCCGCACCTTCCGGCCCTTCGCCGCTATGCCCGCGCCCTCACGGGCACGCAGTCTTCGGGCGACGCCTATGTGGCAGCCACGCTCGAAACCATCCTCATCGATCCCTCCGTGCTGCCGGAAGGAGAAGACGACAAGGCAAGGCTCTTCGGCCTTCTGAGCCGCATCATCTCGTCCCTGCCGGTCTCGGTGAGCCGCGGTGCCGGTACGATCAAGCCGGGCGCCGAAGCGCCCTACGATCTCTCGGGCGTTCCCCCGCTCGGCCGGCAGGCGTTGCTGCTAGCCACCGTCGAGGGCTTTTCCGTCGACAAGACCGCAGAGATTCTCGAAGCGCAGGCGAGCGCGGTGCGCGCCCTGCTCGATGCGGCCTTTGCGGAAATCGCCGCCCAGGCGGAAACCGGCATCATGATCATCGAGGACGAGCCGCTGATCGCACTCGACCTTGCCCATATGGTCAGCGGCATGGGCCACCGCGTCACCGGCATCGCTCGCACCCAGGCCGAGGCCGAAACGCTCTGGAGCGACAGCCGGCCCGGCCTCGTGCTCGCCGATGTCCGGCTCGCCGACGGCTCCTCCGGTATCGACGCCGTCAACACGATCCTCTCCCGCACCAACATTCCCGTCATCTTCATCACGGCCTATCCCGAACGGCTGCTGACGGGCGAGCGGCCGGAGCCGGCCTTCCTCGTCTCCAAGCCGTTCAACCCGGAGCAGGTGAAGGTCCTGATCAACCAGGCCCTCCTCTTCACGCCGCAGACCCGCGCAGCGGCTTGATCCCGCTCCCGGATGCCGCAGCGGCGGCGCGGCGGCGGCGGTGGTGCGGCACGCCCACCGCCGCCTTTTCTTTGTCTTTGCCATAGGCACAAAAGAAAACAGCCAGCGCCGGAGGGGCACTGGCTGCTTGAGTATCCACGGACCGGAGGGGGACACGGTATCGTGGTCGATCACCAGTCGAGGGCCTCGCATTTGGGGGATATGCGTAGACCGGTGACGACAAGAAAACACGCGACCGGAGATTTGGTTCCACCCGGTTGCAAATTTTTTCAGGAATTTTTCAAGGCATCGCTTCCAGCTCCGCGCGGTGGCGGTAAAGCGTAAGGAAACGGCGATAGTCCCGGTCATAGCCCGCCTTGCGGCCGGCATCGGGCAGCAGCGTGCGGCCACCCGGATGCATCGCCCTTCCCGCGGACGGCAGGTCGCCATGAAGTCCGCCGGCAACGGCCGCCGCCATCGCGCTTCCCAAGAGCACGGCGTCGCCCGCCTCGGGCACGACGAGCCGGCAGCCGGTGACGTCGCGGTAGAGTTCCATCAGCAGCGGATTGCGCAAATGGCCGCCGGCGACATGCAGCGTATCGGGCAGATAGCCGCCCTCGCCCATCGTTTCCAGGATATGGCGAATGCCGAGCGCGATGGCGACGGCGGTCCGCCAATAGAGGCAGCAGAGCCCGTCGAAGGAGGCGTCGAGCGCAAGGCCGCTGATCACGCCGAGCGCCTGCGGATCGGCAAGCGGCGACCGGTTGCCATGGAAATCCGGCAGCACATGCAGCCGCGTGCCGAAAGCCTCGCCCTCCTCTGCCCGCAACACGGCGATGCGCGCGAGAATGCGGGCATGATTTGCCGCCGTCGGCTCGCCCCCGGCGCTGTGCGCGCGCACCACATGATCGAGCAGCGCACCCGTCGCCGACTGGCCGCCCTCCACCAGCCACCAGCCCGGCAGCACCGCCTCGTAATACGGCCCCCACAGGCCGAGGCCGAATTTCGCCGAACGCGAAAAAGCGACGATGCAGCTCGACGTGCCGCCGATCAGCGCCAGTTGACGCTCCAGTTTTTCCGGCTCACCCGCAAAGGAGCCGAGCACGCCGAGCGCACCGGCATAGGCGTCGATGAGGCCTGCCGCGACCACGCAATCCGTATCGAGCCCGAGCGCCTCCGCCGCGTCCTTCGTCAACCGGCCGACGGCTGCGCCGACGGGCGCGGTCTCGTCGGGCAGGCCGCCACGCTCCCGCACGTCCTCCAGCCCGACCGCCTTCAGGAAGTCCGCGCGCCACGGCGCCGTCTCATGGGCGAGATAGTTCCACTTGGCCGTCATCGTGCAGCGCGAGCGGGCATTCGACCCCGTCGCCCGCCAGGTGATGAAATCGGCAAGGTCGAAGAAATAGCCGGCCTTCGCCCATTGCCCCGGCCGCTGGCGCTTCAGCCACATCAGCTTCGGCATTTCCATTTCCGGCGACATGACGCGGCCGGAATGGGCAAGGACCGGGTGGCCGGTCGCGGTACAGAGATCGGCCTCTTCCAGCGCGCGATGGTCCAGCCAGACGATGGTGTCCCACCGTTCGCCCTCGCCGCCGGACACCGCAAGCGGATTTCCCGCCGTGTCGCGAACGACGAGCGAACAAGTGGCATCGACACCGAAAGCGGCAACGCGCGCCGCCGGGGCGTCGGCCGCCTTGCAGGCCGCCTTCACGGCGGTGCAGACCGCCTGCCAGATATCTTCGGAATCGTGCTCGGCAAGATCGGCGCTCGGCCGCCGCATGGCGATGGGATGTTCCGCACGGCCGAGCATCGTGCCGCTCCGGTCGAACACACCGGCACGCGCGCTCCCCGTGCCGATGTCCACCGCAACGATCAGATCGCGCATCAATGTTCTTTCCCGCCGCCCTTTTCGTTGCGGACAAACTGTAACAATTCCCGCATGTCGTCAAACAGGGCATCGGGGCCGAGGGCCATCAAGGCCTCGCGGTGCTGCGGCGTGCGCGCATGCGAGCCACCCGTGAAGGCGACGACGCGCATGCCGGCCGATTTCGCCGCCATGATGCCCGCCGGACTGTCCTCCACGACGACGCATCTGCCGGGCGTAATCCCCATGCTGGCGCTCGCGTGCAGGAAAAGGTCGGGCGCCGGCTTGCCATGCGTCACCATGCTGGCGCTGAAGATGTTGGGCTCGAAACGGTCGATGAGGCCGGTGACGGAAAGCGAGAGGCGAATGCGTTCCGGCTGGCTGGAGGAGGCGACGCAATGGGCGATGCCGAGCCGGTCCACGGTCTCGGCAACGCCGTCGATCGGCTGAAGTTCGGAGCGGAAACGCGCATAGAGCGCCTTGCGCATGGTCTCCAGGAACGCCGCATCGACCGCAAGGCCATAGTCGTCATGCAGGATTTCCGACATGCTTTTCAGGCTGCGGCCAAGGAAGCGCTCGTGCGCTTCGGCCTCGCTCATCGCCACGCCCGCCGCTGCCAGCGCCTCTACCAGCACGGAAATCGAGATCGGCTCGCTGTCGACGAGCACGCCGTCGCAATCGAAAATGACGAGATCTGTCGCGTTGGCGGCCATGGCTTTTCCGTTCCGTTTCAGGCCCCCGTTGGTACTGTCTGCCCCATCAGATGAAAAGCCCCTCCGGCCTCAGCTCGACAGAGCATTGTCCAGATAGCGCCTCAAGGTCGCCCGCGTGCCATTCTGCTGCAACGATTGCAGGGCATCGGTGAAGCGTCGGATGAAGAGGCCGGCATTCGCGACAGCGCCGAAAATGTCCCCCAGACCAAGGAAGGCCTGCGGATCGTTCTTTGCCGCGGTCGCTGCCGCATGGATGCGGTCGATGTTCGGGTCGTTGAAGGCGATCGCCTTGCCGCTGTCCGTCACGCCGGCAAGATAATGGCACCAAAGGGCCGAGACCAGCGCAAGACCGGTCACATCCTCGCCGCGGGACAACCGGTCGGCGGTGGAAGGCAGGATGAACTTCGGCTGCCGGTTGGAGCCGTCCTGGGCAAGGCGCGGGATCGTGTCGGCGATCTTCGGGTTGGAGAAGCGCCGCTCGATCAGGGCGTAATAGTCGTTGAGGTCGGTATCCGGCACGGGCGGGATGACCGGAATGATCTCCTCGCGCTCCAGCTTGCCGAGGAAGGCGCGGATATCCGGATCCTCCATCGCCTCGTGTACGAAATGGATATCGAGCAAGGCGGCCGGATAGGCGATGGCGGCATGGCCACCGTTGAGAATGCGGATCTTCATGTGCTCGTAGGGCGCCACGTCGGGCACGAACTGCACGCCGACCTTTTCCAGCGCCGGGCGTCCCTCAGGGAAATTGTCTTCCAGCACCCATTGCTTGAACTCTTCGCAGAAGACCGGCCAGGCGTCGTCGATAGAGTAGTCGTCGGCGACGATGCCGATCTCGCGCGCACCGGTCGCCGGGGTGATCCGGTCGACCATGCCGTTCGGAAAGGCGACGTTGGCGTCGATCCAGTCGGCAAGACCGGGGTCGGAGAGGCGCGCGAGACCGGATACGGCCGCATGCGTCACCTTGCCGTTGTGGGGAATGTTATCGCAGGACATGACCGTATAGGGCGCGATGCCCTTGTCCTTGCGGACTTTCAGGCCGGCAAGGATGAGACCGAAAACGGTCTTCGGGTCCGCCGGGTTGGCGGCATCGGCGGCGATGGCCGGATGGGCGGGGTCGAAGATGCCCGAGGCAGGATTGATGAAGTAACCCCCCTCGGTGATGGTCAGCGAGACGATGCGGATCGCCGGATCGGCAAGGCGCGCGACGGTCGCCGCCGCGTTGCCGGGCGCGAGGTAGTCGATCATCGCGCCGGTGACGCGCGCGCCGGAGCGGTTATTGTCCTGCTCGACCACCGTCGTCAGGAAATCCTGCCCGGCAAGTTTCTCGCGCATGGCGGCGTCGGATGGGAGTACGCCGGCGCCGACGATCGCCCAGTCATGATCGAGGCCGAGATTGAAGAGGTCGTCGAGATAGACCGCCTGGTGCGCCCGGTGAAAATTGCCGACGCCGAAGTGGACGATGCCCGCCGCAAGGCTGCCGCGCGCATAGGATGGCACGCCTGCGGTCTTTTCGACCGCGTCGAGGGTGGCGAGCGACAGTTTCGTGGTCATGGTCCATTCCTTCCGGTTGGTCCGGTCTTGTCTCGTGCCGGGTCCGCCATCGCGGGCTCAGCTCATCCAGTTGCCGCCGTCGACGTTGTAGGTTTGCGCCACGACGTAGTTGCTCTCCTGCGAGGCAAGGAAGAGCGCCATGCCGGTGAGGTCGTCCGCCGTGCCCATTCGGCCGAAGGGCACCTCCGCCCCCACGAGACGCTTCTTCTCGCCGAGCGGCCGATTCTCGTATTTGGCAAACAGAGCGTCGACGCCGTCCCAGTGCTCGCCGTCCACCACGCCGGGGGCGATGGCATTGACGTTGATGCCGTGCTTGATGAGGTTCAGCCCCGCCGACTGGGTCAGGCTGATGACCGCCGCCTTGGTGGCGCAATAGACGGCGACGAGCGCCTCGCCGCGCCGGCCGGCCTGGCTTGCCATATTGATGATCTTGCCGCCGCGCCCCTGCGCGATCATCTGCCGCGCCGCCGCCTGCAGCGTGAACAGCGTTCCGGCGACGTTGATCGAAAACAGCCTGTCGTAGCTCTCGCGCGTGATCTCGACGATGGGCGCGAGATCGAAGAGCGCGGCGTTGTTGACGAGGATATCGAGACCCCCGGCCTCCTTCACGCAGGCCGCTATGGCCGCATCGATGGAGGCCTGCTGCGTCACGTCCATCTGCACGGCATAGGCCGCAGGGCCGATTTCCTTCGCGGTCGCCTGCGCCCGCTCCATGTTGATGTCGGCGATGGCGACGCGGGCGCCTTCGCGGATATAGGCCTCCGCGAAAGCGCGGCCGATGCCGCGCGCCGATCCCGTGATCAGCGCGCTCTTGCCCTCCAGCCTCTTCATCGAATTGCCAGCCCCTTGTCGTCGAAGCGGTGGATGCGGCCCTCCTCGGGGGTGAGGTAGACGGTATCGCCATGGGTGACGGGGAAGTCGCCGCCCGCCCGCACCGTCACCATGCCGATGCCCTCGACATTGACATGCAGGAACGTGTCGGAGCCGAGATGCTCGGCGACACCGACGAGCCCCTTCCAGCTGCCGCTTTCCTTGGAGAGGCGGATGTGTTCGGGCCGGATGCCTACGGTGGGCGCATTCCACGGCCTGGCGGCCTCGCCCTTGACGAAGTTCATGCGCGGCGAGCCGATGAAGCCGGCGACGAACAGGTTGTCCGGCTTGTTGTAGAGATCGAGCGGCGAGCCGACCTGCTCGATATTGCCGGCATTCAGCACCACGATCTTGTCGGCCATGGTCATGGCCTCCACCTGGTCATGCGTGACGTAGATCATCGTCGTCTTGAGCTGATGATGCAGTTCGCTGATTTCCAGCCGCATCGTGCCGCGCAGCGCCGCGTCGAGGTTCGACAGCGGTTCGTCGAATAAAAAGGCCGACGGTTCGCGCACGATCGCACGGCCGATGGCCACGCGCTGGCGCTGACCGCCGGAAAGCTGTCCCGGTCGCCGGTCGAGGTAATTGGTGAGGTTCAGGACGCGCGCGGCCTCCGTCACCTTCTTGTCGATCGCCGCCTGATCCATCTTCGCCATCTTCAAGGGGAAGGCGATGTTCTTGGCGACGCTCATATGCGGATAGAGCGCGTAGGACTGGAACACCATGGCAAGGCCGCGCTTTGCGGGTGCTGCTCCCGTCACGTCCTTGCCATCGATCTCGATGGTGCCCGATGTCGTGTCCTCGAGGCCGGCGATAAGGCGCAGGAGCGTGGACTTGCCGCAGCCCGAGGGGCCGACGAAGACGACGAATTCACCGTCGTTGATGGTCAGGTCGATGCCCGGGATGACCTGCGTCGCGCCGAAGGACTTGTTGACCTTTTTGAGAATGATCTTGCCCATTGTTGCCTCCTGGGGGTTTCCTCCCCGATCTTTCGTTTACTTCACGGCGCCGAAGGTCAGGCCGCGGACAAGCTGTTTCTGACTGAACCACCCCATGATCAGGATGGGGGCGATGGCGAGCGTGGAGGCGGCCGAGAGTTTCGCCCAGAAGAGACCCTGGGGGCTCGAGAACGAGGCGATGAAGGCGGTCAGCGGCGCAGCGTTGGTCGTCGTCAGGCGGATCGTCCAGAAGGCTTCGTTCCAGGCCAGGATGATGTTGAGCAGCATGGTGGAGGCGATGCCCGGCACCGCCATCGGCGTCAGCACATAGACGATCTCGCCCCACAGCGACGCGCCATCCATGCGGGCGGCCTCGAGGATCTCGCCGGGGATTTCGCGGAAGTAGGTGTAGAGCATCCAGATCACGATCGGCAGGTTGATCATGGTCAGCATGACGGTGAGGCCGATGCGGCTGTCGAGCAGGCCGGTGTCGCGGAAGATGAGGTAGATCGGCACCAGCACGGCGACGGCCGGCATCATCTTGGTCGAGAGCATCCACATCAGGATGTCCTTGGTCTTCTTCGTCGGCGAGAAGGCCATCGACCAGGCGGCCGGAACCGAGATGATCAGGGCGAGCAGCGTGGAGCCGACGGAGATGATCACAGAGTTCAGGAAGAACTTGAAGTAGTTGCTCTGCGCCTGCACGGCGGCATAGCTCTCGATGGTCCCGGACGGGATCAGGCTGAAGCCCTGGATCGCCTCGTTCTCCGACTTGAACGAGGTGATGATCGTATAGAGGATCGGGAAGAAGATGATCAGCGCCACGATCCAGGCGGCGATGGATGCAACCGCAATGCGGCGGTTTGAAACAGCTCGTGCCAT
Organism: Shinella sp. G-2; assembly: GCF_050172695.1. NCBI lineage: Bacteria > Pseudomonadati > Pseudomonadota > Alphaproteobacteria > Hyphomicrobiales > Rhizobiaceae > Shinella > Shinella sp. G-2. Next base: position 342,383 of record NZ_JBBEYH010000003.1, on the reverse strand, counting down.
GATCTTGTCCCCTTACTTGTCGAGGTTCTTGCCGACGGCGCGCATCAGGAAGAAGGCGACGATATTGGCGAGGATGACGGCGATGATGCCGCCGGCGGATGCCCCGCCGACGTCGTAGCCGAGCAGCGCGGTGCGATAGATCAGGAACGGCAGGTTGGTGGATGCGTAACCCGGACCGCCATTGGTCGTGACGAGGATCTCCGCATAGACGCCGAGCAGGAAGATCGTCTGGATGAGGATGACGACGGTGATCGAGCGGGCAAGGTGCGGCACGGTCAGATAGATGAAGCGGGAGACGAAGCCCGCGCCGTCCATTTCGGCGGCTTCCTTCTGCTCGCCGTCGAGCGATTGCAGGGCCGTCAGCAGGATGAGGGTGGCGAAGGGCAGCCACTGCCAGGCGACGATGATGATGATCGAGGTCAGGGGGTACTGGGCGAACCAGTCGACCGGCTGCAGTCCGAGCGACCGGTTGATATCCGCGAGCACGCCGTAGCCCGGATGCATGATCATGTTCTTCCAGACCAGTGCGGCGACCGGCGGCATGACGAAGAAGGGCGAGATCACCAGGATGCGCACGATCCCCTGCCCCCACATCGGCTGATCGAGCAGCAATGCGATCGCGGTGCCGCCGATGACGGTGATGGCGAGCACGCCCACCACGATCAGCAGCGTGTTCCAGATCGACTGGAAGAAGGCTGGATCGGTGTAGAAGAACTGGTAGTTGAAGAGGCCCGTCCAGCTCACATTGGCCGGATTGAGCAGATTGTAGTTCTGGAACGAGAACCACAGCGTCATCGCCAATGGCACGATCATCCAGATCAGCAGCAGCCCCACAGAGGGCGCCAACATCAGCCGCGCAAGACCGCGCGTGTTCTCCGTCGCCATGATTTTCTCCTCCCCGGGGCCGGTACGCCGGCCGATGCGGTCATGTCGTACAGTGCAGGACAGACTGCCCCTCATCCCCCTGCCGGGACCTTCTCCCCGCAGCGGGGCGAAGGGGAGCGGTGCGGCCATCATTCCCGACCCCGACTGGGGGAGAGGATGCCGTCAGGCAGTGAGGGGCTGGTCCGGAATTCAGCCCTCCCCGTTTCATCGGCTGCCCGGAACGCATCCCGGGCAGCCCGTCCTTGGGGAGGAGGTGCTTACTTGATGTAGCCGGCGCGGGTCATCTCGCGCACGGCGGCCTGCTGTGCCTGCGCAAGCGCATCGTCGACCGGCATCTGGCCGGCGAGCGCGGCCGAGAAGAGCTGGCCGACCGTCGTGCCGAGACCCTGGAATTCCGGGATGGCGACGAACTGCACGCCGACATAGGGCACCGGCTTGACCGAGGGATTCTTCGGGTCGGCCGCATTGATCGAGTCGAGCGTCATCTTCGCGAAGGGCGCTGCCTTCTGGTATTCGGCATTCGCATAGAGCGAGGAGCGCGTGCCCGGAGGAACGTTGGCCCAGCCTTCCTTCTCGGCGACGAGCTGGGTGTATTCCTTGCTCGTTGCCCAGGCGATGAACTTCTCGGCCGCTTCCGTCTTCTGCGAACCGGCCGGGATGGCGAGGTTCCAGGCCCAGAGCCAGTTGCCGCGCTTGCCGAGACCCGTGTCGGGAGCGAGCGCATAGCCAACCTTGTCGGCAACCGTCGATTCCTTCGGGTTGGAGACGAACGAGGCGGCGACCGTGGCGTCGATCCACATGCCGCAATTGCCCTGCTGGAACAGCGCCAGGTTCTCGTTGAAGCCGTTCGAGGATGCACCCTGCGGGCCGGCGTCGTTCATCAGCTTGACGTAGAAGTCGAGCGCGTTCTTCCATTCCGGCTGGTCGAACTGCGGCTTCCAGTTCTCGTCGAACCAGCGGGCGCCGAAGGCGTTGGCGGTCGCCGTCAGGAAGGCCATGTTCTCGCCCCAGCCTGCCTTGCCGCGAAGGCAGATGCCGTTGATGCCGGCAGTGCGGTCCGTCATCTTGCGCGCGGCATCGGCGATGAAGTCCCAGGTCGGGGCATCGGGCATGGTGAGGCCGGCCTTCTCCATCAGGTCCTTGCGGTACATGACGAAGGAGGATTCGCCGTAGAACGGCGCGGCATAGAGCTTGCCGTCGTCGCCGGTCAGGCCCGAGCGGATGGCCGGCAGCAGGTCGTCGACGTCATAGTCGGCGCCGAGATTGTCGAGCGGCACCAGCCAGCCCTGCTTTGCCCAGATCGGAACCTCATAGGTGCCGATGGTCATGATGTCGTACTGGCCGCCCTTCGTCGCGACGTCGGTCGTGACGCGTTCGCGCAGCACGTTTTCCTCGAGCGTCACCCACTCGAGTTGAATGTCCGGGTTCTTCTTCGTGAAATCGTCCGTCAGCCCCTGCATGCGGACCATGTCGCCGTTGTTCACGGTGGCGATGGTGAGGGTTTCCGCATTAGCAAAACCGCACAGGAGAGCAGCCGAGCAGGTGCCCAGCAGAAGGGTTTTCAAATTCATTGTCTTCCTCCCAGAAGAGTAATGAGCATTTGCTTCGCTCGTGAGCAATTACCCATATTATGGCACGGGAAGTCAACGGCCATTCGTTGCTGCACCGCACAATGCGAGGCAACCTCCATTGAATTTCATGGGGAATTTTTATGAAGCGGGCGCCCGTCTTGCGTCCGGAAATGCGTCGCTCAGGCCGAAAGCAGGTAGCGCGCGGTCGACTCGTCGGTGATGACGCCGTTGATCATGCCGCCGCGAAGGGCGGCCAGAAGGGCGAGATACTTGCGCTTGCCCTTGGCAAGGCCGATGACCGTGGTCGTCTCGCGGGACGGCAGCGGCACGGAGGCAACGCGCTCGTTGATGCTGCCTTCGAGCAGCTTGCCGTTGCGGTCGAACATCCAGCCGCAGATTTCGCCCGCGGCCCCGTCCGCCATCAGCCGCGCCATTTCCTCCGGATCGAGGAAGCCGTCGAGACAGAGCGGCGCATCCGCCCCAAGCTCGCCGATACCGACGAAGGCCACATTCGCCTCGCGCCCGAGCTGCAGCGTCGACTGCACAAGGCTCTGCCGGTGCAGGAGGTCCCGCTCCTCGATGGAGGAGACGAGCACCGGCAGCGGCATCGGATAGTGCCGCGCCTTGACCGCGTCGGCCATGGAGAAGATGACGTTGTAATAGGCGGCCGAACCATCGGGACCGATATTGCCCGTCAGCGACAGGATCCGGTGCTGCGGGCATTCCATGGTCGGAAGCTGGTCGATCGCCGCCTTCAGCGTACGCCCCGTGCCGACCGCCAGCACGATCGGTTCCGGGGTCTTCAGCCAGCGCTCGATTTCCGCCGCCCCCGCTTCGGCGATGCCGATCGTCGTCGAGGTCGAGCCCGGATCGCCCGGCACGATATCGACATGCACGAGAGCGAACTTCCGCTTGAGCTGTTCGCCCAGTTCCAGGCATTCGGCAATGGGATGGTCGAGGCGCACCTTGATCAGCCGTTCGGCGACGGCGAGCGAAACCAGACGCTGCGCCGACTGGCGGGAAATGCCCATAGCGGCGGCGATTTCGTCCTGCGTGCGGCCGGCGACGTAATAGAGCCAGCCGGCCCTTGCCGCATCGTCCAGTCGTCCGGCCGTTTCCGTCCGCTTCGCCATCGTCTACCCCGGTTGTTGTACACGATTTGCTGCATCTTTTCCGGTCACCTGTCAAACGGCATCTGGTGGCGCAGCAAGGACAGGCGCGGTTGCGCCGCACCCTTGAGGCAAGGAAAAGATAACCGGGAATCTCATGTTTTATTTTGCCGCAAGCCTTGAAAAACCAGCATTTCTTTTGAACTTTTACCGTTTGATAAAAAAATAAAGCTGAGTTACCGTTCTCTCATCCAAAAAGCCCACACGAATGGGAGATAACAATGGGAACGACGCAATCTGGGATTCATCGGGGGCGTCTTGCGCCGGCCGAATACGAGACCAACTTTTCCGACCTCCACCCGCGCCTCGACGACCATGAGGCGCTGGTCGCAGCCGATCGCTGCTACTTCTGTCACGACGCGCCGTGCATGACGGCCTGTCCCACCTCCATCGACATTCCGCTGTTCATTCGCCAGATCTCGACGGGCAATCCCATCGGCTCGGCCAAGACGATCTTCGACCAGAACATCCTTGGCGGCATGTGCGCCCGCGTCTGTCCCACCGAGACGCTCTGCGAGCAGGCCTGCGTGCGCAACACCGCGGAGCACCGCCCCGTGGAAATCGGCCGCCTGCAGCGCTACGCGACCGATGTCGCGATGACGGAGAACAAGCATTTCTACGAGCGCGCAGCGCGCACCGGCAAGGCCGTTGCGGTCGTCGGCGCAGGTCCGGCAGGCCTTGCCTGCGCGCACCGTCTCGCGGTGAACGGCCATGATGTCGTGATCTTCGAGGCACGCGAGAAGGCTGGCGGCCTCAACGAATATGGCATCGCCACCTACAAGGCGGTCGACGATTTCGCCCAGCGCGAAGTCGACTACGTGCTGGCCGTCGGCGGCATCGACGTGAAGAACGGCCTGAAGCTCGGCCGCGACTTCACGCTCGCCGACCTCACCGCCAATTTCGACGCCGTCTTCCTCGGCATGGGTCTTGCCGGCGTCAACGCGCTCGGTGCGGAAGGGGAAACCCTTCCCGGCGTCACCGACGCCGTCGATTTCATCGCGGAACTGCGCCAGGCAACCGACAAGGCCACCGTCCCGGTCGGCCGGCGCGTCGTCGTCATCGGCGGCGGCATGACGGCCATCGACGCCGCCGTGCAGGCCAAGCTGCTCGGCGCCGAGGAGGTGACGATCTGCTACCGCCGTGGCAAGGAGCACATGAACGCCTCTCCCTTCGAGCAGGACCTCGCCGCCTCCAAGGGCGTGATGATCCGCCACTGGCTGCAGCCCAGGCGCGTCATCGCCAAGGACGGCCACGTCGCCGGCATCGAAGTGGAATATACCGAAATGCGCGACGGCAAGCTCGTCGGCACGGGAGAGACCGGGGCGCTTGCCGCCGACCAGATCTTCAAGGCCATCGGCCAGACCTTCGAGGCCGCCGGGCTCGGCTCCCTCGCCATGGCGGGCAACCGCATCGCCATCGATGCCGAAGGCCGCACCTCGCTCGCCAATGTCTGGGCAGGCGGGGACTGCGTGAAGGCCGGCGAGGACCTGACGGTCACCTCCGTCGCACAGGGCCGCGACGCCGCCGATTCGATCAACCGCATGCTGGCTGCCGGCGCGCAGCCTTCCGCTGCCGTCGCTTGAGGGAGATGAGACATGGCTGATCTTCGCAACAACTTCGTCGGCATCAAGTCGCCCAATCCGTTCTGGCTCGCCTCCGCGCCGCCGACCGACAAGGCCTACAATGTCGAGCGCGCCTTCAAGGCGGGCTGGGGCGGCGTGGTCTGGAAGACGCTGGGCTCGGAGGGCCCGCCGGTCGTCAACGTCAACGGCCCGCGCTACGGCGCCATCTGGGGCGCCGACCGCCGGCTCCTCGGCCTCAACAATATCGAGCTCATCACCGACCGCGATCTCTACACCAACCTCGTCGAGATGAAGCAGGTCAAGATGAACTGGCCGGACCGGGCGCTGATCGCCTCGATCATGGTGCCCTGCGAGGAAGCGGAGTGGAAGGCGATCCTGCCGCTGGTCGAGGAGACCGGCGCGGACGGCATCGAACTCAACTTCGGCTGTCCGCACGGCATGTCCGAGCGCGGCATGGGCGCGGCGGTCGGCCAGGTGCCGGAATATATCGAGATGGTCGTGCGCTGGTGCAAGCAGTACACGCGCATGCCCGTCATCACCAAGCTGACGCCCAACATCACCGACATCAGGAAGCCCGCCCGTGCGGCCAAGGCCGGCGGCACCGACGCCGTTTCGCTGATCAACACGATCAACTCCATCGTCTCCGTCGATCTCGAAAGCTTCGCGCCAAACCCGACGGTCGGCGGCAAGGGCACCCATGGCGGCTATTGCGGCCCGGCGGTAAAACCCATTGCGCTCAACATGGTGGCCGAGATCGCCCGCGACCCGGAAACCTACGGCCTGCCGATCTCCGGCATCGGCGGCGTGACGACGTGGCGCGATGCCGCCGAGTTCCTGGCGCTTGGCGCGGGCAACGTGCAGGTCTGCACGGCGGCCATGACCTACGGCTTCAAGATCGTGCAGGAAATGATCTCCGGCCTTTCCGACTGGATGGACGCCAAGGGTCACCGCAATCTCGACGACATCTGCGGCCGCGCCGTGCCGAATGTCACGGACTGGCAGTACCTCAACCTCAACTATATCGCCAAGGCCCGCATCGACCAGGATGCCTGCATCAAGTGCGGCCGCTGCCACATCGCCTGCGAGGACACCTCGCACCAGGCGATCACGCAGTTCGTCAACGGCGTCAGGCATTTCGAGGTGATGGAAGACGAATGCGTCGGCTGCAATCTTTGCGTCAACGTCTGCCCCGTCGAGAACTGCATCACCATGGTGGAACTCGATCCCGGCACGCTCGACCAGCGCACCGGCAAGCCGGTCGATCCCAACTACGCCAACTGGACGACCCACCCGAACAACCCGATGGCGAAGCAGGCTGCGGAGTGAAAACGAAAAGGCCGGTGCGAGATGCTCCGGCCTTTTCGATTCTATCGACGTAGCGCCCGCTCTACCGGCGTGCCGGCGGCGATTTAGCCGAGGAAACTGTTTCCAGCGCTATAGGCAAGGAACGCCAGCGCCGCAAAGTAGACGATGGTCAGCACCACCATCACATAGCCCGCAATCACCACCAGCCCGTCGCGCTGCGAGATGCCCGCGGCGAGCAGCAGGATGGCAACGCCCGGAAGCGTGTTGGAGAAGGGAATGAGCCCGAGCGGCGCCATGAGCAGCACCCCCGCCCCCATCAGCACCAGCCCGTTCACGCGGTTCATCACCGCGCCGGAGGTGAGGCCCGTCATGCGCGGCTTGAAGAAGCGGTCGATTTTGCGCAGGAACGTGACGCCGCGCTGCAGCACCGGGCGCAGCTTGCCGCTCTCCAGCCGCCGGTCGGCGACCTTTTCCGGCAGCCAGGGCAGGCGGTTGAGCGTAATGGCCGCGCTGATCAGCACGATGCCCGCGCCGAAGACAGTGGAGACGCCGGGAATGGACACCGGAAACAGGAACGGCAAAGACAGGAAGGCGCACAGCAGGAGCAGGCCGCTTTCACCCATCATCGACAGGAGGTCGCGCAGCGTGATGTGCTCGCCCTTGATCGAATGGAGGATGTCCTCGAGCAGTTCGCTCGTCTTGCGATCCGTATCCTTGAAGCCAATTGCCGTCGTCATGAAATGTCCTTTCGAATGCCGCCGGCCTATGCGCGGCGATTGCGGCTTTCCTGTGGGGAGCCTCAGGGGCTGGCGCGCCGCCTTCCCCGCGTCTATGAGCAGGCCGCGCCGCTGACAATAGGGTGATTTTCTTGACGAAGCGTATGCCGACCCCGACGGGCCTTTCCACGCACGCGAAAGGCCGCGAAAAGCTGAAGGGGCATCTCGCCATGCTGCTCTTCGCGGTGCTGATCGCCGGTTCCTTCTCCTTCGGCGGGCTTGCCGCGCGCTACATGGAGGCAGAGCCGCTGATGCTCTGGCGCTACATCCTCACCATCGCCGTCATGGCTGCGCTCGCCTTCGGCGCCTTCCGCATTCCCCTCGCCCTGCCGCGGCAGGCCTGGCGCTTCCTGCTGCTCGGCGGGCTTATCGCCATCTACATGCTGACCATGTTCATGGCGCTGGAATTCACCAGCCCGATTGCAACCGGTGCGGTCTTCACGCTGATGCCTCTCCTCAGCGCCGCCTTCGCCCTGCCCGTACTCGGCCAGAAGACGCGCCCCGGCGTGCTCGCCGGTCTCCTCATCGCCGCCGCCGGCGCGGTCTGGGTGATCTTTCGCGGCGATATCGGCGCCATCCTCTCCTTCGATGTCGGCGCGGGCGAGATGATCTTCTTCGTCGGCGTCATCTGCCATGCGCTCTATGTGCCGCTGATCCGCCGCTTCGACCGCGGCGAGCCCGCCGTCGCCTTCGGCTTCTGGGTCACGGTCGGCGCGACGCTGTGGTTGATACCGCCCGGCGTCAAGGGTCTTCTGGCGGTCGACTTCTCTGCCCTGCCCCTCGCCGTCTACGCCGCCGTCACCTATCTCGCCGTCGTCACCACGGCCGGCACGTTCCTGCTTCTGCAGTATGCATCGATGCGCCTGCCGGCCTCAAAGGTGCTCGGCTACGGCTACCTGACGCCAAGCTTCATCATCCTGCTGGAAGGCCTGCTCGGCCACGGCTGGGCCAGCCTGCCGGTGCTGGCCGGCGCGCTGGTCACGGCCTGCGGGCTGGCGCTGATGGCATTGCTGCCGGACTAACGATCTCGATAAAAAAAGCGCAGCCATTAGCGTCCGCACTTGCGCGGACGAAATCTCACACCACCTGTTCGTGGATGTTGAGGCCGGTGACGAACAGTTGTTCGAGAAAACGGGCGGCGTCTTCGAAACGGCCTTCGCCGGCCTGGTCCTGCCCGAGCACCGCGCGCACCTGCACGTCGAAGTCGGCATAGTGCTGGGTCGTCGACCAGATCGAGAAGATCAGGTGATAGGGATCGCATTTGGCGATCTTGCCCGCCTTCGCCCAGGCCCGGATGACCTCCGCCTTCTCGTCGACCAGCGCCTTCAGCGGCCCCTTCAGCTCGTCCTCGATATTGGGCGCGCCCTGCAGGATTTCATTGGCGAAGAGCCGGCTTTCGCGCGGGAAATCCCGCGCCATTTCCAGCTTGCGCCGGATATAGCTGCGGATCTCCGAGACGGGATTGCCCGCCGCGTCGAACTCGCGCAGCGGATCGAGCCAGGTGTCGAGCACGCGATTGATGAGCGCCCGGTGCATCGCTTCCTTGGTGCGGAAATAATAGAGCAGGTTCGGCTTGGACATGCCCGCCACCTCGGCGATCTGGTCCACCGTGGCGCCGCGGAACCCGTGCAGCGAAAACACTTCCAGCGCCGCCTCGAGGATCCGCTCCTCCTTCTCCTCCTGGATGCGCGTGCGCCGCTGAGTCCTCGCCGCCCTCGGTAATGCCATCGTGCCCCCTCGGCTCTTCCGTCCCGCGGAAAAGTGCCGCCAAATTCACCAGTTTAACCAGCCGCCATTTTCTGGGCGCTCATCCGAGGATTTTGGTTTTTCGGCTTGAGTGCCGCTACGGAAGCTGTAATGTTTACCAACCGGTCAAATTATCAGTCAGTTATCAAGTAAAGGCAACTGCTGAGTCGGACGGCGCAAACAAAACAATCGCGCTGCCAGCCGGTGGGAACAAAATTGAGGCTTCAAGAGCCCGAAGACGTGGGAGCATATGACATGGCCGCACCCGGCGAGAACATGCGTGTCAACGCGGACCGCCTGTGGGATTCCCTCATGGACATGGCGAAGATCGGCCCCGGCATCGCCGGCGGCAACAATCGCCAGACGCTGACCGATTCCGACGCCGAGGGACGTCGCCTGTTCCAGACCTGGTGCGACGCGGCGGGTCTGACGATGGGCGTCGACACGATGGGCAACATGTTCATGACCCGCGCCGGTAGCGATCCCGATGCTCTTCCCGTCTATGTCGGCTCGCATCTCGATACCCAGCCGACCGGCGGCAAATATGACGGCGTGCTCGGCGTGCTCGCCGGCCTCGAAGTCGTGCGCTCGCTGAACGACCTCGGCATCAGGACGAAGCACCCCATCGTCGTCACCAACTGGACGAACGAGGAAGGCGCGCGCTTCGCCCCCGCCATGCTCGCCTCCGGCGTCTTTGCCGGCGTGCACACGCAGGATTACGCCTATGGCCGCAAGGACCCCGAGGGCAAGACCTTCGGCGACGAGCTGAAGCGCATCGGCTGGATCGGCGACGAAGCGGTCGGGGCGCGCAAGATGCACGCCTATTTCGAATATCACATCGAGCAGGGGCCGATCCTCGAAGCCGAGAAGAAGGACATCGGCGTCGTCACCCATTGTCAGGGCCTCTGGTGGCTGGAATTCACGCTGACCGGCCGCGAGGCGCATACCGGCTCGACGCCGATGGCCATGCGCGTCAATGCGGGCCTTGCCATGGCGCGCATCCTCGAAATGGTCCAGACCGTCGCAATGGAAAACCAGCCGGGCGCCGTCGGCGGCGTCGGGCAGGTGTTCTTCTCGCCCAATTCGCGCAACGTGCTGCCGGGCAAGGTCGTCTTCACCGTCGACATCCGCTCTCCCGACCAGAAAAAGCTGGACGGCATGCGCGCCCGCATCGAGGCGGAGGCGCCTGCCATCTGCGAGGCGCTCGGCGTCGGCTATTCCGTCGAGGCGGTCGGCCATTTCGACCCCGTCACCTTCGACCCCACACTGGTCGCCACCGTCCGCAAGGCCGCCGAAGACCTCGGCTACAGCCATATGAACATCATCTCCGGCGCCGGTCACGACGCCTGCTGGGCCGCCAAGGTCGCCCCTGCCACGATGATCATGTGCCCCTGCGTCGGCGGCCTTTCGCACAACGAAGCGGAGGACATTTCAAAGGAATGGGCCGCCGCCGGTGCGGACGTGCTGCTCCATGCGGTGATCGAGACGGCGGGAATCGCGGAATGAGCGCTGACGCCTCCCCGGATGAAACTGAGGCTGGCGGCAGCGAAAGGACGACGATCGAATACTCCATCACGATGCGCGTGAATGGCGTTTCGCAGGCTGAAATCGACGCGTTCACGGCCGGCGCCGAAGGCTGGACGGTAAAACCCGGAGCAGACGACATCTTCCTCTATCCCCGCGAAGAGGATGGTGGCGACGTAAGCGCCGGCGAGTATCTGCATGGCGTCCTTGCGCGCCATGGCAAGGTGTTCGCCGCAGCGGCGCAGATCGGCCGCGCCCGCGAGATCAGCCTCGCGATCTACTTCGATGCAGACCGGATCGCAGCAATATGCCCCGACTTCGATGCGGCGATCATCCGGCAACTGGCGGACCTGAATTTCTCGCTCGAAATCTGCGTGTTTCCGAGCAGCTTTGAAGACGACGAAGGGACGGAAGAATGAGCACTGTCATCAAGGGCGGAACCATTGTCACCGCGGACCTCACCTACAAGGCGGACGTCAAGATCGACGGCGGCAGGATCGTCGAGATCGGCCCCAATCTCTCCGGCGACGAAGTGCTGGATGCGGCGGGCTGTTATGTCATGCCCGGCGGCATCGATCCGCATGTCCATCTCGAAATGCCCTTCATGGGCACCTATTCGGCCGACGACTTCGAAAGCGGCACGCGCGCCGGCCTTGCCGGGGGCACGACCATGGTGGTCGATTTCTGTCTGCCCGACCCCGGCCAGTCGCTGCTCGACGCGCTGAAGCGCTGGGACAACAAGTCGACCCGCGCCAATTGCGACTATTCGTTCCACATGTCCGTGACCTGGTGGGGCGAGCAGGTCTTCGACGAGATGAAGACCGTGGTGGAAGAACACGGCATCAACACCTTCAAGCACTTCATGGCCTACAAGGGTGCGCTGATGGTGAACGACGACGAGATGTTCGCCTCCTTCCAGCGCTGCGCCGCGCTTGGCGCGTTGCCGCTCGTCCATGCCGAGAACGGCGACGTGGTCGCCGCCATGCAGCAGAAGCTGATGGACGAAGGCAACAACGGGCCCGAAGGCCACGCCTATTCCCGCCCGCCATCCGTCGAGGGCGAGGCGACGAACCGCGCCATCATCATCGCAGACATGGCCGGTGCGCCGCTCTATGTGGTGCACACGTCCTGCGAACAGGCGCACGAAGCCATCCGCCGCGCCCGCCAGAACGGCATGCGCGTCTATGGCGAGCCGCTGATCCAGCACCTGACGCTGGACGAAAGCGAATATTTCAACAAGGACTGGGACCATGCCGCCCGCCGCGTCATGAGCCCGCCCTTCCGCAACAAGCAGCACCAGGATTCGCTCTGGGCGGGCCTTGCCGCAGGCTCGCTGCAGGTGGTGGCGACCGACCATTGCGCCTTTACAGGCGACCAGAAGCGCTTCGGCGTCGGCGATTTTCGCAAGATCCCCAACGGCACCGGGGGCCTCGAAGACCGCATGCCGATGCTCTGGACCTACGGCGTCAACACCGGTCGCCTGACCATGAACGAGTTCGTGGCCGTCACCTCCACCAACATCGCGAAAATCCTCAACGTCTATCCGAGGAAGGGCGCGATCCTCGTCGGCGCGGACGCCGATATCGTCGTGTGGGATCCGAAGCGCTCCAAGACGATCTCCGCGGAGAGCCAGCAATCCTCCATCGAATACAACGTGTTCGAGGGCAAGCAGGTGACAGGCCTGCCGCGCTTCACGCTGACACGCGGCGTCGTCGCCATCGAGGAGAGCACCGTGAAGACCCGCGAGGGTCACGGCCAGTTCGTCAAGCGCGAGCCTTTCGCCGCCGTCAACAAGGCGCTGTCGACCTGGAAGGAAATCACCGCGCCGCGCAAGGTGGAGCGCACCGGCATTCCGGCGAGCGGCGTCTGATGCCGATCCGTCGCTTCACCCTCGCCCTCATCCTCGGCACCGTCCTCGCCGGCCCGGCGGGGGCGGCGGGCATCCTGGAGGGCAGCTACGGCGACAAGGAGGGTTGTCACTATGCCGAAACAGGCGAATCCTCCGGCGCCGATATCTTCTTCCTGCTGAACGGCGAGGGCGTCACGACCGCCGTCTCCTATTGCGAATTCAAGGGAGAGGGCAGGAAGGCCGGCGATGTGACAACAGTTCGGGCCGAATGCCATGAGGAAGGTTCCGAAGAGACCACGCCCTACGACCTGACACTGACGCCGGAAAACGGCGGCTACACCGTCAGCTTCCCCGATGGCACGCGCTGGGGGCCGCTTGCGAGGTGCAAGACGTGATCGCAGACGCAAGGCTTTCCCTCTGTCCGGCCGGATCCGACGCTCTCCGAAGCGGGCCACCCGCATGGGGCACGAAAAACACCCCCGCCGTGCTTTCTCCCCGCTGGCAGAAAGAACGGCGCGGCAGCGGGATGAGGGGCAGAGAGCTGCGCGTCCTAAACCGCAACCAGCGCCTCGAGATGTGGCAGAAGCACCACGCTCTCCTGCTCGTGGGGATCTGTCCGGGCGATGACGGCCGAGACCGGCTCGCTGGAGAGATTGGCGGGCAGATGCGGCACGCCGGCGGGGATGTAGAACATCTCTCCCGCCTTTACGATCACATGGTTCTCCAGCCGCTCGCCGTACCAGGTATGCGCTTCGCCGGAGAGCATGTAGATCGCCGTCTCGTGCCGTTCGTGCATATGCACCTTGGCCCGGCCGCCCGGCGGGATCGTCAGCAGATGCATGCAGATACCGGACGCACCCACTGTCTCGCGGGCGATGCCCTCGAAATAGCTGAAGCCCTGCTTTCCATCGTAGGTGCCGCCGGGACGCACCACCCGGCATTCGGCCTTCGTCTCCACCGCCATCGTCTCGTCCCCCGGTTCCAGCGTGAGAATTCCGTGCGCAAAGTGATACGCCAGACAATGCCGATTGCAATGCCGGAAAGGGACATGCAGTCTGCCGCAAACCGCGCCGCGAAGGGCGCCGAAAGATGACCCGCATGTCCTCATCCGATACCGTCGTCTCCGCGAAAGATCTCGGCCTCACCTTCCAGACCGCCGATGGCCCCGTCACGGCGCTGACCGGCGTGAACCTCTCCGTCGAGAAGGGCGATTTCGTCTCCTTCATCGGCCCTTCCGGCTGCGGCAAGACGACGTTCCTGCGTGTCATCGCCGATCTCGAAAAGCCGACATCCGGCACGATCACCGTCAACGGCCTGTCGCCCGAGGAGGCCCGCAAGCGCCGCGCCTACGGCTATGTCTTCCAGGCCGCCGCGCTCTATCCCTGGCGCACCATCGAAAAGAACATCGCCCTGCCGCTCGAAATCATGGGCTACTCGGCGGCGGACCAGAAGGCGCGCATCGAGCGCACGCTCGACCTCGTCAATCTCGCCGGTTTCGGCAAGAAATATCCCTGGCAGCTTTCCGGCGGCATGCAGCAGCGCGCCTCCATCGCCCGCGCGCTCGCCTTCGACGCCGACCTGCTGCTGATGGACGAACCCTTCGGCGCGCTCGACGAGATCGTGCGCGATCACCTCAACGAGCAGCTCCTCAAGCTCTGGGCGCGGACCAACAAGACGATCTGCTTCGTCACCCATTCGATCCCGGAGGCTGTCTATCTCTCCACGAAGATCGTCGTCATGAGCCCCCGTCCCGGCCGCGTCACCGACATCATCGAATCTCCCCTGCCGAAGGAACGCCCGCTCGACATCCGCGAGACGCCGGAATTCCTGGAGATCGCCCATCGCGTCCGCGAAGGCCTGCGCGCCGGCCACAGCTACGAGGAGCACGCCTGATGAAGCTCCCCTTCGTGCTCTGGCTCTTCGGTGCAACGGCGGTCTTCATCGGCGCGGCGACGGCCTCGCGGGTCTATATCGGCACGACGAACATCCTTTACCTGCTGTTCTCGCTGGCGCTCTACATCGTCGGCAACCTGATGATGCTGAAGCTGATGCGCGAGGGCGGGCTCGGGCTTGCCATCTCGCTGTCCGCCATCACCCAGCTCCTCATCATCAATGTCATCGCCTTCCTGTTTTTCGGCGAGCGGCTGAGCGGCACGCAGCTTGCCGGCGTCGGCCTCGGCATCCTTGCCATGGGCCTGATGCTGCTGCCCACCCCGGCGCGGAGCTGAGCCATGGGCGAGACAAGCTTCCTCAAGGACCGCCTGCTGCCGATCGGCACCGTCGTCCTCGCCCTCCTCGCCCTCTGGTACGTCTTCGTCGTCGTGCTGAACGCGCCCTTCGAGCGCGACACGGCCGCGCGCGCCGGAACGACCATCGGCTTCATGGAACTGCTGCCGAAGACCATGGCGCAGGAGCGGCCGGTCCTGCCCGCCCCGCACCAGGTCTTCGCGGAACTTTGGGACACCACCGTCAACAAGGCGATTACCTCCAAGCGCTCCCTCGTCTACCACGCCTGGATCACGCTATCGGCGACGCTGCTCGGCTTCGCCATGGGCGCCGTGCTCGGCATCCTGCTCGCCATCGCCATCGTGCACAACCGCGCCATGGACCGCTCGCTGATGCCCTGGGTCATCGCCAGCCAGACGATCCCCATCCTCGCCATCGCGCCGATGATCATCGTCGTGCTGAATGCCGTGGGCATTTCCGGACTCATGCCGAAGGCGCTGATCTCGACCTATCTGTCGTTCTTCCCCATCGTCGTCGGCATGGTGAAGGGCCTGCGCAGCCCCGAGCAGATCCAGCTCGACCTGATGCACACCTACCACGCCTCGGCCGCGCAGACTTTCTGGAAGCTGCGCTGGCCCGCCTCCATGCCCTATCTCTTCACCTCGCTGAAGGTGGCGATCGCCATTTCGCTGGTCGGCGCCATCGTCGGCGAACTGCCGACCGGCGCGGTCGCCGGCCTCGGCGCGCGTCTGCTTGCCGGCTCCTATTACGGCCAGACGGTGCAGATCTGGGCGGCGCTCTTCATGGCGGCGGCGGTGGCGGCCTTGCTGGTCATCATCGTCGGCTTCGCTCATAGCCTCGTCCTCAAGCGCATGGGGGCACGGGCATGACCCTATCGATCCTGATTTCGGCCGTCGTCTTCTGGCTTGCCGCCTGGGCCTTCAACGAGTGGCTGGTGCGCCGGAAATTCGCAAATCCCGCCGCCGACCGCGCCGCACGCCTTGCCGTGCCGCTCCTCTTCGGCGTCACCATCCTCGTGCTGTGGGAAGGCATCGTGCGGGGTTTTGCCATCCCCTCCGTGCTGCTGCCGCCGCCGAGCATGATCTGGGCGCGGCTCATCAATTCCATCCCGACGCTCTGGGCGGACTTCCGCCAGACCTTCCTGAAATCCGTGCTGACGGGCTATGCGCTCGGCTGCGGCCTCGGCTTCGCCGTCGCCGTTCTCATCGACCGCTCGCCCTTCCTGCAGAAGGGGCTGTTGCCGCTCGGCAATTTCGTCTCGGCCCTGCCGGTCATCGGCATCGCGCCCATCATGGTCATGTGGTTCGGCTTCGACTGGCAGTCCAAGGTCGCCGTCGTCGTCATCATGACCTTCTTCCCCATGCTGGTGAACACCGTGTCCGGCCTTGCCGCGACGAGCCACATGGAGCGCGACCTGATGCGCACCTATGCCGCCGACTGGTTCCAGACGCTGGTCAAGCTGCGTCTGCCGGCCGCCTGGCCGTTCATCTTCAACGCCCTCAAGATCAATTCCACGCTGGCGCTGATCGGCGCCATCGTCGCCGAGTTCTTCGGAACCCCCATCGTCGGCATGGGCTTCCGGATTTCCACGGAAGTGGGTCGCATGAATGTCGACATGGTCTGGGCCGAAATCGCGGTCGCCGCGGTGGCTGGCTCCGCCTTCTACGGGATCGTCGCGCTCATCGAGCGGGTCGTCACGTTCTGGCATCCGTCTGTCCGCGGTGGACAGGCGTAACAAGAAGAAAGAGGGAACTGACATGAAAGCCAAGATTGCATCGCTGCTGCTGGCAAGCGCCTTTTCGCTCGCCGCATTCGAGGCCGGCGCCGCCGACAAGGTGACGCTCCAGCTCAAATGGGTCACCCAGGCGCAGTTCGGCGGTTACTACGTCGCGAAGGACAAGGGCTTCTACGAAGAGGAAGGGCTCGACGTCGAAATCAAGCCGGGCGGCCCGGACATCGCGCCCGCCCAGGTGATCGCCGGCGGCGGCGCCGACGTCATCGTCGACTGGATGCCCTCCGCCCTTGCCACGCGCGAAAAGGGCGTGCCGCTCGTCAACATCGCCCAGCCCTTCAAGTCTTCGGGCATGATGCTGACCTGTCTCAAGGAATCCGGCGTCAAGGGACCGGAAGACTTCAAGGGCAAGACGCTCGGCGTCTGGTTCTTCGGTAACGAATATCCGTTCCTCTCCTGGATGAGCCACCTGAAGATCCCGACCGAGGGCGGGCCGGATGGCGTGACGGTGCTGAAGCAGGGCTTCAACGTCGACCCGCTGATCCAGAAGCAGGCCGCCTGCATCTCCACCATGACCTACAACGAATACGGTCAGGTGCTCGACGCAGGTATCAAGCCGGAAGACCTCGTCACCTTCAAATACGAGGACCAGGGCGTGGCGACGCTGGAAGACGGCCTCTACGTGCTGGAGGACAAGCTGAAAGACCCCGCCTTCAAGGAGAAGATGGTCAAGTTCGTCCGCGCCTCCATGAAGGGTTGGAAATATGCCGAGGAGCATCCGGACGAAGCCGCCGAGATCGTTCTGGAGAACGACAGCACCGGCGCGCAGACCGAAGCGCACCAGAAGCGGATGATGGGCGAGGTCGCCAAGCTGACGGCCGGTTCCAACGGCGCGCTCGACGAGGCGGACTACAAGCGCACCGTCGCCTCGCTGCTCGCCGGCGGTTCGGATCCGGTCATCTCCAAGGAGCCGGAAGGCGCCTGGACGCACGAGGTCACGGACGAAGCCCTCAAGTAGTCCGCGCTTCGAGAACAGCAAGCGTGCGGGGCCCTGCCCCGCACGTTTCGTTTCGGGAAAGGGCAAATCCTGCGACAGCGCGCCGCGATTGCCATTGAAATGCCAAACGCCTAAAATAATGAGGCACCATTCCGTTACCCCTTGTAAGGTTCGCGGGCGCCGATTACATAGACCGCACAGTGGGACCAGGGGACAGGCTGGGGAGCCTTCCCGTATTTTCCCAAACTGGCAGGAATAAAGTCCGGCAGAAGAAAAACAACATCGCCCGGACCAAGATCATAAAGTCATGCTTTTTGGGAAAGTTCGGCCTATGGCTTCTGGACACAGGAAAGTTCTCTCTTTTTCCGCCGCCGCTTTCATGACGGTCGTCCCGTTTTCCGCCCTCGCCGCCGATGCGGCCACGGGCGATATGGCCGGCCAGCAACAGACGCAAAACCTTCCGGCCATCGTCGTCACCCCTGCTGAATCCCGCGCCATCGTGGACCGGGTGATCGCGACCGGCACCGTGCAGGCCGTCGACGAGGTCTATGTCACGCCGCTCGTCGAAGGCCTCTCCATCCGCTCGCTCGCCGCCGATGTCGGCGACAGGGTCGAAGCGAACGGCACGCTCGCCACGCTGAACGACGATGCCCTGCTCCTGCAGAAGAGCCAGAGCGAAGCCTCGCTCGCCAAGGCCGAGGCTGCGCTGGCGCAGATCAAGGCGCAGCTTGTCGAAGCCAAGGCCAATGCCGACGAGGCCGTGCGCACGCGCGATCGCGCGCAGAAGCTGGTCAAGTCGGGTTCGCAGTCGCAGGCCGCGGCCGACCAGGCCATTGCCGCCGCCGATGCGGCGCTCGCCCGCGTCAATTCCGCCGAACAGGCGATTGCCGTGTCCGAAGCCGATATCAAGGTGGCCGAGTCGCAGATCGACGATGTCGACCTGAAGCTTGCCCGAACCGAAGTGAAGTCGCCGGTCGCCGGCATCGTCTCCGCCCGCACCGCGAAGATCGGCGCCATCGCCAGCGGCGCCGGCACGCCGCTCTTCACCGTCATCCGCGACGGCGAAATAGAGCTGAAGGCCGACGTTGCCGAGGATGCGGTGCTCAAGCTTGTGCCGGAACAGAAGGTGAGCGTCACCCTTGCCGGCGGCGCGGCCACGCTGACAGGCACGGTTCGCCTCGTCGAGCCGACCCTCGATCCGCAAAGCCGCCTCGGCCGCGTCTACATTCGCTTCGACGAACCGGGCAAGGCCCGCGCCGGCATGTTCGCCAGCGCCGAGATCGTCGTTGCGGAGCGCAAGGGCATCGTCCTGCCGCTGTCCGCCATCACGACCGCAGAAGGCAAGACGGTGGCCCGCAAGGTGGAAAACGGCATCGTCAAGCTGGTACCGGTCGAGACGGGCATTCAGGACGGCCAGGTGATCGAGATCGTCAGCGGCCTTGCGGCCGGCGACGAGGTGGTCGCCAAGGCCGGCGCCTATGTCCGCGACGGCGACCGGGTGAACCCGGTCCATGCCGAGCAGGCTTCGGCCGTGAAATGACGTGGAGGCTCCGCCCAGGCGGAGCCGCTCAGGCCGGGCTGGGGCGCCTGGCAGCATGCGGGTGATCCGGGAGGAGCCGGGACCCGGACACCGTCTGGTCTCTCAACAAGGACTTTGGGGACATGAACTTTTCAGCTTGGTCCATTCGCAATCCGATTGCGCCGCTGCTCGCGTTTTTCCTGCTGATGTATGTCGGCATCCAATCCTTTTTTGCACTGCCCATCACGCGGTTCCCCAATATCGACGTGCCGATCATCGCGGTCTCCGTGACCCAGAGCGGTGCCGCGCCGGCCGAGCTCGAAGTGCAGGTCACCAAGGAGATCGAGGACGCGGTCGCCGGCATCGAAGGCGTCGACGACATCATGTCGACCGTCACCGACGGCAGCTCGCTGACATCGGTGCTCTTCGAGATCGAAAAGCCGACGAACCAGGCGCTGCAGGACGTCAAGGACGCCATCGACCGCATCCGCAGCGACCTGCCCGCCTCCGTCGAGGAACCGGTCGTCACCAAGATCGACGTCGAGGGACAGGCGATCCAGACCTTCGCGGTCTCCTCGCCCAACATGACGCTGGAAGAGCTGTCATGGTTCGTCGACGACAAGGTCAAGCGCTCGCTACAGGGCCGTCCCGGCATCGGCAAGATCGACCGCTTCGGCGGCGCCGATCGCGAGGTGCGCATCGACCTCAACCCGGACAAGCTGGAATCCTTCGGCATTTCCGCGGCTGACGTGAACCGCCAGATCCGCAGCATGAATGCCGATGTCGGCTCGGGCCGCGGCCAGATCGCCGGCGCCGAGCAGGCGATCCGCACGCTGGGCGACGCCCGCTCCGTCGAAAAGCTCACCAACACGATGATCGCCCTGCCGAACGGCCGCTTCGTGCGGCTTTCCGAGCTCGGAAAGATCAGCGACACCTATGAGGAGCCGCGCTCCTTCTCGCGCTTCAACGGCAACCCGGTCGTCACCTTCGCGGTCTTCCGCTCCAAGGGCGCCAGCGAAGTGACGGTCGCCGAATCCGTCGCCAAATCGCTCGACCAGGTGCGCACGCAATATCCCGACGTCTCGATCCAGCTCGTCGACGACGCCGTCTATTTCACCTACGGCAACTACGAAGCCGCTCTGCACACGCTGATGGAGGGCGCGCTGCTCGCCGTCATCGTCGTGCTGCTCTTCCTGCGCAACTGGCGGGCGACGCTGATCTCCGCCGTGGCGCTGCCGCTGTCGGCGATCCCCACCTTCTTCGTCATGGACCTGATGGGCTTCTCGCTGAACCTCGTCTCCTTCCTGGCGCTGACGCTCGCGACGGGCATCCTCGTCGACGACGCCATCGTGGAGATCGAGAACATCGCGCGGCACATCCGCATGGGCAAGACGCCCTATCGCGCCGCCATCGAGGCCGCAGACGAAATCGGTCTCGCCGTCATCGCGACGACCTTCACCATCATCGCGGTCTTCGTGCCGGTCTCCTTCATGCCGGGCATTCCGGGCCAGTACTTCATCCAGTTCGGCCTGACCGTCGCCGTCGCGGTGTTCTTCTCGCTCGTGGTGGCGCGCCTCGTCACACCCGTCATGGCAGCCTATCTCATGCGCTCGGGCGATGCGGACGGCCATGGCGAGGAGAAGGAAGGCGCCTTCATGCGCGGCTACACCTGGCTCGTCAGCAAGACGACGGGCAAGTGGTACGCCCGTTATGCGACGCTGCTTGGCGCCTTCGCCTTCCTCATCGCCTCCGTCATGCTGCTCTTCACGGTGCCGGGCAGCTTCCTGCCGCCGGAAGACGCCTCGCGCGTCGTGCTCTCGGTCGAGCTGCCGCCGGACGCCATGCTCGCCGATACCGACCGTACGACCACGCAGATCTTCGAGCGCGTCAAGGACATCGACGGCGTGGAAAGCGTCTTCGTGCTCGGCGGTTCCTCGCCGAAGGGCGACCTGGAACTGCGCCGCGCCTCCGTGACCGTCATCCTCGACAAGCTCGAACATTCGCTCGCCCACAAGCTGGTGAACGACGTGCTCGGCCGCATCCCCGTCATCGGCCAGTATCTGCCGAAGATGGAGGCGAAGGGCCGCCTGCGTCCGCAGTGGGACATCGAGAAGGAAATCTTCGCGACGCTGCACAAGATCCCGGACGTGCGCATCATCAAGCTCAACGACCGCGGCGAACGCGACCTCGCCTTCAACCTGCTTTCCAACAACGAGGCGGACCTCAACAACACCGTGGCCGTGCTGGAAGCAAAGCTGCGCGCCGATCCGCTGCTCGCCAATGTCACCTCGGAAGGCTCGCTGCCGCGGCCGGAACTGCAGATCCGCCCGCGCGACGACCAGATGGCCCGCCTCGGCATCACCACGGCGCAGATCTCGGAAGTCGTGCGCGTCGCCACCATCGGCGACATCGACTCGCAGCTCAGCAAGGTCTCGCTCGACGACCGGCTGATCCCGATCCGCGTACAGGTCGACCGCGGCTTCCGCGCCGATCTCGCCGCGATCCGCAACCTGAAGATCCAGACGGCCGGCGGCCAGTTCGTGCCGCTCTCCTCCGTCGCCGATATCGACTATTCGGAAGGCCCGAGTTCGGTGAAGCGGCACAACCGCAACCGCGTCGTCTCCATCGGCTCCGACCTCCAGCAGGGCGTGGCGCTCGATACGGCGACGGCGCGCTTCAAGGAGATCGCCGCCAGCATCGACATGCCGCCGACCGTCCAGTTCGCCGAAAGCGGCGATGCGGAGATCCAGGGCGAGATGCAGCAGTCCTTCGGCAATGCCATGCTGCTCGGTCTGCTGCTGGTGCTGATGGTGCTGATCCTGCTCTTCAAGGACGTGATCCAGCCCTTCACCATCCTGCTCTCGCTTCCGCTCGCCATCGGCGGCGTGGCGGCGGGCCTGATCCTGACGCAGAACGCGCTCTCCATGCCCGTCCTCATCGGCATTCTCATGCTGATGGGCATCGTGACGAAGAACGCGATCCTGCTCGTCGACTTCGCCATCGAGATGATGCACCACGGCATGAACCGGGTGGAAGCCATGATCGAGGCCGGCCGCAAGCGCGCCCGCCCCATCGTCATGACCTCCATCGCCATGTCGGCCGGCATGCTGCCCTCGGCGCTCGGCGTCGGTGAAGGCGGCTCGTTCCGTTCGCCGATGGCCATCGCGGTGATCGGCGGCATCATCGTCTCGACCGTGCTCTCGCTGGTCGTCGTGCCGTCGTTCTTCCTGATCATGGACGACCTGTCGCGCCTTCTCGCCTGGATCTTCGGCCGCTTCGTCGGCAAGAAGGATGACGAGCTGCTGGCCATGGAGCCGGAAGCCCTCACCCGCCTTGCCAGTGACACCGCCCGCGACGTCGGCGATCTCGAAAAGCGCATCGAGACGCTCGAGAGGAAGAACGGCGAGCGCAAGCCGTTCAGCGTGGTGCATCACTCGCCGCTCGCCGCCGAATAAGCCCGAACGCCAATCGAACGGCCGGTCCCGCGAAAGCAGGGCCGGCCGTTTTCCTGTTCATTGATCGAAATCAAGTAAGACTTCCCCGACCTCGACTATCGTCCTTTCATCGAAGACCGAACGACGCCTGCGGGAGCATGGAGTGAGATCGATGAACAGGCTGATGAAACCCGGTGCCCGGGAACGCGAGACCCTGCTGAATTCCGGCCTATTGTCCGTCCTTGGCGTGGAAAGCGTCGCGGCGATGATGGAAGTCGCCGTCATCGGCAACCTGCCGGCGCGGCAGATGCTGTTCCGCGAAGGCGAACCCGCCGACATGCTGCACTGCGTCCTGTCCGGTTACATCCGTGCCTACAAGCTCGATCCCGATGGCCGGGAGGCCGATGTGGAGCTCTACGGTCCCGGCGATCTCGTCGGTGCGAGCGTGGTGCTGGATGGCGGCCGGTACAGTGCGACGGCCCAGGCCGCCGAACCGGCCCTGATCGCCCGTTTCGACCTGAAGCGCGTGCGCGATATCGCCAACCGCCGGGCGGATCTCGCGGTGGCGCTCGCCACCGCCCTTTCCACCCAGCTTGGCAAGGCCTTTGCAAGCCTCGCCGACGACCGCCTGCACACCGCGCCGCAGCGCGTGGCGCGCTACCTGCTCGGCCATTGCGCGGTGGATGGCAAGGCGGTGAGCTTCCGCCTGCCCTATCAGAAGAGCCTTCTGGCCGGAAAACTCGGCCTTGCGCCGGAAGCCCTCTCCCGCGCCTTCTCGCTGCTGCGCGGCCACGGCGTCAGCGTGCGCGGCCGCCTCGTCCATATAAGCGATCCCGAAGCCCTGCGCCGGATCTGACGATCGGCCTCAACGGTGCCGTCCGCCGGCCGCGCGCCGGCGCGGCGCAAGCAGCGCTTCGCCTTCGTCCTCATGAACCGAACGGTCGCGCCCCAGCGACTTGGCGAGATAAAGCGCCCGATCCGCCGCCACGAAGACGGCCTCGAACGGCCGCTCCCCTTTCCGGTCGGCAATGCCGGCCGACAGCGTAACGACAATCGTGCCCTCGCCCGCCGCGACCCGCCGCCCGCTCACCGACCGGCGCGCCTCCTCCACGAGAAGCCAGCAGTCGCTGCGGTCCTCGCTGCGGATGAAAGCGGCAAACTCCTCGCCGCCGAAGCGGCCGACGAGATGACCGGGCAGGAAAACCCGCTTCAACTCCTCCGCCACCGCAACGATGACATCGTCGCCCACCGCATGACCATGGGTGTCATTGACGTCCTTGAAGCGATCGACATCGAATATCACGAAGAAACCGTTCTCCGTCGTTTGCGACAGCGCATCGGTAAAGGCCTGGCGATTATAAAGACCGGACAGGGCATCCAGCCGGCTGCGCCGCTCGAATTCGGCGCGCGACAGCGAGAGTTCGTGGATCGCCGTACCGATCAGCCAGGCAAGCAGCGCGGTGATGCTGGCGGCGATCACGATGGTCGTCGAACCGCCGAAGCCAATGGCGGAACGCAGCGGATAGGGCAAGAGCCCGAAATGCGCAAGAATGGCGGCGACCACGAGATAGGTGGACGTCGCAAGGGTCGTCGCCACCAGAACCGTGTTCAGCACGAAGGCCGAAATGTCCGCCTTCGTTTCAAAAACGCCAAGTTCGATCTGCGCCCTCAACCAGAGGGCCAGCCTGCCACGCATCGATCTCTCCATAATGAGCGGAGAGACCCTAGCGCATTTTCTTTCAGAGACTTCTAATGGATTGGATAGATATTTAACTGTTCCGTTTCGAGCCGCCCGGCAAGGTAAAGGAGGCGTTCAGGCCTGCCGGTCAAGGCGCTCGAGACGACCGGCGGCAATGGCGGCCTCCACCCAGCGCCGCTCGGCGGCAAAGGGATGCCACTCCCATCCCTCGTGACCGAAACCGGCTATGGCAACGGCGTCACCCTCCATGGCGATGCTATCGAGCACATGCGCGATGGTGATCAACCCGGAACTCGGCACCACATAGGGGACCGGGTCGAAGGCGGCGAGCGAGACATCGAGCGCCCGGTGCGTTGCCGCCGGTATGATGCAAAGCCGCCTCCCCGTCACGCGGGCGAAGGTTTCAAAACCCGGCGTGTAGTCGTCGCAGAAATCGTCGAGATCGGGATGGCTGAGAGACAGCGGCGCGCGCAATGCGGCAAAGGTTTCCGGTGCGCGCACGCACCAGATCTCGCTGGCCTGCCGGACCGTCTCGCTCGCCTTCCAGCATCCGCCGGCCAGCATTTCCAGCGCGGGGCGCCCCGTGTTGCAGACGGCGATGATATCCGTCCGGACACCGCCTGCGCCCGCCGAGCGGCAGAGATTGAAGCGGACGACGATGTCGGCACTGTCGATCGCGTCGGCAAGCCCGTCGCGGATCGGGCCGTTTCCGACGATGGCGATCCGGCGCGTCATCGCCGGATCCTCAATAGTCCGTCTCCAGAAATTCCTTCAGCTCGTCCGTCCGCTTGCGTGTGAGATCGGCGAGGCAACCGGAAACCAGCATGGGCTCGGCCTGCCCGCCCCGCGCCTGAAACCCCGCCAGCACGCAATGGCCGTCGCGATAACCGATCCAGGCACGCTGGGCGTTCTTCAGCGCATCGGCGGCGCCGATAGGATCGGCATAGAGCGGCGGATCGGTGTTTTCCGTGTCCAGCGCCTTCGCCCTGGCCATCGCCTTCTTGTAGGCGGCATTCAGCGCGGCATCTTCCGCTTCATAGGCGCGGTAGGCGCAATCGTTGAGATCGGGCTGGGCCGTGGAGGCGCCGCAATCCAGCGCCGTTTCATCCTGCGCCGCGGCGAAGGAGACGGATGCAGCGAGGGCTGCAAGGGGAAGCAGAAGGCGAATACCGAAGATCATGTGTCCTCACGCTGTCTGGTCCGACCTGCAGCATGCGGCTGTCAGGAAAGCACCGAAGGCTCCGATTGTTCGCACAGCGGCATTGCCACGCAAGCGTGAAATCGGGCCGCGCACAAAAAAGCCCGGCACAAGGCCGGGCTCAAAGGAAAAGCGGCCGGGCGGCGTGCATGCGCCGCCCGTTCCGTAAGACCGATTACTGGTTCTCGACGTAGGTGTACTTGCCGTCGTCACCCTTCTTCCAGGTGTACATGACGTAGTCCGGACGGGTGATGTCGCCCTTTTCGTCGAAGCCGAGTTCACCGATGGCGGTGTTGAACGGGCCCTTCGCCTTGATGGCTTCGGCAACAGCCTGTGCGTCGGTGCCGCCAGCAGCCTTGGCGCCTTCAGCGATGACCTGAACGGCAGCGTAGGAGTAGAGCGTGTAGGCTTCCGGCTCGAAGCCGGCAGCGCGGAACTTCTCTACGAGGTCCTTGGCAGCGGCGTTCTTGCGCGGGTCCGGAGCGAACGTCATCAGCGTGCCGTCGACGGCGTCGCCGGCGATCGAAGCCAGTTCGTTCGAGACGATACCGTCGCCCGACATGAAGGTTGCCTTCAGGCCCTGGTCGGCAGCCTGGCGTTCCATCAGGCCGAACTCGGTGTGCAGACCGCCCCAGTAGACGACGGAAACGCCGGCTTCCTTCATCTTGGCGATGAGAGCGGAGAAGTCCTTGTCGCCGATGTTCACGCCTTCATAGAGCGATTCGGTGATGCCGGCTTCGTTCATTGCCTTCTTGGTTTCGTCGGCAAGGCCCTGGCCATACGGGGTCTTGTCGTGAACGACGGCAACCTTGGCGTCCTTGTAGTTCGCGGCGATGAAGGAGCCTGCTACGGCGCCCTGCTGGTCGTCACGGCCGCAGGTACGGAAGGTGTTCCACAGACCGCGCTCGGTGTAGGTCGGGTTCGTGGACGCCGGGGTGATCTGCAGGATGCCGTTTTCAGCGTAGATTTCCGACGCCGGGATGGAAACGCCCGAGTTGAAGTGGCCGACAACGAACTTCACGCCGTCAGCGACGAACTTGTTGGCGACCGAAACGCCCTGCTTCGGGTCGGACACGTCGTCGCCGAGCACGATCTTGATCTGCTCGCCGTTGATGCCGCCGGCTGCGTTGATGTCGGCAGCGGCCTGCTCGGCACCCTTCTGCAGCTGCGCGCCGAATGCGGCGTTCGGACCGGTCAGCGGGCCGCCGACGCCGATCAGGATGTCGGCCCAGGCGCTGCCGCTGAAAGCGACCATTGCAGCCAAAGCAACAGCCGACATGAGAGACTTCTTCATATTATTACTCCCAAATTTAAAAGCGGGCTGATTTTTAACCGGCCGCAACACCCGCAATCGTTGCGCCGGTATTCGTTGAGCCGCGGCCGAGAACCGACGCGCGACGTTCCCTCTGGTTATTTGGACTTCCAGGAAAAGGGCGAAGCCTTTTCATAGAGCCAGTAGTAGTTGTTGCTCATTTGCCGCGTACGATAGTAGCGGTAACCGAGCGTAGCAAACAACAAAAGCACGACCGTGTCCACGACATAGTACTGCGGTGTCAGCATGGTGCCGTGGAACAGCGCATGATGGATGAAGCGGATCGCAACGCCCAGGAAAAGGACGTAGATGACCAGCGTTCCGTAGTTCTGCCAGTTCTCCGCGACGCTCTTGCCGGTGCGCCACGCGGTCCAGCCGCCCATGATGACGGTGATGAAGAGGAACTGCCAGATGGACGGCTCTTCGTAGAGAATTCCCTGCATGATCTTACTCCTCTACAGCGCCGCGCGTCACAACGCGCAAGGGCCGCTGTAAACTCCTACATCTGCCCATGATCCCCGGGGAGACCATGGGCGGGACCGCCTTAGTGGCGTCCGCCTTCGAGATAGGCGGCGCGCACTTCCGGATTGGCCAGAAGTTCCTTGCCCGAACCGCTCATCGTCACCTGGCCGTTGACCATCACATAGGCCCGGTCGGAGAGCTTGAGGGCGGCAAAGGCGTTCTGCTCGACGAGGAAGACGGTCAGCCCCTCTTCCTGGTTGAGCTTCTTGATCGCGTCGAAGATGCCCTTGACGATCAGCGGCGCGAGGCCGAGCGACGGTTCGTCGAGAAGCAGCAGCTTCGGACGCGCCATCAGCGCGCGGCCGATGGACAGCATCTGCTGCTCGCCGCCCGAAAGCGTGCCGCCGCGCTGGGACTGACGTTCCTTGAGGCGCGGAAAGAGTGTGAAGATCTTTTCCACGTCCTCGTTGAAATACTTCAGGTTATCGAGGCTCGCGCCCATCTGAAGGTTTTCGAAGACCGTCATGCGCGGGAAGATGCGGCGCCCTTCCGGCGACTGCGCGATGCGGCGACGGGCGATGAGATGCGTCGGCAGGCGCGTGATGTCCTCGCCGTCGAAGGTGACGGTGCCGGCGCGGGCCTGCGGGCTGCCGCAGATCGTCATCATCAGGGTCGACTTGCCGGCGCCATTGGCACCGATCAGCGAGACGATCTCGCCCTTCTTGACCTCGACATCGACGCCCGCGAGTGCGCGGATATTGCCGTAGTAGGTTTCCACGGCGCGGACGCTAAGAAGCGTATCGCTCATCAGTGCGTACCTCCCTGCGTCTCTTCAATCTGCTCGATCACCTCTTCGACCTCATCATCTTCGACACCGAGATAGGCCGCGATAACCTTCGGATCGTTCTTCACATGGTCCGGCGTGCCGTCGGAGATCTTCTGCCCGTATTCGAGCACGACCACGTGGTCGGAGATTTCCATGACGACCGACATGTCGTGCTCGATGAGCAGGATCGACGTGCCGCTATCCTTGCGGATGGAGCGCAGGAGTTCGTTGAGCGCGAGCGACTCGCGCGGGTTGAGGCCCGCCGCCGGCTCGTCGAGGCAGAGGAATTCCGGCCCCGTGCACATGGCGCGGGCGATTTCCAGACGGCGCTGGGCACCGTAGGGCAGATCGCCGGCCGGGTCGTCGGCGCGCTCGATGAGGCTTGCCTTTTCCAGCCAGTACTTGGCGATCTCGATCGATTCCGCCGCAGCCTTCTTGTAGCCCGGCAGGCCGAGCAGGCCGAGGATCGTATAGCCGGACGCCTTCATCAGCATGTTGTGCTGGGCGACGAGCAGGTTTTCGAGAACGGTCAGGCCCGAGAAGAGCCGGATGTTCTGGAAGGTGCGCGCCACCTTGGCATCGCGGGTGATCTCGAAGTCGGTCATCCGCTCCAGCAGGAATTCCTTGCCGGCCTTCTGACGCATCGTGATCATGCCCATGGTCGGCTTGTAGAAGCCGGTCACGCAGTTGAAGACCGTGGTCTTGCCGGCGCCGTTGGGGCCGATGAGCGCCGTGATCTCGCCGCGCTTCGCCTCGAAGGAGAGGTCGTTGATGGCCATGAGGCCACCGAAGCGCATCGAGAGGTGCTCGACTTTCAGAATGGGATCATTCGTCATCGTATTCGTCGCTATCTTCGTCTCGGGCGCCATCAGCCGTGCCCTTCCTTGGTGAAGCTGCCGGAGACTGCCTTGCGTTCCCGAAGGAAGGCGGTCGGTTCACGGCTTCCGACGAAGCCGCGCGGCTTCCAGACCATGACGACGACCATGGCGAGGCCGAAGATCAGCATGCGGTAGAGTTCCGGGGTGAAGTCCGGCCCGAAGACCGCCTTCAGGAAGGTCATCTCGCGCAGCAGTTCCGTGCCGCCGACCATGACCGCCGCCGCAACCGCGATGCCGATGAGCGAGCCCATGCCGCCGAGAACCACGATGGCGAGGATGATCGCCGATTCCAGGAAGACGAAGCTTTCCGGCGAGACGAAGCCCTGGCGCACGG
Source organism: Shinella sp. G-2 (assembly GCF_050172695.1). Taxonomy (NCBI): domain Bacteria; kingdom Pseudomonadati; phylum Pseudomonadota; class Alphaproteobacteria; order Hyphomicrobiales; family Rhizobiaceae; genus Shinella; species Shinella sp. G-2. The sequence goes on along the minus strand of NZ_JBBEYH010000003.1, from coordinate 313,337 downwards.
CGAAGAAGGAGCCGGCGAAACCGCCGAACATGGCGCCGATGGAAAAGGCCGTCAGCTTGGTCGTCACCGTGTTGATGCCGAGCGAGCGGCAGGCGATCTCGTCTTCACGCAGCGCTTCCCAGGCGCGGCCGATCGGCATGCGGCGCAGGCGGATCGTCACATAGGCGGTGAGCAGAGCCAGCGCCAGGATGAGATAGAAGAGGAAGATCTTGTAGTAGGCCGACGACATCGGCAGGCCGAAAGCCTTGGCGAAGTTGTTCGGCGCGCTGACGTCGAAGGACCAGATGCCGAAGACCGAGGCCTTCGGGATGCCCGAGACGCCGAAGGTGCCGCGGGTGACTTCCGTCCAGTTGATCAGCACAAGGCGGATGATCTCACCGAAGGCGAGCGTCACGATGGCGAGATAGTCGCCCTTCAGGCGCAGCACCGGGAAGCCGAGGATCATGCCCCAGAAGGCGGCAAGGATGCCGGCGAGCGGCAGCAGGATCCAGAAGGAGAAGCCGAACTGCTGCGAGAGCAGGGCGTAGGAATAGGCGCCGACCGCGTAGAAGGCGACGTAACCGAGGTCGAGCAGGCCGGCAAGGCCGACGACGATGTTCAGACCCCAGGCCAGCATCACGTAGATGAGGATCTGGATGCCGAAATTGTCGACCCATTTCAGCGAGCCCTGCACGCCGAAGAGCATGACCATCAGCGGCGGATAGATCAGCAGCGCGACAATGGCGATCTTGCTGAAATTGCGCTTGAAGAAGCTCTCTTCCGTTTCCGCTGCCGCGTTCGAGAGGGCTGCCTTGCGGGCGGCCATATAGGGGCGGAGATAGGCGACGGAGAGGAACCGGCCGACGGCAGCCACGATCACGAAGATCGCGAGCAGACCCCACCGCTGGTTCAGCACCAGTTCGTTGCGGATGTTCTGCGTGGTCTCGAGACCGACGAAGAGGACGAAGAGGCCGAGCGAGATGAGGCCCGCGAAAAAGCCCTCGCGCAGAGCCCGCGCCGTCAGGTTACCGCCGGCGCTCTCAGGGGAGTTGGAAATGTTGGACATGAAATCAAACCTTCTCGACTTCCGGTCGTCCGAGAATGCCGGACGGCTTGAAGATCAGGACGATGGCGAGAATGGAGAACGTCGCGACGTCCTTGTAGTCGATGGTGAAGTAGGCGGACCACAGGCTCTCGATGAGGCCGATGAGCAGGCCGCCGAGCACGGCGCCCGGAAGCGAGCCGATGCCGCCCAGAACCGCAGCCGTGAAGGCCTTGACGCCCGGGATGAAGCCGTCGGTGAAGACGGTCACGCCGTAATACATCAGGTACATGGTGCCGGCGACGGCAGCGAGCGAGGCGCCCATGATGAAGGTCACGGAGATCGTGCGGTCGACGTCGATGCCGAGCAGCGCCGCCATCTTGCGGTCCTGTTCGGTCGCACGCTGCGCTCTGCCCAGCGAAGTCTTGTTCACGATGTACCAGAAGGTCGTCAGCAGGATGACGGTCAGCAGCATGATGATGATCTGCTTGAGCGAGATCGCGATGCCGAAGACGTTGTAGACCGACGAGACCAGCGGCGGGATCGGCTTGTTGCGCGGACCCTGCGTGACCTGGATGAAGTTCGACAGCGCGATGGACATGCCGATTGCGGTGATCAGCGGCGCGAGGCGGAAGGAACCGCGCAGCGGCCGGTAGGCGACCTTCTCGATGGTCCAGTTCCACAGCGACGCCGTGAGCATTGCCGCGGCGATCATCACCAGGAGCAGGATGACGACCGGCAGGCCGACGAACACGCTGGTGAGCAAGAGGAAGGTGATGAGAGCGGCAAAACCGCCCAGCATGAAGATATCGCCGTGGGCGAAATTGATCATGCCGATGATGCCGTAAACCATGGTGTAGCCAATGGCTATCAGACCATAAATCGAGCCAAGGGTCAGCCCGTTAACGAGCTGCTGGACGAAATACTCCATATATATAATCCCCCGGATGCGGTTCCCTGAGGGCCGCATCTCTTGTTTTTGTCGCTCTTTTTCGAGCTTGTTTGGACAGGAGGGATTCCATACCGCTTTCGATACAAAAGGGAAGCCCAAAAAGCCCGGATCGACAATTTCTTTAGCAAGAAGCGTCAAATGACATAATTAACGCCATGGAAACCAAAAAAGCGGCGGGAAAAGCAGCGCTTTTGTGCAGAATGCTGCACGAAAGCAGGAAAAACGGCGCCCGGTTTCGAGCGCCGTTTTTCGGGAATCGGTGCCGTCAGCCGCGCATCCTGGCGCCCGACGGATCGAAGAGCGGTTCGGCCTGCAGGCGCGCTGTCAACATCTCGCCGAGAAGCTCGATCGACCAGCCGGTTGCAACGTCCGCGATCTCCTTGGGCACATAGCCGATCGCCACGGAAACGCCCGCCGCATGGGCGTAGCCGCCCGACGTCACCCAGCCGCGCACCGCCCCGTCGAGATAGATCGGCTCGTCGCCGATGACATCGGCATCCTTCGCCTCGACGATGAAGGTGCGAAGGCGCATCGCTCCTCCGGTTTCCCGCTCGGCCTTCGCCGCCGCCTTGCCGACGAAGTCCGCATCCTTGCCGAGCGCGACGAAGCGCTCCAGCCCGGCCTCGAGCGGCCCGTAGAGCGGACGGTATTCCCGCGACCAGCTGCCGTAGGATTTTTCGAGGCGCAGCGCATTGAGGGCACGCAAGCCGAAGAGACGGATGCCGAACCCGGCGCCGGCTTCCATCAGGCGCTCGTAGAGATAGCGCTGGTGCTGCGGCTTCATCCAGATCTCGTAGCCGAGATCGCCGGTATAGCTGACACGCCCGACGATGGCCGGCGCCATGCCGAGATCCATCCTGCGCACCGCCATGAAGGGGAAGGCCTCGGTGGAAAGATCCTGATGCGTCAGCGCCTCAAGCACCGCGCGCGCCTGCGGACCGGCAACGGCAAGGCCGACAAGCGAGAGGTTCAGGGCTTCGAGCGAGACGGAACCATCCTTCGGCAGATGCGCCTCGAACCAGCGCATGTGGTAGTCCTCGGCGATGCCGGAGCCGATGAGAAGGAAATCCCCCTCCCCGAGCTTGGCCAGCGTGAAATCGCCGATGAGCTTGCCGTCGTCCTTCAGCATCGGCGCCAGCGTCATGCGGCCCGTCGCCGGCAGGCGGCAGGTCAGCAGCCGGTCGAGCCAGGCTTCCGCGCCCGGCCCCTTCACGGCATATTTCGCAAAGCCCGATGTCTCCATCAGGCCGACGCTGTCGCGCACCGCCTTTGCCTCAGCACCGACGGTCGCAAAATCGGTCGAGCGGCGCCAAGAGAAATGGTCCTCGACGCCGGCAGGCGCGAACCACAGCGCCTGCTCCAGCCCGTAGGACGCACCGAAGACTGCGCCCGCCTCCTTCAGCCTGTCGTAGATCGGCGTCGTCAGCAGCGGACGGGCGGCCGGCAACTCTTCGTTGGGATAGCGGATCGAAAAGCGGCGCGAATAATTTTCGCGGACCTTGGCATTGGTATAGGCGAGCGTCGCATAGTCGCCGTAGCGCGCGACATCCATGGCGAAGACGTCGAAGCCGGGATCGCCGTGGATCATCCAGTTGGCGAGCGCAAGGCCGACACCGCCGCCCTGGCTGAAGCCCGCCATGACGGCACAGGCCGACCAGAAATTCGTCATGCCGCGTACGGGGCCGACGAGCGGGTTGCCGTCGGGCGAGAAGGTGAAGGGACCATTGATCACCTTCCTGATACCGGCCTTGTTGAAGGCCGGGAAGTGGCGGAAGCCGACTTCCAGTTCCGGCGTGATGCGCTCGATATCCTCCACCAGGAGCTCATGGCCGAAATCCCACGGCGTGGTCAGCGGCGACCATGGGCGGCAGGCCTTTTCATAGGTGCCCATCAGCATGCCGTTGCGCTCCTGCCGGAGATAGATCTCCCCGTCGAAGTCCACGCAATGCATCAGCTCCTTGCCGCGCGTCTGGTTGAACTCGATGACTTCAGGCATGTCCTCGGTGATGAGATACATATGCTCCATGGCGAGCACCGGCAGTTCGAGACCGACCATGCGGCCGATCTCGCGCGCCCACAGGCCACCGCAGTTGACGACGTGCTCGGCAACGATCTCGCCCTTGTCGGTGATGACGCGCCAGCTGCCGTCCTCACGCTGCACGAGGTCTTCCACCTTGGTGTGCAGATAGATGTCGGCGCCGTTCTTCTTGGCCGATTTCGCATAGGCATGGGTCGTGCCGTAGGGGTCAAGATGGCCTTCGACCGGATCGAACACCGCGCCGACGAACTGGTCGGGATCGAGCAGCGGCATCAGGTCATGGGCTTCCTTGGGGCTGAGCAGATGCGCCTCGAGCCCCATATAGCGCCCCTTGGCGAGGATCGACTTCATCCAGTCGAAACGCTCTTTGGTCGCCGCCAGCATCATGCCCGAGGTCATGTGCAGGCCGATATCCTGGCCGGAATAGTCCTGGATCTCCTTGTAGAGCTCGACGGTGTATTTCTGCAGCTTGGCGACGTTGGGATCGCCGTTGATGGTGTGCATGCCGCCGGCGGCATGCCAGGTCGAGCCGGAGGTCAGCTCCGAGCGTTCGACGAGCACGACATCGGTCCAGCCGAACTTGGTGAGATGGTAGAGAACGGAACAGCCGACGACGCCGCCCCCGATGACGACGACCCTTGCATGGCTCTTCATGGAAAACTCCGGTTTTCGGCGGTTTTTGAGGGAATGGGCTGCTGCTGAAAAGGCCAGCCTACGGGGTTCCCCGCCGGCCCGGCAAGCCCACGGTGCGAAGCGCCATGTCGCTTCAAGATTTTGTCAGCGCGTGGCGAAATCCACGGACAGGTCGAAGCTCCGCGCCATGCGCTTGAGGTCGTCCACCAGCGCCTCGGCGAAGGAGCGCATCACGACGAGATCGAAGCTCGCATCGCCGGTGCGCACGAGGTTGACGGCAAGGTGGCCGCACAGGACATTCGCCGCGCGGCCGACCGGGAAGGCGTCCGCATGAAGATCGACGGCGATGCCGTTCGCCAGGATCCGGGCGGCATCGGGACCGGCCAGGGTGAGCACGACGCGGCCATGGCTCTGGTCGACCACATGGGCGAAATCGCCAAGCCGAAGGGCAAGCTCGGCGGCCAGCGTTTCCGGCGCATGCACCTGCGACAGCACCAGCCATTCGCCCGGACCGGAAAACCGGGCCTCGAACTCGCCGTTCGCGACCAGGATGCCCGCCGCTTCTGCATTGTGGCCGGACGCGGCAAGGACGACGGCGAGCGCGGCTTGACGATGGACGGCAAGGTGGTTCGGCCGGCGAGCGGAAATTGCCCCGATGGTGCCGTCCAGTGCGTGCACGGACTGATAGTCGTAAGCCATCTCTCACCTCACCCCATCAGCCGGAGATTTTGCGGATCGACGAAGACCGGGTCGCAGACCTCCGCCATCGCCTCGACGCCGCGCAGTTGATCCCACACCACGATCCGCTCGCCATAGCGCTCGCGGCCGGACTTCAGGAAAGCGAGCGCGATGTGCCCGCCGAGCGTCGGCGAAAAGCAGGCGGAGCTGACCCAGCCCTGATCGTTCAACGTCGAAGGCTTGACGCCTTCCTTCAGAAGATGCGCGCCGGCGCGCATGTCCTTGTCGGCCTCCAGCGCCCGCAGACCGACGAGCTGCGCCCGGTCCGCAGCCGTCAGGCCGAAGCGGGTGGAAAGCCGCTTGCCGATGAAATCCGGTTTGCCGCTGGCCATCATGCGGCCAAGGCCGGCGTCGTCGGGGGTCACGCGGCCGTCGAGCTCGGCGTGGGTGACATGGCCCTTCTCGATGCGCAGCACGTTCAGCGCTTCCACGCCGTAGGCACACAGGCCATGCGCTTCGCCCGCGCGCATCAGCGCATCCGCCACCACCTCGCCATGGCCTGCCGGCACCGCCAGCTCATAGGCCAGTTCGCCCGAGAAGGAGATACGGAAGAGCCGCGCCCGGAGATTGCCTTTCAGGCGCACGTCGCGGGCGGCAAGGAAGGGGAAGACCGCGTCGGCAAGATCGTCTTCCACCACGGCCTGCAGGATGGCGCGTGCCTTCGGTCCGGCAATCGACATCTGCGCCCACTGATCGGACACGGAAAGGAACCGCACACGCAGCTCCGGCCACAGCACCTGCGCCGAGAATTCCATATGCGACAACACGCCGGCCGCCATGGCGGTGGTCGTCGTGACGAGGAAATGGTCTTCGCCCAACCGGCTCACCGTGCCGTCGTCATAGACCATGCCGTCTTCGCGCAGCATCAGCCCGTAGCGCGCCTTGCCGACCGGCAGCTTCAGCACCGGATTGCAGTAGAGACGGTTGAGGAATTCGGCGGCATCCGGCCCGAAGACCTCGATCTTGCCGAGCGTCGAGACATCGCAGAGGCCCGCATGCTCGCGCACGGTGCGCACTTCGCGGTCGACGCTCTCGCGCCAGGTCTTCTCCCCCGCCTTCACGAACCAGGACGGGCGATACCAGAGGCCGGCGTCGATGAAGGCCGCGCCGTTGCGCGCCGCCCAGCCATGCAGCGGCGAGCGGCGGGTCGGCATGGCGTGGTCGCCGACGGAGGGACCGGCCAGCGCGCCGAAGGAGACGGGCGTATAGAACGGGCGGAAGGTGGTGGTGCCGACCTCGGCCGGGCTGACGCCGCGCATACCGGCCAGAATGCCGATGGCATTGATGTTGCCGAGCTTGCCCTGGTCCGTCGCCATGCCGCTCGTCGTGTAGCGCTTGGCGTGCTCGACATGGCCGAAGCCCTCGCGGACGGCAAGACCGAGGTCCTTGGTGTGCACGTCGTTCTGGAAATCGACGAAGGCCTTCGATTTCGCGCCGGGCACATGCCAGAGCGCGGTGAAGGACGGATCGGGCTCCTCGCCGACTGCCGGAAGCGTGACGCCGGCAACGGGCCGGCCAAGGTTTTCGACGATGGCCGTCGCCTTGCGCGCGCCATCCTCGAAGCACTCCGCAAGACGATAGTGGCCCGCGGCGCTCCCCGCCATGACGAGGCCCGCCACATCGGGGGCAAGGAAGGCGTTGAGAGCGTCCGACCAGACCGGCCTGCCGCCGCGCTGGCAGGCAAGATGGATCACCGGGCTCCAGCCGCCCGCCATGGCGACGGCGTCGCAGGCGATCAGTTCCTCGAAGCCGCCGCGATCCGCGACGATGGCGCGGATGCGATGGCGGCCCTTCGTATCGACGATGGACCCGCCACGAATGACGCGCACGCCCTCCGGCGCGTTGTCGGCCGAGCCTGTACGGCTGTCGATCAGGGCGGCGATCCCGACGCCCTGCGCCGCAAGGTCTCGCGCCGTACGGTAGCCGGAGGAACCGCTGGTGAAGATCGCGACGGACTTGCCGGCGGCGACGCCGAACCGGTTGGCATAGGTGCTGACGGCGCTCGCGGTCATGATGCCGGGCCGGTCGTTGCCACCGAAGACCAGCGGCCGCTCCTCCGCACCGGTCGCAAGGATCGCCTGTCGCGCAACGATGCGCCACAGCCGCTCCACCGGCCGCGCCGGATCGATCGCGGCGCCATGCTTCTGCACGCGCTCCACCGCGCCGAAGACATTGTCGTCATACCAGCCGAAGACGGTGGTGCGGGGCAGAAGCGTGACGTTCGGGCTGTTGCGCAGTTCGTCGACGACGCGGCGGGCGAAGACGAAGGGGGCCTCGCCATCGAGCAGGGTCGTTTCCGAAAGCAGCGCGCCGCCAAGGACGAAATCCTGCTCGGCGACGACGACACGCAGGCCCGAGCGCGCGGCGACCAGCGCCGCGGCAAGGCCCGCCGGGCCGGAGCCGACGACCAGCAGGTCGCAATGCGCCCAGCTTTTCTCGTAGGTGTCAGGGTCGGGCGGCAACGCCGTGCGGCCGAGGCCGGCGGCGCGGCGGATCACCGGCTCGTAGAGCTTTTCCCAGAGGGCGGCCGGCCACATGAAGGTCTTGTAGTAGAAACCCGCCGACAGGAAGCGCGATATCCGGTCGTTCACCGCACCGATATCATAGGCAAGGCTCGGCCAGCGGTTCTGGCTGGTGGCTGCAAGACCGTCGTGGAGTTCGGCGACCGTCGCCTTGCTGTTGGGATCGCGCCGCGCGCCGCTGCCAATCGTGACGAGCGCATTGGGCTCGGATGGACCGGCCGTCACGATGCCGCGCGGGCGATGATACTTGAAGCTGCGACCGACGAGCAGCCGGTCATTGGCGAGCAGCGCCGAGGCAAGCGTATCGCCGGCATGCCCCGAAAGGCTTGCGCCGTCGAAGGTGAAGTGCAGGGAATGGCTGCGGTCGACGAGGCCGCCGGTGGCAAGACGATAGGCGGTCATCGGGCGTCTCCCCGCTCTGCGGCGGCGTCGGTGACGGCAAAGACCTCATGGGTGAAATTGTCCCGTTCCACCACCAGCCAGCGCCGGCAGCCGGCCACATGCTGCCAATGCTCGCGGATGCGCCCGCGCGGATTGGCGCGCACATGAACATAGTCGTGCCAGTCCTCGTCGCTCGCCATCGGCGTGGGACGGACGGGCGTCGCATCGCCGCGGATGGCAAATTCTTCCTTGGGGCGCGTGCCGCAATGCGGACAGGAAATCAGGCTCGCCATGCTGACCTCAATGCAGGTTCGGCTGGGTGCCGGCACCCGCCTCGTCGATGGGGAAACCGCGCTCGAACCGGTCGAGCCTGAGGGCCCGCGCCACGTGATGGCTTTCGCCCCTGGCGATCAGATGCGCGAAGCAGAAACCGGACGCGGGCGTCGCCTTGAAGCCGCCGTAGCACCAGCCGCAATTGAGGTAGAGATTGTCGATCGGCGTGCGGTCGATGATGGGCGAACCGTCCATCGACATGTCCATGACGCCGCCCCAGCTTCGCAGCACCCGCACGCGCGAAAGCCCGGGGATCATCGTCACCCCCTCCTCCATGACATGTTCGGCCGTCGCGAGATTGCCGCGCTGGGCATAGGAGGAATAACCGTCGATCTCCGCGCCGAAGACGAGGCCGCCCTTGTCGGACTGCGAGATGTAGAAGTGTCCCGCGCCATAGGTGATGACGTGGTCGATGCAGGGCTTCAGCCCCTCCGTGACGAAGGCCTGCAGCACATGGCTTTCGATCGGCAGCCTCAGCCCGGCCATCGCGCCGACGCGCGAGGTGTTGCCCGCCGCCGCCAGCGCCAGCTTGGTGCAGCCGATGAACCCTCTCGTCGTCTCGACGCCCGTCACCGCGCCGTTCTCCCGGCGGATACCGGTGACCTCGCAATTCTGGATGAGATCGACGCCGAGCCGGTCCGCGCCGCGCGCGAAACCCCAGGCGACGGCATCGTGCCGCGCCGTGCCGGCGCGCCGTTGCAGAAGGCCGCCCATGATCGGGAAACGGGCATGGTCGAAATTGAGGAAGGGCAGCATCTTCTTCAGCGTCTCGCGGTCGAGAAGCTCGGCCGCCACGCCCTCCATCATCATGGCGTTGCCGCGGCGGATGTAGTGATCGCGCTGGCCGTCATTGTGGAAGAGATTGATGATGCCGCGCTGCGAGAACATCACATTGTAGTTGAGTTCCTGCTCCAGCCCTTCCCACAGCTTCAGCGAAAACTCGTAGAAGGGTTCATTGCCGGGCAGCATGTAGTTGGAGCGCACGATGGTGGTGTTGCGCCCGACATTGCCGGAGCCGAGATAGCCCTTCTCCACGACGGCGATGTTGCGCACGCCAAATTCCTTCGCCAGATAATAGGCGGTCGCAAGGCCGTGACCGCCGCCGCCGACGATGATGACGTCGTAGTGCGGCTTCGGGTCCGGCTCCCGCCAGGCGGGCTTCCAGCCGAGGTTTCCGGCAAAGGCTTGCTTGATGATGGACAGGGCGGAGTAGCGCATGGGGTATCCCGGATCAGTTGCCCCACATTCGCATATGCAGCACAAACGGCAAGACGGGGCAGCGTCGCAGCCACGCGCAGGGGCGACTCTTTCCACATGACGACGGCGTTGCATTCCCCGGTCCGTGCGTCTAAGCCGGGGAAGAAAGAGCCGGAAACCATGCGGACAGATTTTTCGACATTGCAGCAGGTGATGGAGAGCGCGGCGCTTACGGCCGGTCGCGCCATCATGGCCATCCACAGCGCCGGACCCGACGTCCAGTACAAGCCGGACAGTTCGCCGGTGACCGAGGCGGACGAGGAAGCCGAGCGGCTGATCCTTGCAGCCCTTATCCGGCATTTTCCCGATATCCCCGTCGTCGCCGAAGAGGCCGTCGCCGCCGGACGCGTGCCGGATGTTTCCGGCGGCCTGTTCTTCCTGGTCGATCCGCTCGACGGCACGAAGGAATTCGTCGCCGGGCGCAGCGAATTTACCGTCAATATCGCCCTCATCCGTGCAGGCGCGCCCATTGCCGGCATCGTTCTCGCCCCTGCCCTTTCGATGGGCTTCGTCGCGACCGGAGGCCGCGCGGAGCGCTTCAAGGTGGCGGGCGAAGCCATTGTCGAGCGACAGGCGATCGGCTGTCGCGGACGTGGCAAGGCGCTGACCGCCGTTGCAAGCCGCTCGCACGATACGCCGGAGACGGCACGCTTCCTCGATGACCACGGCATCGATGCCTGCACCGCCATCGGTTCGTCGCTGAAATTCTGCCTCGTCGCCGAGGGCCTTGCCGACGTCTACCCACGCTTCAGCCGCACCATGGAATGGGATACGGCGGCCGGTGACGCCGTGCTGCGCGCCGCCGGGGGCGAGACGCGCACGCTCGACGGCGAAGCGCTTGTCTACGGCAAGCGCAATCAGGCGCATGACGCGGATTTCGCCAACCCGAACTTCATCGCCGCGGGTGCGGGATGGAGCGGGGGCAAGAGACCCTGATCCCCGCACATCCTGACCGGAAGACGGGAGCGTGCTGCTCCCGGCCCAAGTTCGCGTGGCGGAGAGGACGGATCCTCAGACCGCCGGCGTCGCGTCCACCGGTTCGGCGGCCGCAGCCTCTTCGTCCTTCGCCTCCGGCTTGATGCGGAACCAGGCGATATAGAGCGCGGGCAGGAAGAGCAGCGTCAGCACCGTGCCGACAATGATGCCGCCCATCATGGCATAGGCCATCGGCCCCCAGAACACTTCGCGCGAAATGGGGATGAGCGCCAGGCTCGCCGCCGCCGCCGTCAGCATGATCGGTCGCATGCGATGCTCCGTCGCCTCCCGCACGGCATCCCAGGCATGCATGCCCTCGCGCCTGAGGTCCTCGATCTGCACGACGAGGATGACCGAGTTGCGGATGAGGATGCCGATCAGCGCCAAAACGCCGAGAATGGCGACGAAGCCGAGCGGCGCGCCGCTGCCGAGCAGGGCGATGACCACGCCGATGAGCGCCAGCGGCGCCACCGCGAAGACGAGGAAGAGCCGCGAGAAGCTCTGCAGTTGCAGCATCAGGATCGTCGCCATGGCGAAGAGCATCAGCGGCACCACCGCGACGATGGGCGCCTGGCTGTTGGCGCTTTCCTCCACCGTGCCGCCGACGACGACGTCGTAGCCGGACGGCATGTCCGCGCGGAAGGCGGTGACGTCCTTCTCCATCTGCGAGACGACGGTCGCCGGCTGCACGCCGCCGGTAATGCTCGCCTTGACCGTGATGGTGGGCTGGCGCGAGCGGCGCCAGACGACGGGCTGCTCCATCTCGTAGCGGAAGTTGGCAATGGCCGCGAGCGGCACCGAGGTGCCGTTGGCCGTCGGCAGTTGCATCTGGCGCAACGTCTCGATGGATTCGCGCTCGCTCGACCGCGCCCGACCGATGACATCGATCAGGTAGACGTCGTCACGGATCTGCGTAACGGTCGTGCCGCCGACGACGCCGTTGAGGGCCGAGGAAATGTCCTGCGAGGTGACCCCGAGCTGGCGCGCCTTGTCCTGGAGAACATCGACCTTCACCACACGGGCCGGTTCGTTCCAGTCATAGACGATATCGCCGAGGCGGTCGTTCTTGCCGAGCAGTTCGCCGAAGGCGAGCGCCTGCGCGCGCACTTCCTGGATATCCGGGCCGCTGACGCGGTACTGGATCGGCCGGCCGACCGGCGGGCCGATGTCGAGAAGCTTCACCAGCGCGTCCGTGCCGACGAAGGTCTCGCGCAGATAGGCCTGGAGGTCGGCCCTCAGGCGGTCGCGAGCTTCGAGGTCCTTGCTGACGATGATCGTCTGGCCGAAGGCCGGCGACGGCGGCTGCACGTCGAAGGACAGCAGGAAGCGCACCGCGCCCTCGCCCACATAGGAGGACCAGCGCTCGATATCCGGATTGCCCTTCAGCTTCTCCTCTTCGAGCTTGGCGATCTGCGCATTGGTCTCGGCGATCGAGGCATTCTGCGGCAGCGCCCAGTCGATGACGAGTTCCGGCCGGTCGGAGGACGGGAAGAACTGCTCCTGCACGAAGCGCATGCCAAAGACCGAAACGAGGAAGATCGCGACGGTCGCGACGATGGTCGTCCATTTCCAGCGCATGCACACGTCGAGGATGCGCGCGAAGACGCGGGCGAAACGGCCCTTCTCCTCGTGGTGCTTCTTCATGCTCTTGGGCAGGATCGTCACGCCGAGCAGCGGCGTGAAGATGACCGCGACCACCCAGGACACGACGAGCGAAATGGCGATGACGACGAAGAGGCTGAAGGTGAATTCGCCAGCGGCGCTGTTGTTGAGGCCGATCGGGATGAAGCCCGCCACCGTGACCAGCGTGCCCGTCAGCATCGGGAAGGCGGTGGAGGTGTAGACATAGGTCGCCGCCTTGCGCAGCGAATCCCCCGCCTCCAGCCGCGCCACCATCATTTCGACGGCGATCATGGCGTCGTCGACGAGGAGGCCGAGCGCGATGATCAGCGCGCCGAGCGACACGCGCTGCAGCGAGATGGCGTCGTAGTACATGAAGACGAAGGTGATGCCGAGCGTCAGCGGAATGGAGAGCGCGACGACGAGGCCGGCGCGCAGGCCAAGGCTGACGAAGGAGACGATGAGAACGATGGCGACCGCCTCGAACAGCGCCTGCGTGAAGCCGGAAACGGCCTCTTCCACCACCTTCGGCTGGTCGGAAACGAGGTGCACGTCGACGCCGACCGGCAGTTCGTGCGAGAGGAGCTCGATCTCCTTCTCCACCGCCGCACCGAATTCCAGGAGGTTGGATCCCTGCTTCATGCCGATGGCAAGGCCGAGGGCCGGTTCGCCGTTGAAGCGGAACAGGGAAGACGGCGGATCCTGGTAGCCGCGGGTGATGGTGGCGATGTCGGACAGGCGGAAGAAGCGGTTGTTGACGCGCAGATTCACCTCGCGAAGGCTTTCCTCGGACGTGAACTGGCCGCCGACGCGCACGCTGACGCGCTCGCCGCCGCCCTGCACCACGCCGGAGGGCGCGATGGCGTTCTGCGCCTGCAGGGTCGAAACGACCTGCTGGGTGGAAATGCCGAGCGCGGCAAGCTGGCGCGTCGAAAATTCGAGATAGATCACCTCGTCCTGCGCGCCGACGAGATCGACCTTGCCGATATTCGGCACGGTCAGCACGCGGCGGCGGGCGTCCTCGACATAGTCGCGGAGCTGGCGCGGCGTCAGGCCATCGGCCGTAAAGGCGTAGATATTGCCGAAGACGTCGCCGAAGCGGTCGTTGAAGGCCGGGCCGATGACGCCGGAGGGAAATTCGCCCCTGATATCGTTGATCATGTTGCGAACGGTCTGCCAGGTCGGCGCCACGTCGCGGGCCTTGGTCGTCGGCTTCAGGTTGACGAAGACCAGCGTCTGGCCGGGCGTCGTGACGCTGCGGCTGAAATCGAGCGATTCCAGTTCCTCCAGCTTGCGCTCGATGCGCTCCGTCACCTGCCGGGTCGTCTCTTCCACGGAAGCGCCGGGCCAGGCGGCGCTGATCGTCATGGTCTTGATGACGAAGGATGGATCCTCCTCGCGGCCGAGATTCTGATAGGTGAAGAAACCGAGCAGCGCGAAGACGATCATGAAGTACCAGACGAGCGATGCATGATCGAGCGCCCAGTCCGAAAGGTTGAACTTCTTCATAGGCTTGCCTCGTCTTCGATCTTTATCTTCTGGCCTTCTTCGAGGCTGTTCACACCGGCGGTGACGACGCGGTCGCCATCCTTCAGCCCGCTCGTGACCGGAACGAACCGGCCGGCACTCGCTCCGGTTTCCACGGGCTTCAGATGCACTTCGCCCTTTTCCGCATCGACGAGCCAGACATGCGGCTTGCCGTCCTTCGTCAGCACGGCTGTTTCCGGCACCATCAGCGCGGTGAGATCGGGGCCTTCCAGTTCGGCGGTGATCGTCGTGCCGAGCCGCACGGTGTCCGGTGGGTTCTCCAGCGCGATCTTGACGCGCCGCGTGCGGGTTGCGGCATCGGCGGCCGGTGCGATCTCGCGCACCGTGCCCTTGACGGTGATGGCCGGATTGATCTGCAGGGAGACCTGGAAGCGGGTGCCGACGGCGATGGGCTCCGCCATTTCCGGGATATCGACGACGGCGTCACGCTCGTCGGGGCGGGCAACGGTGACGATGGCCTCGCCCGGTGAAACGGTCTGTCCGACCTCCGCCCCCGTCGCCACGACGACACCGTCGAATTCCGCGAGGATACGGGTATAGGAAAGCTGCTCTTCCGCCTTCACCAGCGCCGTGCGGGCGCGGATGAGGCCGGCATCGGCCGCCTCACGCGACTGCTCGGCACTTTCGACGGCAGCCTTGGCGGCGGCGTTGGATTGCAGCAGCGTCTTCTGCCGCTCCTCGCTGGCAATGGCGCTCGTCAATGTCGCTTCGGCGCTGGAGAGTTCCGCACGCGCGGAGCGCACGGCAAGCTCGTAGGCGGTGCCGTCGAGCACGGCGAGTTCATCGCCCTTCTTCACGAGATCGCCGACATGGACGGTGCGTGAGACGAGGCGGCCGGCAACGCGCGAACCGAGCGCGGCCTGCACCTTCGCCTGCACCGTGCCGGCAAAGCGCGTGCCCGGCAGCGCGGTGGGCGCGACGACAAGCGAGAGCACCGGACGCGGCGGTGCGGCCGCTTCCTCTTCCTTCTTGCAGCCGGAAAGCGTGAGCGCTGCGATGACGGCCGTGGTCAAAAGGAGGGATGTCCTCATTGGGCGGCTCCTTCGCGCGCGGTGACGGTCTGGCCGGGGCGCAACAGCTTCGTGCCGTCGGCGACGTAGCTTTCACCCTCCTCGATCCCGCCGGAGACCAGCGCCGAGCCGGTCTCGAAGGACAGGACCTCGACCGGCCGCAGGCTGACCGTGCTGTTCGCCTTGTCGACGACCCAGAGCGCCGGTTTGCCATCGACGCCCGACAGCGCCTGCCACGGCACCACCGCGACGCGGCGGGCGGCGAGCGAGCCCATGCCGACGACGGAAGCGCCCAGCGTCATTTCCGGCGGCGTTTCTTCCATGGCGATCTTCACCCGCACCGTGCCGGTTTGGCTGTCGATGGTCGGCGAGACCTCGCGCACATGGCCGGTCGTGCGCACCGTGTCGTCGCTGAGCAGCGTCACGACGACGCCATCCTTGGCGGGCTGGGCAAAGAACAGCGATTCATAGACGTCGAAGACGGCGTCGCGCGGGCCGGTGTCGGCGATGGTGAACATGGTCTGCGCCGCCTGGGCGACCTGGCCGGTCTCGGCAAGACGCGCGGTGACGATCCCGTCGGCGGGCGCGCGCAGTTCGGTATAGGACAGCACTTCCTTGGCGGTGTCGCGCTGGGCAATCGCCGCCTCGCGCGCGCTCTCGGCAGTGCGCAACGCCGTCTCGGCGTCGTCGAAATCGCGCCGGGTGCTGATGCCGTCGTTGAGAAGCGCCTTCAGGCGGTCGAAATTGGTGCGGGCGAGCTTCAGCCGCGCATCGGCCGCGCGCACGCCGGCTTCGGCCGCCTCGACATCCGCCTTCTGCTCTTCGGGATCGAGCCGGGCAAGGACCTGCCCTTCCTTCACCGCCCCGCCGACATCGACGAACCAGCCGGTGATGCGCCCGCCGACGCGGAAGGAAAGATCGGTCTCCACCCGCGCCACCACCTCGCCGGTGATGGTGATCGACTGTTCGCGTTCCTCGAAATGCACCGGTGCGACACGCACCGGCCGCGCCATGCCGTCGGCGAAGGCCGGCACCGTGGCAGCCGACAGCAGAAGGGCCGCCAGCATCGTCTTGCCCGTTCGGGTCATCGTCGTCTCCACTGTTGCAGAAACCCCATTTAATATGGGTCCTCATTATATCGCGAAGAGCAGACTGGCAAGCCGCCGCGCCATCTGGCGTTGAACTTGCCGCAGCCGAGTGTGGCGGAAGCCGCGAAAAAAGCCAATCGGGGTAAGGCTATGACAGGAAAATATAATAGACCATATCTTTCAGCAACCTAGCGCAACCGCAGGCAATGCCGGGAAACAAGAAAGCCGCTGGTTGCCTGGAAACGCCAAGGTTTCCGGAAAGCAACGCAGCGGCTTTTTCGGAGCGCCGTTCTTCGGACGCTTCTATCTAGGTCCCCTCTGGACCCTCCCTCAAAAAGCACGAAGCGTGCCAGAATGGCGGGGCCGCAAAATCAATCGTGTTTTCATATTACTAAAGGCGCTTCTAATGCGACGCGTCGCTTCAGGCGACCCGCGCCTGTGCAAAACCTGTGCAACCGGCGGCGCCCTGCGCCCATCTTTCGGACAAAAAAAGAGCGGCCACCGGGGCCGCCCTTCTGTCGCATCCGATAAGCAATCTCAGAACTCTTCCCAGTCCTGCGCGGCCGCACTTGCCGCCGTGGCCTGCCCGCCACCGAAGGCGCGGGCGAGCTTGTTGCCGAGCGCCCTTGCACCCGAGGCCGCGGGACGGTGCTCCGCCGGCGAGGCGGCCACCGGCCGGCCGGCGGCCGCTGCGGAAGCGCCGAGACGGAACTGGGCGATGAGCGTGTTGAGCGCCGCCGCCTCGCTTGCCAGCGCATGGCTCGCCGCCGTCTGCTCTTCCACCATGGCCGCGTTCTTCTGCGTGCCCTGGTCGATGGAATTCACCGCGGCGCTGATCTCGTTGAGGCCGGTCGACTGCTCGCGCGCCGAGCGCACGATGGCCGCGACATTCTGGTCGATCTCCTGCACCTGGTTGACGATTTCCGACAGCGCCGAGCCGGTCTCGCCGACCAGCGCGACGCCGAGATGCACCTGATCGCCCGACTTGGTGATGAGCGCCTTGATCTCCTTGGCGGCATTGGCCGAACGCTGGGCAAGCTCGCGCACTTCCTGCGCGACGACGGCGAAGCCCTTGCCGGCCTCGCCCGCACGAGCCGCTTCCACCCCGGCGTTCAGCGCCAGCAGGTTGGTCTGGAAGGCGATTTCGTCGATGACGCCGATGATGTTGGAAATCTCGCGCGAGGAATTTTCGATGCCGCTCATCGCATCGACGGCGCGGCGAACGACCTCGCCGGATTTTTCTGCGCCCGCCCGGGTGCGCTCGACGAGCTGGCCCGCATCCTCCGCCCGCTTGGTGGCGTCCTTCAGCGAGGTGGTGATCTCCTCCAGCGCCGCCGCGGTTTCCTCGACGGAGGCGGCCTGCTGTTCGGTTCGCTTGGCAAGATCGTCGGACGCCGCGCGGATTTCCGACGTGCCGGCCTGGATGGCGTTGGCATTGCTTCCAACCGAGCGCAGCGCCGATTGCAGCTTCTCCACGGAAGCGTTGAAGTCGTGACGCAACTCGTCCAGCGAACCGGCGAAGGCCCGCTCGATCCGGTGCGTCATGTCGCCGTCGGAAAGCTTCTGCAGGCCTTCGGCGAGCGCCTCGACGGCGGCCCGGGTCTGGCGTTCGCGCGCCTCGGCTTCCTCGGCATGCTGGCGGCGTTCGCCTTCCGAAAGCGCGCGGTTCTGCTCCGCCTCGCCCTCAAGGCGAATCTTGGCGAGCGTTGCATCCCGCAGCACGGCGAGCGAACGGGCCATTTCGCCGATTTCGTCCTGCCGCTCCGATTCCGAGAGGTCGACATCCGTGCGGCCGCGGGCGATCTCGCTCGTCGCGGCGATGACCGTGCCGAGACGCTTGCGGAAGCGGGCGGCCAGCAGCCAGCCGATGGAGATCATCAGGCCCGCAGCCACGGCAATGACGATGATGGAGGTGACGGCCAGCGTCGAAAGGCTGGCGAAAAGCACGGATTTCGGCACGGAAACCACGGTGAACCAGGTCGTGCCCGGCACCAGCGGCACCGGCACGGCAACCGCGATGGAGGGAACGCCCGACGCGTCGGTGATTTCCATCGCCTTTTCCGGCGCGGCGATCAGCGCCTGCCAGGCGGCCGTATCGAGGCCGGAATCGGCGAGCGTCTTGCCGAGCACGGCGGAATCGGGATGGCTGACGATACTGCCGCCCTGGCTGAGCAGCGCGACATAGCCCTCGCCGAGCGGCTTCAGCTGCGCCATGTCGGCGGCCAGCGCATCGAGCGCGATGTCGACGCCCGTTTCGCCCTGGAACTTGCCGTCGAAAAGCAGCGGCACCATGAAGGAGGTCATCAGCACGTTCTTGCCGCCGATGACATAGCTGTAGGGCTCGGTCAGGAAATCCTTCCCCGTCGCCTTGGGCACCTGGTAGTAGTCGCCGGGGCCGGGCTTGTCGTAATCGACCAGCGCCTCCATGCCGACCTTGCCCTCGCTGCGAACGAAATAGGGAATGTAGCGGCCCGTGGCGTCATGGCCCGGCTGGTTCTTGTATTGCTCGTCCTTGCCGTCGAAGGCGTTCGGCTCCCAGCCGGTGCTGACGCCGAGCGCGAAGGGATTGTCGGCCATCAGCCGGTCGAAGACGCCGTTCATCGTCTCGCGGCTGGGCGCGCCCGTGGCCTTCACGGCATAGAGCGCCGAACGCATGTTCCAGCTCAGCGCCTTCACCTGCGCGAAATAGGTTTCGACCTTGCCGGCGCTCGCCTCGGCCGCATTGACCATCTCCGAAATCGATCGCTCTTCCACCGCGCGGTAGGACAGCCAGAGCAGAACGCCCGCCGTCGCCACGGTCGTGGCAACACCGGCCGCCACGATGGCGAACATATTTCGGGCAGTCGCAGTCTTTGGCAGCATAAAACGTCTCCTCGCATGGCCGCGGAAACCCGCGCCGGCACTCAACGGAAGGGCGGAAACATGCCGTCGGACGCGGCGAAACAGAGACGAAGTCATTTCGCAGACCGGGAGCGTAAGCGCATGCTGGTTTATGAAACGATAAAATTCGGGGCGCCGAACGTTGGAACAGAATGGGCGGATACGCAGTCTCCAGGGAACGACGCCTTTCACGGTGGCGTGCGCGCGACGGAGACCGACCGGAGGCCGTTCAAGAAAAGTGAACAATCCGTTCGTCCGGCCCGGTCTTCCGGCAGCGCAGGCAAGGGGCGATATTCGCCTCAACGCAAGGCCCCGAGAACGGGGTACGCACCAGAACACCCCGGAGTTTCCGGAGAGGAGTTTATCATGACCATGCAGCTGACTGGCATCCACCACCTGACCGCGATCACCGCGAATGCGCCGGAAAACCTGCGCTTCTACACGCAGGTCCTCGGCCTGCGCCTCGTCAAGAAGACCGTCAACCAGGACGACACCAGCGCCTATCATCTCTTCTATGCCGATGGCCTTGCCTCCCCCGGCACGGACCTCACCTTCTTCGACTGGCCTGTCGGCCATGAGCGCCGCGGCACGCACAGCGTTTCCCGCACGGGCCTGCGCGTCGCCACCCTTGCCACGCTCGAATGGTGGCGCGACCGCTTTGCCGAACTGAAGGTGAAAGTCGGCGATATCCGCGATGTCAACGGCCGCGCCACGCTCGATTTCGAGGATGGCGAAGGCCAGCGCTTCCGCCTGACGGTCGACAATGCCGGCACGCCGGCAAATCCCTGGGACAGGAGCCCGGTTCCGGCCGAGCACCAGATCAAGGGCCTCGGCCCGATCACGCTCTCCGTACCCGATATCCGCAACACGGAAACCGTGCTTGTGCATGTCATGAACATGAAGGAGACGGCGGTCTACGCGAACCCGGATGGCGAAGGGGACGTGCACGTCTTCTCGATGGGTGAAGGCGGTCCCGCGGCAGAACTGCACGTCGCCGTCGAACCGGACCTTCCGACCGCCCACCAGGGCGCCGGTGCGGTGCACCACGTCGCCTTCCGCGCACCGGATGTCGAGGCGCTGCATGCCTGGACGGAGCGCCTGCGTGGCTTCCGCCTGCCTTCCAGCGGCGAGGTCGAACGTTTCTACTTCCGCTCGCTCTATTTCCGCGAGCCGAACGGCATCCTGTTCGAGATCGCCACGGACGGCCCCGGCTTTGCGGTGGACGAGCCCATGGAGACCCTCGGCGAGAGCCTGTCGCTGCCGCCCTTCCTGGAGCCGCGCCGCACGCAGATCGAGGCAAGGCTGAAGCCCCTCGCCTAAGCTGAAGCCAAACCCCGGCGTGACAAACCGTCCGCCGGGGTTTTCTATGTCTGAAAACGGAGAGACGACATGACGAAACTGGTGGTTATCTCGGGCA
Organism: Shinella sp. G-2; assembly: GCF_050172695.1. Classification (NCBI taxonomy): domain Bacteria; kingdom Pseudomonadati; phylum Pseudomonadota; class Alphaproteobacteria; order Hyphomicrobiales; family Rhizobiaceae; genus Shinella; species Shinella sp. G-2. The sequence goes on along the minus strand of NZ_JBBEYH010000003.1, from coordinate 292,924 downwards.
GCCTGCGCAAGGCCTCCTTCAACACCGCGCTCCTGCGCGCGGCGCTCGCCATGGCGCCGGAAGGGGTCGAGATCGCGGAAGGCTCGATCCACGGCATTCCGCTATACGATGGCGACGTGGAGGCGGCCGAGGGAATTCCCGAAACCGTGACGCGCCTCAAGGACCTTGTCGCCGATGCGGACGGCGTCATCCTCTTCACGCCGGAATATAACAACGGCATTCCCGGCGTCTTCAAGAACGCCATCGACTGGATGAGCCGCCCCTCCTCCGATATCGCCCGCGTCTTCGGCGGCAAGCCCTTCGCCATTACCGGCGCCTCGCCAGGCAATTTCGGCACCCTGCTTTCCCAGGAAGCCTGGCTTCCCATCATGCGCACGCTCGGCACGGTGCCGTGGTTCGGCGCAAAGCTGATGGTATCGCGCGCCGGCACCGTCATCCAGGACGGCAGGATCGCAGACGCGGCAACGGAACAGAAGCTGCGCGATTTTGTTGCCGGCTTCGCGGCCTTCGTCCGCGACTACACGCGCTGAACGAAAGGCCGCTCAAACAAAAAGGGCGCGTCCTACGACGCGCCCTTTCTTCTTCCATTGCCCTCAGCCGAGGATGCGCTCCTTGTAGGCCTTGGCGAGTTCGAGGTCCGCGCCGCCGATCTCGTGCCCGGCCGGAAGCAGCTTGTGCTCGACGGCCGCGCCGCGTGCCTTCAGGTGGCGTTCGAGATCGCCGGCAAAGCGGCCATAGGGATCCGACTGGCCGCTCAGCATCATGACGTTCGCGCCCGGCAGGTCCGTCGCCGGAACGCTCTCCAGCACATTCATGCCGCGCAGCAGCACCGCATTGCGGATGATGCCGGGATGCAGCAGCATGATCGCGCCGATCATGTTCGCGCCGTTGGAGTAGCCGACGAACAGCGTCTTTTCCGGGTCGAGCCCATAGGCCGCATTCGCCCCTTCCATGAAGGCCGCGAAGGCCTCCGCCTCGTTCACGATGTCCTTCTGATCGAAGGTCGTCATGCTCAGCCGGCGGAAGAACCGCGGATGGCCTTCATCCACGCTGCGCCCGCGCGGGCTGAGAAGAACGGCATCAGGTGCAAGCCGCGCGCCGAACGGCAGGAGGCTCGTTTCGTTGCCGCCGGTGCCATGCAGCAGAACGACGGCGGTGCCATCGGGATTTTCCGGGCGGTGGACGCGATGGACGAAAGGCAGGTCACGTTCGGGCATTCTTTCTTCTCCTGGCAGGGAAAATTGCGGAAGCCGCGCCCGGACGTCATCCGGGTCGGCGCGGAAATGTTTCGGGACGAACAGGCGCGTGCCGAGCGTTTCCAGCGGCTCGTCGACCGTCATGCCGGGGCCATCCGTCGCATATTCGAGCAGCGCACCGCCGGGTTCGCGCACGTAGAGCGAATAGAAGTAGCTGCGGTCGTGCATGTTCATGTCGCCCGCATCCTCTTCCGCAAGACGGCGCGCCGCCGCTTCCACGGCGGTGCGGTCCGGCGCACGCAACGCGATATGGTCGATCGTGCCGGTGCCCGGCGCCGAGGTCCAGAACCCGCTGGCATCCCGGATGTCGAGCACGTCGCCGGCATCGCCGGCAAGCCGGACGATGCCGTTCGCTTCGGCCACCTTGCGAAAGCCGAAATGCCGGCCGACGAAAGCCGCCGTCTCCGCCGGCTTTTCCGACAGGACCGTCGCGCCGCGAATGCGCTGGATCGCATCGGCGGCCGCGATGTCCCTGGTGACATGGGGCGCCGGGCCGTCGACATCGGCTTCGCCGACGAGCTTGACGATGATGCCGTCGGGGTCCTTCAGCCGCAGGACGGGTTCGCCGAATTCCTGCGCCGGCCCGGTGGCAGCGATGTTGCAGGTCAACGCGCGCGTCAGCCAGAAGCCGATCGCTTCCGGTCGCACGGCAAGAGCGATCTCCGACGGCTGGCCGTGGCCGACCCGGCCGGGAGAGCCGTCCTCCCAGGCAAGGAAGGTGATCAGCGAGCCGGGCGTGGCGGCCGCATCGCCGTAGAAGAGATGAAGCTGCTCGGCGTCCTCGTAGCCGGCCGTGCGCTTGACGAGCCGCAGGCCCAGAAAGCCCGCATAGAAATCGACATTCGCCTGGATCTTCCGGGTGAGCGCCGTGATGTGATGGATGCCACTGGTCATTGGGCACCTCCTTTCACAGCCACCCAATCAGGAATTGAACGCCCGCGCCAGCCAGCGCCCGGTGAATGGATTGTTCACAAAACAAGACCGGCTCCGCCAGGGACGGAGCCGGTCGTCAACCAGCACGAAACAGTGCCGGCACGTTGGAAATTCTGGTTCAGGCGGCCGCGATATTGGCCGGGGACATCGCCCGCTGCGCAGCGGACGGATCGTTGAGGAGACGGCGGATCGCCAGGCGTACCTCGTCTGCCGAGGAGAAACGCTGGGAATCCAGATCCCAGACGGAATATTTGACGGCCACGAACTTCAGCCGATCCTCATCCGGAACGACGACGCCGACGGCCTCACCACCGATTTCGATAACCTGCTTTTGCATAACAACTCCTGCCGCACCCGGAGGCACAGCCAATTCATATCTTGCGCTAAATTCGATGAGGGGGATGCAGATCACATTCGGCGGAGTGCCGTATGCGCTTTCCCTGTAATCGTTTCACGACAGGAGTACGCCACACGCACGGAGGCGATGCAGTTGTTATCGTACATGACACACTCCCTCTGGTTGGCGCTGACGCTGAAAAAAGGATGCGTCAGGTGTAGACCGAAACAAAACGCATGCGGTCTTCATGCGATGCTCCAACACATAAGCGGCTCTCCCTTTCTTGTCAATGGAATCCGCAGAATTTTGGAAAAAATTGCTGCCGAATTTGTGTGACAATTCGAATCGCAAAATAGTTTTCGCGCATGCAGCATTTTTCAGGAAAATATGTCGCGAACACGGACATTCCGGGGAAATGCCGTGGCGCAACCTGGCGGCGCGACAGCAACAATCGATTTACCCGCCAGAAGAGAAGATCGGGCATCTGGTGGAAAAAGTCAGTTGCCCGACGGACACACACGCCACGTGAAGCGGGGGAAAAACGCTGTGGGACCATTCTTTTTTTCGGGGAAGGCTCGATCTTCGGCCTAAACATGAATAAAGAGTGAATCGCAATTTTGTTCTGTTAAGAAAAGCCACCACGGTCGGCAGGGTATGATCATGAATTTCGTACGGACGCTTTTTCCCCTGAGCATGCTCCTCCTGTCGGGCTGTGTCGTTGGCCCCGACTACCAGAAGCCCGAGACCGCGCTGCCGGCCAAATTCTCGGAAAGCAAGGCAGCCAGCGCCGATAACGTAGCGCTCAATCCGTGGTGGGAGTCCTTCCGCGACAGGCGCCTCAACGATCTCGTCCATCAGGGCCTGGGTGAAAACCTCACGGTTCTTCAGGCTCTGGAGCGCATCACGGCGGCCGAAGCCAATGTCGTCGTCGCCGGCGCGGGTTCGCTGCCGAGCATCGGCGCATCCGCCGACGGCAATGTCGGCGGCCAGGACGGCAGCTATCTGCGCCGCTCCACCGGAAACGACCATTCGGAATCCAAGTCGATCACGGCCGGCGCGAGCGCGTCCTGGCTGCTCGACTTCTTCGGCCAGTACAAGCGTTCGAAGGAAGCGGCCAACGCTTCGCTCGACGCGGCCTATGACGACGTCGACGTCGCGCGCCTCGCCTATCTCTCGGACCTCGTCTCGAGCTACGTGAACGCCCGCTACTATCAGGAAGCGCTGGCGCTCAGCCGCAAGAACCTCGTCTCGCGCCGCGAGACGCTGAAGCTCACCAACGAGATCAAGCAGGCCGGCGCCGCGTCCAGCCTCGACGTGCTGCAGACCGAAGGCCTCGTCAACCAGACGCTGGCCGACCTGCCGGCGCTGGAAACCGGCTTCCATCAAGCGGCGAACCACATCGCCACGCTGCTCGGCGTACCGGCCAGCACCATCACGTCCAGCCTGATCAAGGGCTCGGCCCAGCCGATGCCGCGTTACTCGACGAAGACGGGCATCCCGGCCGATCTCATCCGCAACCGTCCTGATATCCGCGCCGCCGAACGCCGCCTGCAGGCCGCGACGGCCCGGATCGGCGTTGCCGAGGCACAGCTCTATCCGAGCATCGAGCTTGGCGGCTCCATCGGCGTGGCGCGCAACTTCAACGCCGTGACCGGCAGCCTGTCGAACTGGTCGTTCGGCCCGACGCTGACCCTGCCGATCTTCAACGGCGGTGCGCTGAAGGCTCAGGTCAAGATCGCCCGCTCGGAAGCCGAGCAGCAGTATCTCTCCTGGAAGTCCACCGTGCTGAACGCGGTCGAGGAAGTCGAGAACGCCCAGACCGCGCTGATCCGCGACGGCCAGACGGTCGCCGCCCTCCGCAAGGTCGTGCAGTCCTACGAACAGACGCTGAACCTTGCCCGCGAAAGCTATCGCGGCGGCGCCAGCACCATCCTCGACGTGCTCGATGCCGAGCGCAACGTCGCGTCGGCCCGCCTGTCGCTCGCCTCGGCAATCCGCCAGCTTGCCCGCGACTATGTCGCGCTCAATGTGGCCATCGGTGGCGGCGCGGAAGTCGGCGCAGCGGCAACGATCGCCAGCAAGTAAGCCTGGCCTCGACGAAATTGAAGCGGCGGTCCGGTTATGCCGGGCCGCCGTTTTCGTTTTGGAAGAAGGCTTCCAGCGCGGCGGCCGTTCTGCCGTAGTGGGCGCGCAGGGCGTCTACCGCGCCATCCTCGTCACGCGCCAGCGCCCGCTCCATCAGGTCCCTGTGCTCGCCTTCCACATCCCGCGTCGCGCCGGACAGGCTGATCGACAGGCGCCGGTAGCGGTCCGCACGCGAAAACAGCTTCTCGCAGATCTCCAGCAGCGTCGGCGAGCCGCAGGCGGAGATCAGCGCGGCATGGAACGCCGCATGCCGCGCCTCCCAGTCCTCCCGCATCGCCGAGGGCATGTCCTCGCGCAGTTGGGGAATGCGCACCATCAGGTGGTGACAGGCAAGAACACGCGCCTCCCAGTCCGCATCCCCCTTCGCCACGGAAAGCCGCAAGGCCTCGCCCTCGCAAAGCTGCCGCGCCGCCGTGACATCGCGCAGTTCCGCCAGCGAGAGCCCCGCGACGCTGCAGCCGCGATGGCCGTCCAGCACGGTGAAGCCCTCCGCCGTCAGTCGGGCCAGCGCCTCGCGCACCGGCGTCACGCTCATGCCGCACAGCGCCTGCAGATCGCTGAAGCGCAGCCGCGCGCCCGGCGCATAAACGCCCGAGCGGATCGCCTGCCGGATCGCCGCATAGGCATCCTCCGCCAGCGTCTTTCCCCCTGCCCGCTTCTGATCGGCTGCCTCACGCATATTTGGTAAACTCTGGAAGATTTTCGAAAATCGTTGACTCGATGTAAAACCGGATGGAATGTGGGCGCAACAGAAATCCGCATTCACGGGAGGACAACATGAAACTGGTGCGCTTTGGCGCGGCGGGCGCGGAAAAGCCCGGCCTGATCGACGCGGACGGCCATATCCGCGATCTCTCGGGCATCGTACCCGACATTGCCGGCGACGCGCTCGGCCCGGAAAGCCTTGCCCGCCTGCGTGCGCTCGACCCCGCAAGCCTGCCGCTGGCGCCGGACGGCAGCCGTCTCGGGGCCTGCGTCGGCCGGGTCGGCAACTTCATCGCCGTCGGCCTCAACTATGCAGACCACGCCGCCGAAAGCGGCATGGCGGTGCCGAGCGAGCCGGTGCTGTTCAACAAGGCTCCCTCCTGCGTCGTCGGCCCTGACGACACGATCCTCATCCCGCGCGGCTCGGAGAAGACGGACTGGGAAGTGGAACTGGCAATCGTCATCGGCAAGCGCGCCTCCTACGTTTCCGAGGCCGAGGCGCTGGACTACGTGGCGGGTTATTGCATCTGCAACGACATTTCCGAGCGCGCCTATCAATTGGAGCGCGGTGGCCAGTGGACCAAGGGCAAGGGCTGCCCGACCTTCGGCCCGATCGGCCCCTGGCTGGTGACGGCGGATGCGGTGGATACCGGCGATCTCGCCATGACGCTCAGCGTCAACGGCGAACGGGTGCAGAACGGTTCATCGAGCACCATGGTCTTCAAGGTGCCCTTCCTCGTACATTACATCTCGCAGTTCATGGCGCTCGAACCCGGTGACGTCATCACGACGGGCACGCCGCCCGGCGTCGGCATGGGCATGAAACCGCCGCGCTACCTGAAGCCCGGCGACCGCATGGAGGTCGCCATTGCCGGTCTCGGCGTGCAGCGCCAGAACGTCGCCGCCGGCTGACCCCGAAAAGCGAGAGGGGCCTCGAAGGCCCCTCTTTCGTATCGGCGATCAGTGAACGGTCGCGGGGGATGCTTCGTCGTCCAGGATGCGGAAAGCCTCATCCAGCGCGGCCACCAGAATGTCCGTCAGTTCGTCCACGTCGTTTTCGAGAAGGAAGAGCGCGACCGTTGCATTGTCAGGGTCGCTATAGCGCTCGAGGTCGTTCGACATGTCATTGTCCCTTTCCAGCCGGCACCATCCCGGTTAACGGAAAGCTTAGGGACGCAGGCTTGCGTCTGGCTTGTGCCGGAAAGGAACAGGCGACGCAAGGCTTAAACCGCGCGCCGGCGCGCCGCCAGTCTTCACCAGATGGTGAAGACACCATATCCTCTTGTTTTCATGAAGATTCAGGCGCGAGGAAGCCCGGCGTTCGGGCAAGGATTTGTTAACCACACCAGGACTGGTGCTGCCCCTTAAAGGGCCGGGCAAACCCTTCGCGCACCAGCCTGCCGCCGATCGACTGCCCGCCGCGAAGCACGAGATGCGGCGCAGCGCCGGCCTTGCCGCCATTGCCCTTCGCCGCGACAAGCGTCACGTCGCCTTCGTTCAGGATTTCCCGCAGCCGCAGCTTGGCGTCGCCGCCTCGCGAACGCTCGGCTTCGCAGCGCGCCTCGGCAATCGCCGGCACATCGATGTCGGCGAGCCGCACCTTGCGCCCGGCATAAAGGATCGTGCTGCCGTCGAGCACGCAATAATCCGTCTGTGTCGTGCAGATGAACCATTTCCCTGCAAAGGGCGGCAGCTTCTCGTCGACGGGAACCTTGTTCTCCACCGCCTCCGCGGGCCGCTGCTTCGGCCGGACCAGCGCCGTCTCCCGTTCCACCTTCGCCGTCTTGCGCTCGATGGAAGCGGTGCGAATCCCCGTCGCCGCCGATTCCGGCCCTGACGCCCAATTGTCCATGTAGAGAATTCCGCCGATCACGGCCGCACCGAGCACATACCAGTGCGCCATGCCACCGCGCGCGCGCGTCATCCGCTTCGTTCCCGCGCTTTTCTTCCGCTTCGTCGTCTTCTTTGCCATCGCCGGTCTCCTGCCGGGACAGTGCAACGATCTCTTGAAGATATGGTTACCGGTTTTCGTTCCGTTCCAGCCGGCCTCGATTCCCTCTCCGCCCCTGCTTGGCGTGCTGCGCCAGGCGTGGGCCGCTCTCGCCAACCGTCACGCGTGCCTGTCACCCGCTGAAAGGTTCGCGCCGGTCGCCCATCGAACAGGAAACGCTCGCTGGATCCGCAAGATGGAAAGTACGGCCACATCTTCGATATTGAGTTTTCCCGTCCGAGGATGGAGGATCGCCACTCCACGAAGCATGGAGTTTCACATGACCAAAGTCGCAGTTCTCGTCGGCAGCCTCCGCAAGGAATCGTTCAGCCGCAAGGTCGCCAAGGCCCTTGCCGCGTTGACCCCGAACCTGACATTCGATTTTCTCGATATCGGTGCGGTTTCCTATTTCAACCAGGATCTGGAAGCATCGCCGCCGGCCGACTGGACGGCATTGCGTGAACGTATCGCGGCCGCGGACGCGGTGCTCTTCGTAACGGCCGAATACAACCGCTCGGTCCCCGGCGTGCTGAAGAACGCAATCGATGTCGCCTCCCGCCCCTATGGGCAAGGCGCGCTCGCCGGCAAGCCTGCCGCGATCATCTCGACGTCGATCGGCGCCATCGGCGGCTTCGGCGCCAACCATCATCTGCGCCAGTCGCTGTGCTTCCTTAACATGCCCGTTCTGGAACAGCCGGAAGCCTATATCGGCGGCACCAGCAATCTTTTCGACGATGCAGGGCAGCTGACCAACGAGGGAACCCGCGATTTCCTCACCGGTTTCGGCAAGGCGTTCGAGCAGCATATCGCGCGAAACGCCAAGCGATAATTTCGCATCGAGATTTCTGTACCCGGAGTTGGTGGCACACCCTCCGGGTATTGCATGCCCCCGGCGGCGAGCGCACAACGCCCCGCGCCTTTATAGAATGCGGCGACGATGGACGAATTCGGCAAGTTCAAGCGACAACCGCCGGAGGATCGGCGCCAAGCACTGATCGAGGCGACGCTTGTCTGCCTCGGCCGGGAGGGCCATGCGGGTCTTTCCGTCCGCAAGATCAGTGCGGAGGCCGGCATATCCATCGGTCTCATCAACCACCATTATGCAAACAAGGATGCGCTTGTCGGTCATGCCTACGAGCATCTGGCGCTCGGCCTGCTCGAGACCGTCAGGACGCAGGTAGCGGCCGCCGGGCCGGATCCACGCGCAAGGCTCAGCGCCTGCTTCCAAGGCATCTTTTCCTCGGCGGCACTGGACCGCGCGACGTTGCGGACATGGGTGGTCTTCTGGGGCATGATCGACCATTCCCAGGCCATCAACGAAGCGCATGACCGCACCTATGCCGTCTACCGGACGCTGCTGGAAACGCTTCTCGGCGACATCCACGCCGACCGGAAGGGCCCCCGCATCGACGCGCGCCTTGCGGCCATCGGCCTGTCGGCCATGCTCGACGGTCTCTGGCTGGAACTTAGCCTCAACCCCACGACCTTCGCCCGGGACGAGGCCATCACGCTTTGCGAAAGCTGGGTGGACGCGCTGTGCGCCGGCGCGATGCCTCGTCTCCTCGTCGCGGCGGCGCCTGCAAAAACAGAAGACTGAACGATCGTTCAATTTCTATTGCGCCACGAGTCCGAACCTGTATCATCGCCTGCGCAACCTGCGCTGCGATGGCGTACTGCCATCGCGCTATCCGACTGGAGTGTGCCGATGAAACGCCTGCTGACCCTTGCCTTCACCCTCTGCATGAGCGTCGCCGCAACCGCGGTGGCAAGCGCCGAACCGCTGAAAATCGGCATGGCGCCCGAGGCCTACCCACCCTTCGAGTGGAAGGAAGCGGACGGCACCTGGAAGGGCTTCGACATCGACATCGGCAAGGCGATCTGCGCCGAGATCAAGCAGGATTGCGTCCTGGTGGAGGTCGCCTGGGACGGCATCATTCCGGCCTTGCAGGCCAAGAAGATCGACATGATCCTCAATTCCATGACCATCACGGACGAGCGCAGCAAGATCGTCGACTTCACCATTCCCTATTATTCGACACGGGCGACCTTCATGGGGCCGAAAGGCACGACGCTGGAACTGACGCCCGAGGGAATGAAGGGCAAGGTGATCGGCGTACAGGTCTCGACCACCCATGCGACCTATGTCGAGAGCAAGTTCAAGGATGTCGCCGAAGTCCGCACCTATGCCACGCAGGATGAGGCTAATGCCGACCTCGTCGCCGGGCGCGTCGATGTCGTGCTCGCCGACAATGTGGCTCTCGATGCCTTCCTGAAGTCCCCGGACGGGGCCGGCCTTGCCATGCTTGCCGATGTCCCCGCCGAGGATGGCGGCGCCCTCAACGCGGGCATCGCCATCCGCAAGGAAGACAAGGATCTGACGGAAAAGGTCAGCACCGCGATCCGCACGCTCCTCAAGAACGGGGAGTACGACCGCATTGCCAAGCCGTATTTCAGCTTCGACATCTACGGTCTGCCGCGCGAATAATATCCGACAGCAATTCCGGTGCGCTACGGTTTACCGGAATTGCTCTCGCCTCTTGTGCGTGTAGCATTGTCCGGCACCGAAGCGATGCGGCTCCGGCTGGGCATGCACTAAGCTGACAAGGCCTCGCGGATTGCCCTGACCGCCGTCAGCGCCGTTCGCGTCCGCACCGTGCTGACGAATTCCGGCCAGCTCGACAGGACAACCGCCGCGAAATCCGCCACCGGGTCGATATAGATGAGCTGCCCGAAGACACCCCTCGCCATGTAGGCGCCGCGCACCGTGTCTTCGATCCAGAACTGGTTGTGATAGGCCCCGGCGGGAAGAACGTCGTGGTAGATGCCACCGAAGAGTGTCGGGTCGGCCCCGAACCGCGTCCCGCCGATCCATTCGGCCGGCACGATACGCCGGCCGTCGATCTCGCCGCCGCGAAGATGCAGCAGGGCGAAACGGGCATAGTCGCGCAGCGTCGCATTGAACCCGCCATCGCCCAGCGCATAGCCGGCGGCATCAACCGTGAAACAGGCATCCTCCTCCGCACCCATCGGCGCCCACAATTCCCGGCTGACGAGCGCGGCGAGCGGCGTGGCGGCGGCGCGCTGCAGAACGAAGGACAGGACGTCCGTCTCGATGGAGCGATAGCGGAAGGACGCGCCGTGCGGGCATTCCAGATCCTTCAGCGACAGGATCAGGTCCCAGACATGGCTGGGCCAGTCGGGGTTCCAGCGATCCTTCCAGCCGCTGGCCGCATCGAGCTGCGCCATGTGGGAATCGAGCGCGGTATAGGTTTCGTCGAAGACCACGCCGCTGGTCATGTCCAGCACATGCTGGACGGTCGCGCCGCGATAGGCCGTCGCTTCCAGCTCGGGCAGATAATATGTCAGGGGCGCGGCAGGATCGACGATGCCGCGGCCGATCAGGATGCCCGCAACGGTGCCGACCACCGATTTGGCGACCGACTGCGACAGGTGCTGGCTGTGCGGTGTCATGCCGTTGAGGTAGCGCTCGGCGACGACCTTGCCGCGATGGAGCACCAGCAGGCCATCGGCGTAACTCGTTTCGAGGAAACTGGCGACGGTATAGGCCTGTCCCTCCGCCGTGAAGGCGATGGCGTCGATATCGCTGAGATCGACCGGCAGCGGGCTTGCCGGCCCCGCCCCGCGCCAGACCTGCGCCGTCGGCAGCATCTCCCGCACGTGCTGGAAGGTCCAGCGGTTCCAGGGCGCTCGGTCCCACTCCTGCCGGGGAATGACGGGATTGCCGGGCGCGGTTGGATCACGGAAGGACGGAAGGCTGGTCATGCAGGTCTCGTTTCACGGTTTGGATGGGGATCAATCGCTGCGGCGCAGGTAGCTGCCGCCGACGAATTCCCCGAAAAGGCTGCCCATGTCGCTCATCATGGAGAAGTTGCGCTTGGCCTTGGGCCCAAGCTTGGTGGCCACGGCATCGATCAGCAGGTTGAGCACGACGCTGAGGCTCGCCGTCGAATCCCAGAAGGTTTTCACATGGGTGTGCGCCTCGAAGACGAAGCGCGTATAGGCGAAGGCCCAATGGCTGAACTTGTCGGTGACGATGACCAGCGGCATGTCCATGGCTTTGAGCTTTTCCACCAGCTTGATGCCGCGCGTCGCATAGGACGCCGTATCCACGAGAACGACGGCACTCTGCCTGGGATCGGCGTTGAGGATTTCGCCGAACGTGCCCGAGACATTGTCGATGAAGATGACGTTGGAGCGCGCCCAGAGCAGGCGGCTGGCAAAATCCAGCGCCAGGCCTTTCGAGGCCTGGAAGCCAACGACATAGATGGTGCGGGCCTTCACCAGCAGGCTGGCCGCCTCGTCCCACACTTCGGACGTCGTCAGGGCATAGGCCTTCACGATGGCATCGAGCTCCAGCCGCAGGCTTTCCTGCAGCATCTGCTGCCGGCCCTCGCGCATCTGGAAGCGGGCCATGTAGTCGTCGATCTCGCTGTCCTTCTCCGTCACCGCCACGCGCAAGCGTTTCTTCAGGTCGCGCAGGTTCTCGAAGCCGAGGCCTCGCACGAAGCGCGTGACGGTCATTTCGCTGACGCCGACGGCCTGCGCGATGCTGCTGCCGGTCTCGAAGGGCAGGATCTGGATATTGTCAAGGATATAGGCCGCGAGGCTCTGCTCGGAGGGCGAGAACCCCGGCATGCGATCGCGCAGGATCGCCTCGATGTCGATCTTCTCCTCGCTGCCGTTCGATCCCTTGGCATCCTTGCCGCTTCGTGCTTTCGCCACCGTGACAGACTCCTAGAAATTGCCGGCGTGGATGGCCGGACGCCCCTGTCCCCAGATGCCGGGAGCGCTCTCTACCTCTTCCTCGATTTGCCGCGCGGCCGCAAGCAGCAGGTCTTCCCGCCCGAAGCGGGCCACGAGCTGGATGCCAATGGGCAGGCCGTCCCGGCTGCAGCCGAGCGGCAGGGATATCGCCGGGTGTCCTGTCGCATTGAAGAGGGCTGTGAACGTCTCCTTCGGCGCGAGATCGTCGAACACCCCGTGCACGTCGATGCCGGCGCGGTTGGGATCGAAGGTGCCGATCGGCTCCGGCAGCATGGCGCTGGTGGGCGTCAGCAGGAGATCGTACCCGGCAAGGAAGCGCCCGACCTGCCGGGTCACCCGGTCATAAACGGCAAGCGCATCGATGAGCTGTGCGCCGCTGATCCCGAGCCCCCAGCGATAGACGGCATAGACGCTCGCGCCGAGGGTATCTTCCAGCGAGCGGTCCCTGTGTCGCGCCATGGCCGGCATGTGCGCGGCGGCATCAGCCGCCCAGATGACCTTCTGCGCATGAAGGAAGGCGGGGTAATCGAAGTCCGGCGACGCGTCCTCGACATGATGACCGAGGGAAGCGAACCGCTCCGCAGCAGCCCTTGTCGCGGCCGCGACTTCCGGATCCAGCGGGACGCCGGACCAGGACGTGGTGCAGAGCGCGATCCGCAAACTCCGTGGCGTGCGCTGCATCGCATCGAGATAGGTGCCTGCCGGTGCCGAAATTTCATAGCCGTCGCCGGCATCGGGACCGTGGCACAGGTCGAGCAGCGCAGCCGTATCGCGGACGGAGCGGGTCAGCATGAAGGCCGTCGCCAGCCCGAGAAGCGGGGCATTCGCATTCGGCGCGCCGGTAACCCGCCCGCGGGAAGGTTTGAGGCCGATCAGGCCGCAGAATGCGGCCGGGTTGCGGATCGATCCGCCGCCGTCGCTGCCCTGCGCGAAGGGCACGATGCCCGCAGCAACGGCCGCCGCCGCCCCGCCGCTGGAGCCGGCAACGCCGCGCTCCGGGTTCCATGGATTGCGTGTGGCGCCATAGAGCGGCGATTCCGTCGCGGCCGGCACGCCGAATTCAGAACTGGTCGTGCGTCCGGCATTGACCAGACCGCCAGCCCGCAGGCGCGTCCAGTAAACGGCGTCGTGACCGGCGCGGAAACCCTGCGCCAGACGGCTGCCGAACTCGGCGGGCCGCCCCGCCTCGATGGGAAAATCCTTGGTCAGCGTGGGAATGCCGCCGAAGGGCGTGGCGGTCGCGGTCTCCGGCAGGCTCTCCAGCGCGTCCGGATAAAGTTCGACGACGGCATTCAACGCGGGATTCACAGCCGCGACCGCCTCTTCAAGGCAACGGCCGAGCGCCCGCGGTGTGATGTCCCCCTTCGCCAGAAGACGCGCGAGGCTGGTTCCGTCATGGGCGGCGTATTCGTCAAGTCGCATGGGTCGATACCGGTTGTGAAAGGGAAACTGTCCGCTCCGTCGGCAACCGGGCGAGCGAGCCGACCAGCGCCTGCGTATAGGGATCCTGCGGCGTGGTCAGAACCTGTTTCGCCACGCCCTCTTCGACGACGCGCCCGGCCTTGAAGACATAGACGCGCTGGCAGAGGCTGCTGACCACGGAAAGGTCGTGCGAGATGTAGAGCAGCGTCAGCGCCCGCTCGCGCTGAAGCCGCACCAGCAATTCCAGAATCTGCGCCTGGGTGGTGACATCGAGCGCCGAGGTGATTTCATCCGCGATGAGCACCTGCGGCTTCAGCGCCAGCGCCCGCGCAAGGCCGACACGCTGGCATTGCCCGCCGGAAAGCTGGCGCGGCTTGCGGTCGCGCAGGCTGATCGGCAGCTCGACCATCTCCAGCAAGGCATCGGCCTCCTTCTGCGCGGTCTTCCGGTCCGCTAGGCCATGCCGCCAGATCGGCTCGGCGATGGTCTCCGCGATCGTCAGGCGCGGATTGAGGGAATCGTACGGGTTCTGGAACACCATCTGCACGCGGCGGCGGAACGCCGTCAGCGCATCGCCGGCGAGCGCGCCGACATCCTGCCCGTCGAGCCGGATCGCCCCGCCGCTCGGCGTGTTCAACCGAATGATCGAGCGGGCAAGTGTGCTCTTGCCGGAGCCGCTTTCACCGACGATGCCCACCGTCTCACCGGCATTGATCGTCAGATCGACACCGTCGAGCGCGCGGAAGGACGTGTTGCCCCCAAGACCGCCGAGCAGTCCCTGGCCGGCAGCGAACGTCACCGAGAGCTTCTCGACGCTGAGCAGCGGCGCACCCTCGTCCCGACCGCCATCCGTGCCATAGGTCTTGCGGCCCGGCTGGGAGTCGATCAGCAGCTTCGTATAGGGGTGGCGCGGCCGGTTGATGACCTCGTCGATCGGCCCCTGCTCCACCACTTCCCCGCCCCGCATCACCACCACGCGCGAGCAGATATCCGCGACCACGCCGAGATCGTGCGAGATGAGGATCATCGCCAGCCCGGTCTTGCGGTTGAGTTCCTTGAGCAATTGCAGGATGCGGGCCTGTACGGTGACATCGAGTGCGGTCGTCGGCTCGTCGGCGATCAGCAGCTTCGGCTGGCAGCCGATGGCGGCGGCGATCATCGCACGCTGCTTCATGCCGCCCGAAAATTCGTGCGGATAGGACCGCGCGCGTTTTTCCGGCTCGCGAATGCCGACATCGTCCAGCAGCCTGACCGCGCGCTCCCAGCCCTCGCGCTTGCCGAGGCCGAGGTGCCGGATCATCGGGGCCGCGACCTGCTGGCCGATGCGGCGCAGCGGATCGAGATGCGACGCCGGGTTCTGGAAGATCATGCCGATGTCCCGGCCGCGAATGGCGCACAGTTCGTCCTCGCCGAGCGCCAGCAGATCCCGTCCGTCGAGCGTCACCGTACCCTCGGCGTTCGCGGCGGCCGTCAGAAGCCGCATCACCGCGCGACAGGTCACGGACTTGCCCGAGCCGCTTTCACCGACGATGCCGAGAATTTCCCCGGGCTGGAGCGTGAAGGAAACGTTCTTCACCGCCGCGAAGGCACCGAAGCGGACGGAAAGATCCTTGACCTCGAGCAGCGGCGGCTTGCCGGCTTTCACCTCACTCATGCCGTCACTCCCCGACGCTGTATCTGTCCCAAACCATCCCCGAGCAACGCAAAGCCGAGGCCGAGGGAAATCGCGGCGAGACCGGGGAACAGGCAGATCCACCAGGCCTGCTGCACGAAGGCCTGTCCGTCGGCAATCATGACGCCCCATTCGGCCAGCGGCGGCTGCGCGCCCATGCCGAGGAAGCCGAAACTTGCGCCCGCCAGCATGACGAGCACCGCATCGCTGACCGCATAGGCAATGACCGGGCCGATGGCGTTCGGCAGCACGTGATGGCCGAGGATGGCGACGGGCGGATAGCCGAGGCATTTGGCCGCCTGGATATATTCGCTTTCCCGGATGGTCAGCACCTGCGCCCGCACCAGCCGCGCATAGCTGACCCAGCCGACGAGCGTCAGCGCCAGAATGAAGTTGAGAAGCCCCGGCCCGAGCACGCCGACGATGGCCAGCACCAGCACGAAGAACGGGAAGGCGACGGTCAGGTCGTAGATGCGCATGAACACATTGTCGACGACACCGCCGAAATAGCCGCTGAGCAGCCCGATGGTGGTGCCAATCAGGAGGGGTGGAAGCACCCCTGCCACGCACAGCAGGAGGTCGACGCGGCTTGCGAAAAGGACGCGGGAGAAGACGTCGCGGCCGACCTGGTCGGTGCCGAACCAATGGATGGCACTCGGCGGCGACAGCATGTTCATGATGTCGATGGCATCGGGATCGTACGGCGCGACCACGGGCGCGGCGAGCGCCAGCACCAGCCATCCGCCGAGGATGGCGAGCGCAACCAGCATGGTGGGCGTGATCTTGCGAAGGGATGGCGTGCTTTGCGCCAAGGCAGGACTGTCGGCCATGTGCGATCTCCTCAGAGCCGGACGCGCGGATCGATGAAGGCGGTGAGAAGGTCGACCACCAGTGTGATCAGGACTGTCGAGACCGCGAAGACCAGCGTCAGTCCCTGCACGACGTAATAGTCGCGGCCGAGCAGCGCGTTGACCATCAGCGTACCGAGGCCCGGCACCGCATAGACGGTCTCGACGATGACGGCGCCGCCGATCATGAAGGCCACCATGACGCCGAGCAGGTTGAGTGTCGGCAGCACGGCATTCGGCAGCATGGTCTGCCAGAAGATCTGCCGTTCCGTTGCGCCTTGCGCCCGTGCGGCCGTGACGAAATCGGCCGTCGTCTTTTCGATGAGGGCGGCACGCAGGCTCTGCGTGAGAACCGGCACCAGCCAGATGGCCGTCGAGACGGCGGGCAGGAACAGATGATGGAGATGGCCGGTGAAGCCGGTGCCATAGCCCGATACGGGGAACCAGCCGAGGCTGACGCCGAAGAAGCGCGACATCATGATGCCCAGCCAGAACACCGGGATGGTGAGGCCGGCAATGCCGACGAGGCGGATGATCTGGTCGGCGATGCCGCCCGGGCGCCGCGCGCCGAGAATGGCGAGCGCGACCGTCGGCGGGACGGCAAGGCACAGTACATAGCCGGTCAGGAACAGCGTCGGCCACATGAACTGTTCGATGAGCTGGATGACCGGCCGCTGGAAACGCAGCGACAGGCCGATATCGCCCGAAAGAAGATTGGCGAGATAGGTGATGAACTGCCGCCATAGCGGCAGGTCGAGCCCGTATTGCGAGCGGATCGCCGCGATGGTTTCAGCGCTCGCCCTCTCGCCGGCAAGCAGGCGCGCGGGATCGCCCGGGGCCATGTGCACCAGAAGGAACGTCACGAGGCTGATACCGGCGAGCACGCCGATCAATTGCAGCAGGCGCCGCGCAATGAGTTGCAGATGGGGCAATCCGGTTCTCCGCTTCGAGCGTCAAGGGCGCGCCCCTCTCGCGGGGCGCGCTTGAGGCGGCTCACTGGCCGATGGAGGTTTCTTCCAGCGTCCATTGCAGCGAGGGCGTCAGCTTGAGACCCTGCAGACGCTTGGAATAGGCAACTGCGTTCGGCGCATAATAGAGCGGGATCTGCGCGACCTCTTCGGTGGTGATCTTCTGGATCTCCTTGTAGATGTCCGCGCGCTTTGCCTCGTCGACCTCCTTGGTGCCTTGCTCCACGAGCTCGTCCACCTTGGGGTTCGCATAGAAGGTGTTGTAGGAGTTCGAGCCGCAGGAGCCGCATACGGCCCAGCGCACGGCAAGGTCAGGGTCGGGGGTCTCGTTGTACCACCAGTTGGCGGCAGCATCGTAATCGCCCTTGCCGGTAGCATCCCACCAGGCGCCACCGTCGACATTGACGATCACCGGCTTCAGGCCGATCGCCTGCCACTGGGCCTGGATCAGCAGCGCCGTCTGTTGCGACGGCGCATCGGCGGTTGCGAGAATCTTCACCTCGCGCCCTGCCATGCCGGATTCGGCCAGCAGTTCCTTCGCCTTGGCGGGATCGTGCGCAATGCCCGGATAATCCTTGTCATGGAAATCGACGCTGCCCGGCAATGTGGTGTTCGCCGGTTCGGCATAACCGCGCGTGATGGCCGCGGCCATGGCCTTGTTGTCGATCGCCATGCCCGCCGCCTGCCGCGCCTTCAGATTGGAGAAGGGCTCGCGTTTGTGGTTGAGGAGGGTCATGTAGATGGTGGTCGAGGGCTCGAGCCGCATGTCGATCGCCTCAGCCGTCTTCAGCTCGTCGATCTGCGCCCACGGCACCGCGCGCACCACGTCGATCTCCCCGGCCTTCAACATGGCGATACGGGTTTCGGGTGAGGCGATCTCGATCAGTTCGACCGTCGCGTCCGATTTCGGATAGCCCTTGCGCCAGTAGTGCGGATTGGGTTCGAGAACGAGTTTCTCGTTCGGCTTCCACTGCTTGACCTCATAGGGACCGGATGTGACCGGAACGGTGGAAAAGGCGCCCTCCTCGCCGCGCTTCTCCACGTCGGCCTTGGAAACGATGCCCATGTTCCAGATCTCGGCATTGCCGAGGAACGGCGCGAAGGCCGACTTGAGCGTGACAACCACGGTTTTCGCGTCCGACGCGGTCACGCCCTCCACAGCGCCCAGCGGCGCGGGATAGGCCGACTTCTTGTCGCTCCGGATGCGATCGAGGCTGAAGGCCACGTCGGCAGCCGTGATCGGCGAACCGTCCGAGAACTGGGCATCGCGCAGATGGAACGTATAGGTCTTGCCGTCCTCGGAAATTTCCCACGTCTCCGCCAGCCCCGGCTCCAGCGCGCCGGTCTCGGAATTGCGCCGCAGCAGGCGCGAATAGAGCTGGCCATAGGTTTCGATATTGCCCGCTGCCGCGGAACGCATCGGATCCAGCGTCGTCGTCTGATAGGGCGAAACGACACGAATGACATCCGCCGCCAAGGCCGGCTCGAAGACCGCCAGCCCGGCCGCCAGAATGGTTACGTTCCGCAAAATCGAGCCCGTGACGCGCACAGGGGACCTGTTCCAAAAATTCATTTCTCTCTCCTCCCGAGATCCGACGTGCCGCCAGACACAGCATGAAGGCTATGTTAGATTACACACACATGTCAACACTGATGTTATATATTCAACATCGGAGCGTGAACCGCATGCGTACAACGACGCAAGGCTTTGACGAACAAACAAAGCACGCCGGCTCTTGGATTGAGGAGACGGCGCTGCCGCGCCTCGGTAAACGGGACAAGGCGAGACAAGGCGCGGCAGGGGCAGGAAGACATATGCCGGTTTGGGACCTATCGACTCCTGCGATCAGGCGTTGCATTTTCAGAGCCGGCAGAAACGGCACGGCCGCGCACGTCAATCATTGAGAAGCGATACGGGATGATCTGGAATTTCTTCACGAAGCGCCGAAAGCCGACACGAACCCGCAGGGCGTTGCTCGAAGCGGGGAACGAGAAAAATTTCTGGTATACACCGGAGCGCGCCCGAGCCGCCGAAGCCGGCGATGCTCGCGCGCAATCCATATTGGGGACCGCCTATCATGAGGGGCTGGGAGTCGAGCGGGATCCAGAAAAGGCGGTTCGTTTCTGGCTGTCCGCCGCCCTGCAAGGCGATGTTGGCGGCATCACCATGGTGGCGGTTGCCTTCGAGACGGGGGGCGTGGTCGATATGGACCTGGTGGAAGCCGCCTATTGGTCGCACTACGGCCAATCCGCTGGGAATATCTTGGCGCGAGCGGTCTACCGCAGCGTTTCTCAAAAACTGACGGACGATCAACACGAGCAGGTGCGGCGAATGCTGAAACATCGCCCCGCCGAAGACAGGGAAAAACTGTTCGAGCGCATTCGCAGTTATCGCATCACACCGGAGATACTGGTGGCGGGCCATGCTGGTGATGTCATCGCACAATTGCGCATTGGAACCGCATTTCACGAGGGGGCCGGGGTCGAAAAGAATCCTGAGCGTGCTTTTGGCTGGTTTCTTCTGGCGGCAATGCAACGGAACGCGCGCGCTCAAGCAAGGGTCGCCGAAGCCTTCGATATCGGTGCTGGGGTGGCGGTCAATAAAACGGAAGCAGCCTATTGGGCCATGCTAAGCAGCAGCAATGGCGATCGCTATGGCGACGAGTTGGTGAAATTCATTCTACCAAAGCTTGACGACACTGAACGCCAGCAGGCTCTGGACATGCTCCACCGCGGGAGAACAGGGGCGGAGTTGAAGGGGCTTTTCCCTTGACGGTATCCGGCAGGATTTCGGCCGATCGCATGTAAAGACCGGAACAACGCCCGCATCCCTCCGTTCTCACCGAAACGCCAGGGAGGCAGCCATGGGAATCGAAAACGCACCATCGGAAAAAGGCAAGGAAGGCGCCAGGGGCCTGCACAAGGCCGCGCGGGCTGACGAGCGTAAAGTCGAGGCTGAAAAAGGGTCCGCGCTTTCGAAGGGCGCCGACCGTTTCGAGGAACGCGCAAGGTCTTCTGACGGCAAGAGCGCCGGCGAAAAGCAGCGCTAAAGGGAAAGGCCCGTCGACAGGACGGGCCTTTCTCGATTTCACCAGGTCTGACGGCCGTACCAGTCGTCGATATCCTTCTTCGTCTGATCCTTCGCGTAGCCATACCGCTCCTGGATCTTGCCTTCGAGCTGATCGCGCTTGCCGGCGATGACATCAAGATCGTCGTCCGTGAGCTTGCCCCACTGCTCCTTGATCTTGCCCTTCACCTGCTTCCAGTTACCTTCGACGCGGTTCCAGTCCATCTTGGTCTCCTTTTGAGGATGTTGATGCATCAGAAATGCGCAAGATGCGGTTTTGTTTCTGCAGAACCGTTGCCACCCACTCTTGGAATGCGCTGCAACACCCCTATATTGCGATGCAACAATAGGAGACCATCATGACTATAAACGTGACGAACCCCATTGCTGAACTGCGCAAATCCAAGGGCTATTCCATCGAACAGCTCTCCCTGATTTCCGGGCTCACCGAGCTTGAAATCACGAAGCTCGAAAGCGGCGCGCTGGTCGATGACGTAAAGATGACCAGGCTGTTGACAGCAGCAGGCGTGAAGATCGCCTGACAGAAACGAGGGCGCGTCCCTGCAATTCATGCAGCAGAACGCCCCTCGCCTCCACCGCCCTACCGCCCCGTGATGTCCAGGGATCGGCCCACGGAACGCACTTCTCTCACTACCTGGCTGGCGGCCTGATGCTCAACCGGTCTACGGCCGCAAGTCCTTGAAAGACTTTGGCTCGCCCGATCTGCCGCACATGACAGCTGGGCAAGCAGCGACCGGCTCGGCAAGAGCCGCGCTATGTCTCTCATGAAGTTGAAAACGCGTTCCCAGCCTGAGCGGCAGGCGCTGCCTATCCATGCGACCTACGCCTTACCGAAAGCGAGCCTCCGCGCCATGAACGGAAGCGCTTCACAAGAAAGGAGGGATTATGTCTGCGACTGCGACCATGTTTGCTCAATCGTTTTTCCATGGAACCAAGGCAGATCTGGAACCCGGAGATATGATCGTCGTCGGCTACCGATCGAACTTCACGGACGCCAGGACACTCTCGTGGGTCTATTTCACAGGCACGCTTGATGCGGCGGTTTGGGGTGCAGAACTGGCTGATGGTATTGGAAGGGAACGAATCTATGTCGTCGAACCGACCGGACCCGTCGAGGACGATCCCAATCTCACAGACAAGAAGTTCCCGGGCAATCCCACGCTGTCCTACCGCTCACGCGATCCCCTGCGCGTGATTGCCGAGGTCACACAATGGCAGGGGCACTCCCTGGAACGGTTGCAGGAAATGAAGGATCGTCTCGCTCAACTCAGCGCAGGGGGCGCCGAAATCATCGACTGAGATCGTTCGAGCAGGATGGCAAAAATAGCCCGACCGCCAAACCGAACGTCGCCACCACGGCATCGTATCGCGCGACCAAGTTCGTATGCGCCTCCTGCTTACCCTCGATGCGCGGAACGAATCCGCCGCTTCCGGCATTTCTTCGCAACATTCTTGGCTCCTGCCTCGCTCAAATGCGGGGCGTCTTTTTGGGAGCCAGCGCAGGAGAAACATCATGAATGTCAGAATTGCCCCGCCGCAACGACCGACTGCCGAACCGGATGTCGCCCTGGAATGCGAGCACGCGATCGACGCCGCAATGCGTGAGCTTGTCGACCGCGTGATCACGGCCGGCTGGCCACCGGAGGCAGCCTTTGCGGCGATCAAGCGCGTTGCCGAACGCCAAGCGCATGCCTACCAGGAAGATCCGGACCCGGCAGAGGATCCGGCCGCGGCCCGCCCGCCCACCGGATTTTCCCTGGCGCCGTTCTGAAAGGCGGCGGAAGATCCGCGGATTGAGAGATGCATGAAGATCGCGACCTACAACGTCAACGGCGTGAATGGCCGGCTTGCGGTGCTCCTGCGATGGCTTGAAGAGGATTCGCCCGACATCGTCTGTCTGCAGGAGCTGAAATCGCCGAACGACCGCTTCCCGCGCAGGGAACTGGAGGATGCCGGTTACGGGGCCGTCTGGCACGGCCAGAAAAGCTGGAATGGCGTTGCGATCCTGGCCAAAGACATGGTGCCCGTCCTCACACGTCGCGGTCTGCCGGGCGATCCGGACGACACGCACAGCCGTTACATCGAAGCCGCCATCAACGGATTTCTGATCGGCTGCCTCTATGTGCCGAACGGCAACCCCGCGCCCGGCCCGAAATTCAACGACAAACTGCGGTGGCTTCAGCGCCTTCATGCCTATGCCGCCGAACTGATCGATCTCCAAATTCCCGCGCTGCTGGTCGGCGACTACAATGTCATGCCGACCGATCTTGACGTCTATGCGCCGGAGCGTTGGCAAGACGATGCGCTTTTTCGTCCGGAGGTTCGCACGGCCTATGCCGATCTCCTCGCGCAGGGCTGGATGGATGCGATCCGCAATCTTCATCCGGATGAGCGTATTTACACATTCTGGAAATACTGGCGGAATTCATTCGAGCGCGATGCGGGCCTGCGCATCGACCACGTTCTTCTCAGCCCGACCGCCGCGCCATGGCTGAGATCGGCGAGTGTGCGCCGCCGGCCGCGAAGCTGGGAACACACCAGCGATCACGCCCCCGTCATGATCGAAATCGAACCGCCGGCCGGCACGGTCTAATCTGGAGGCGGCGCCATCAATCAGCGTTTGCCGCGCGTCTCGCACGGCTTTCCTCTTCGGCCAGCCGAAGACAATCAACATCAGCGGCTGTCGAATCGGCCTGGTGGATTCAGAATTATCGGAAAAAAATGGTAGCGGAGGAGGGATTCGAACCCCCGACACAAGGATTATGATTCCTCTGCTCTAACCTACTGAGCTACTCCGCCGCCCGAAGGGACGATCAAGAACGATGTCCGTTTCCGTCCGGTGCGCGGCTTATAAGGCGCTGTTCCCGCGGGTGTCAAGCGACGTTCCAAGAAAAATCGCTTTGTCCGCAAAGGCTTTGGCCGGCGCGGCTTTTCAGGCCGCGACGGGTGTGGAAAGAATGCGCTTCAGCGCGTCCTCGGCTGCCGCTTCCCGTTCCGACCGCTGGATGAAGCCACCGCCATAGATACGGGCATCCTCGCCTTCGCCGGAATAGAGGGCACAGGCCTGACCGGGCGCGACGCCCGGCTCGCCTTCCGAAAGCTCCACATAGATGCCGTTCTCGTTGGCCTTGAGGCGCGCGGGGCGCGGCGGACGGGTGGAGCGGACCTTGGCATAGCAGTCGAAACCGGCGGCAGCGACGGTTTCCAGGTCGCCATCCCCCAGCCAGTTGATGTCGCGCAGGTAGAGCCGCCTGGTCTCCAGCGCTTCCTTGGGGCCGACGATGACGCGGCGCGAGCGGGCATCGAGATAAACGACGTAGAGC
Organism: Shinella sp. G-2; assembly: GCF_050172695.1. Lineage (NCBI taxonomy): Bacteria > Pseudomonadati > Pseudomonadota > Alphaproteobacteria > Hyphomicrobiales > Rhizobiaceae > Shinella > Shinella sp. G-2. The sequence goes on along the minus strand of NZ_JBBEYH010000003.1, from coordinate 269,452 downwards.
GGTTCGCCCGTGGCGATGCCGATGCCGCGGCGCTGGCCGATCGTATAGTGCAGGATGCCTTCGTGGCGGCCGAGCACCCGGCCATCGATATGCACGATCTCGCCGGCCAGCGCCGCATTCGGCTTCAGCTTGTTGACGATATCGGAATACTTGCCCTGCGGCACGAAACAGATGTCCTGGCTGTCGGCCTTCTTGGCGACGACGAGACCCATCTCCTCGGCAAGCGCGCGTGTTTCGGCCTTGGAGAGATGGCCGAGCGGGAAGCGCAGATAATCGATCTGCTCCTGCGTGGTCGCAAAGAGGAAATAGCTCTGGTCGCGCTCGGCATCGACGGGGCGATAGAGCGCACGGCGGTGCGGCGCATCCGGCGTCGGGTTCGGACGCGAGCGGATATAGTGGCCGGTCGCCAGCGCGTCGGCGCCGAGTTCCTTGGCCGTCGCGAGCAGATCGGCGAACTTGACGGTCTGGTTGCAGGCAACGCAGGGGATCGGCGTCTCGCCCGCGACATAGCTTTCGGCGAAGGGATTGATGACCGTCTCGCGGAAGCGCTTTTCATAGTCGAGCACATAGTGCGGAATGCCGAGCGTTTCGCAGACCCGGCGCGCATCGTCGATATCCTGGCCGGCGCAGCAGGAGCCAGCCCGATGCACGGCGGCGCCATGATCGTAAAGCTGCAACGTGATGCCGAGAACGTCATAGCCCTCGCGCTTCAGGATACCGGCCACGACGGAACTGTCGACGCCGCCCGACATGGCGACGACGACACGCGTATCTTCCGGCTTGCGATCGAAATCGAGACTGTTCACGCGAGGTCCATTCCGGTGCTGCGAATGCTGGCGCAGGACACCTTTGACATATTGGTTCTTCGCTGTTCCGGATGCAAAACCGCTGCGCAGTTTTGCCGGAACCGCTCTCTGGCCGAAACCGGCCACTGCAACGCTCCGCCACCGGCGGAACGTCCTTCGGGCGACATATAGAAACTTGCCGCCCCGAGAGCAAGGGAAGGCCGGAAACCTCGTCTTTTCGCCATACGGGAAACGTCCTTCCGGTCCACGGGAAGGACGCCCGCACGCAAGCGCAAAATCAGATGAGGCGCAGGCGCAGCGCGATGGCGATCGCCTGCATGCGGTTGACCGCCTGCAGCTTGCGGGTCGCGCTCTTGAAGTAGCTGCTCACCGTATAGACCGAGATGCCGAGAATGATGGCGATCTCGTCGCTGCTCTTGCCGGCCGCCGCCCAGCGCAGGCATTCCACCTCGCGGCTCGAAAGCTTCTCCCGCCCGGCCGTGACGGCCACGAAAGTCTTTTCGAGGCACTCGAACAGTTGAAGCGCGGAAAAATGCAGCTCCGTCAGTTCGGGCCGCGCCAGTGGCGGGCGCGTGCCGGAAAAGACCATCAGATAGGGATCGGCGGTCGTCGAATGCAAGAGAAGCGCCGTGGACGTGGAAAGCCCATAGCTTTCCGCAAGGGCAATGGCCTCGCCGGCCTGGGTGCTTTCAAAATCGGCCGGCGCCAGAAGCGCGCTGTCGCCCTGAACCGGCAGCTTCGTCATGCCGGTGTCGATCGCCAGCCGGCTGACGTGGAAAAGGTTCATCGCATCGTATTTGCGCACCAGATCGGCCGGCCAGTTGCTGACGACGAGGCGTTCGGCAAACCGTTGCTGGTCGTTTGCCGGAAAGCGCGACACCAGGAAATGAGTGAAGCGGAAATGGGTGGCGCACTGGCGCATGAGGTGCAGCACTTCATATTCTGTCTGCACGGTATCGATATTGGCCGAAGACAGGAATTCGGGCGACCAACCCTGCTGCAAGAGCATGTTGTCTGGATCTTTCATCTTCCGTTTCCAACCGCCGGCGGCAAAGCCGGGCTCGTGTGCATTCTCGGTCCGGAAAATTTCAGGCACATCCCGTCTGGCGGCGCAAAAAACGCCACGGCAGCCATATCCCTGTCGGGAACAGCTTGCGGAAGAAATTCTTATGGATGCAGCCTGGAGGCTTCCGGTGGCATCGACCCGATGCCGCCTCCAAATTTTGGCGCGTATTAGCAGTATTTGAATAAATTGGAAATGAAATATTTGCATGGCTCCCATGCATCCGCAACGCGCACCAGGGCCGCCAAACGTAAGGGAAGGCAGGGACTTGGCGCATGCTGACCGCTTCGGCGAAGCCGCTCAAAAGATTAGAAAATTGTTACTACCCGCTTAGGCAAATCTTAAATGTGGCGGGCTACAGTTCCGCCATATGGTCTTGAGTTTATGTAGAGAGTCCAATGACCGATCTGATACGACCCCGCGTTAAATACGTCATCGGCCCCGATGGCAGCCCCCTGACGATCGCCGATCTGCCGCCGGCCAACACGCGGCGCTGGGTGATTCGCCGGAAGGCAGAAGTCGTCGCCGCCGTCCGCGGTGGTCTCCTGAGTCTCGAAGAAGCCTGCGAACGCTATACGCTGACGGTCGAAGAATTCCTCTCCTGGCAGTCCTCCATCAACGATCACGGCCTGGCCGGTCTGCGCACCACGCGCATCCAGCAGTACCGCCACTAGCCTACCCCCTTTTCGATCAAGACCGTGCGGCCGCTCAATGCGGCCGCAACTTCATTTGTAGAAGCCCCGTCATGATCGCGGAGGCGGCATAGAACCACAGGCCCGGCTGCGTGAAGGCCGAGGCCATGCCGCTGGTCTTTGCCGCGACGATGACCAGCGCCACCAGCATCACATCCATCATCGACCATTTTCCGAGCACCGGCAGCAGCCGGGCGAGAACGCTTGCCTTGCCCTCCGGTGCGGCCGGCGCCGTTGCCTCCAGCGCGATGCCGAAAAGTTTTACGACGGGAAAGACAATGGAAAAGAGGCCGACCAGCGCGGCCAGCCCAGCACTCCCCTGCCCCCAGAGCGAAACGACGATGTCGATCAGCGACGGCGTCTCGTTAAAGAAATAGAGCTTTTCAAAGCGCACGAGCGGCAGCACCAGGCCGAAGGCGAGGCACAACGCGGAAAGGACGAGAAGGGCGGGAACGACAAGGATCATGGGTCACGGCAGCGTTTCGATGCCATCCCATACCATCTGCCGCATTCCAATACAGCACGGACCGTTCACAGACGCACGGCTTGCGGGACGCGACCGGACAGGAAAGGATGGCTCCAACGCAAGGGCAGCAAGGAGCAGCACCATGGACATCCTGCACGAAGATACCGGCTCGAAGGGCCGCTACCATGCCATCGTCGAAGGACACGACGCGGAGATGACCTATTCCCGCGCCTCCCCGCACCTCATCATCGTCGACCATACCGGCGTTCCGGACGCCTTGCGCGGCAAGGGTGTCGGCCAGGCCCTGGCGGCCCATGTCGTCGAAGAGGCCCGCAAGGGCGGCTGGAAGATCATGCCGCTCTGCCCCTTCTTCCGGGCACAGGCGATGCGCCACAAGGAATGGCTCGACGTGGTCAATCTCTAGGCATCGACCATCCGGCCGATACCGGCCATGCCAGCATGAACGCAACGCGAAGAGCCCTCGTGAGCGGTCTTCCGGCCGCTCGCGAGGGTTCTTCAAAACCGGACTGGATCAGGCGCGCATCCGCACGGCGTTGTCGCGCTCTTCCAGCGCAGACGCCTTGGCGAATTCCGCCTCCGCCTCTTCCAGCGCCAGCTCGGCCGCATCCTGCTGCACCTTCAGTTCCCGGATGGAGACCTGCAGGTTGTCGGAGCGCTGCCGCGCCGCCTTTGCGAAGGTGGGATAGGCGAAGTGACTGGGATCGGTGATCCCCGACTTCTTCTCCTCGATGGCGATCTGACTCTCCAGCTCCTTCGACATCCGTTCGAATTCGGACATCATCAGCTGAAGCTGGGCCAGCTGCCGTCTTTTGTCTTTCACCTGAAATTCCTTCAGGCGAACTAGGCTCTCACGCGACTTCATACGCAATACTCCCGTGGATAGCGAGACCCCGGCATAAAGGCAAACGGCCGCCGAACACGATGGCGAACGCTTCCCCGGCATTCCAAATCAGTTCCGAAACGCGACGTTTCACCGCGTGCCGGAACGGCATTTCCACCCGAAACCCGGAAAAACACGACCGGGCGTTAAAAAAAACCTAGCGAGAATTAATGAAACCCTACCGCTGGTAACCTTTCGTTTACGGGCATCGTTAATCATAGGTGCGATGATTTAAGGCTCAGTAAATGCGGTTCACAAAAAACGAGGTGGTCGCATTGATGAGTCGAAAGAGTCGGTTAGCAATGTTTCTTAATAATAAAGCTTAAGAGACACATTTCCGATTCACTCATGAAATCAGGAGTCTGCCCAAAATAATTAACAGATCGATACACCTTGCCAAAGTGAATCAGGATTTGTTAACCATTTCGTGGCAGCCTCCAAATCAGGCAACGACTGGATCCGTATCGCGTAGGGGGCCAGGCACCTTGAGCGGCGGAAAAGGGGACAGATATGCGGGTTCTACTCATTGAGGACGATAGCGCGACAGCGCAGAGCATCGAGCTGATGCTGAAGTCCGAAAGCTTTAATGTGTATACCACCGACCTCGGCGAGGAAGGTGTCGATCTGGGCAAGTTGTACGATTACGACATCATTCTGCTCGATCTCAACCTCCCCGACATGTCGGGTTACGAGGTTCTTCGCACGCTGCGCCTGTCCAAGGTCAAGACGCCGATCCTCATCCTCTCCGGCATGGCCGGCATCGAGGACAAGGTGCGCGGCCTCGGCTTCGGCGCCGACGACTACATGACGAAGCCGTTCCACAAGGACGAGCTCGTCGCCCGCATCCACGCCATCGTGCGCCGCTCCAAGGGCCATGCCCAGTCGGTCATCGCCACGGGCGAGCTCATCGTCAACCTCGACGCCAAGACCGTCGAAGTCGGCGGCCAGCGCGTGCACCTGACGGGCAAGGAATACCAGATGCTCGAGCTGCTCTCGCTGCGCAAGGGCACCACGCTCACCAAGGAAATGTTCCTGAACCACCTCTATGGCGGCATGGACGAGCCGGAACTGAAGATCATCGACGTCTTCATCTGCAAGCTGCGCAAGAAGCTGGCAAATGCCGCCGGCGGCGCGAACTACATCGAGACGGTCTGGGGCCGCGGCTACGTGCTGCGCGAGCCCGATGGCGACTATCTCGAAAGCGCCTGATACGCCCCTCCCCGCTCGAGACATCCGACCCGCCGCTTGCCGGCGGGTTTTCTTTTGCCCGGCAGATGCCCAAACGAAAATGCGGCCGGCTCCTGCGAGCGGCCGCATGGAATGGTCGTAAGAGAAGAAGGAAAACGGATCAGGCGGCGATCGAGAGATTGCCGAAGACCTGGGTCAGGATCTTGCGGTCGAACGGCTTCAGCAGGAAGTCGTCCGCGCCGGCACGCTTGCCCATCATCATCTTCTTCAGGTCCGCCTCGACCACGCAATAGTAGATGCGCACCGACTTGCCCTGCGGCAGGTTGCGGATATTGCCGATCAGCTCGAGCGCGCCGTCCATGGTGGAATCGACGATGAGGATATTGGGCAGCTCCGCCTCGCAGCGCACGAGCGCTTCGAGCGAACTCGACGCTTCCAGGACGAGAAAGTCGAAACCGGAAAGAATACGCTTGCCGACCTTCCGGACGACATCGGAACCGTCGGCGATCATCAACCGTTGCATGCGCTGCTCCTAGGTCTCCCGCTCGCAGAGCGGGAACGATACAGAGGGCGACTCTACCGATGTCTGGCAAACAAAGGGTTAGCGTGGATGGTTAACGCGCCAAGGTTTGCGCCCGAAGCACTGCACGGGGAAGACGGCCGTCGCCTCTCCTCCAAAACGACGTCAGGCGAACGCATGCCGTTCGCCTGACGTTTCAGAGCAATCCTGAAGCAGGCCCTTCCCGTTGCAGGGCCGTCGAGACTTATTCCTCTGCCGCGGCCATACGGGCCGAGAAGACGATCTCTTCCGGGCTCGCTGCCACGTCGAGCACCATACCCGCCTCTTCGGCGAGCAGGACCGTGTAGTAGGGCTGAATGGAATGGGCGTCGACCGCCTCTTCTGGCGTGCCGGTAAGGATCTCCGTGAACTTCGGCGGCACGCGCAGCATGCGGCCCTTTACGGCCAGCTTGAAGACCGCATCGAATTCCGGATTGTCCAGCGTCACCTCGATCGAACCGCCGCGCGGAATGGCGCCATAGGCGATGAGGAAAAGGTTGAGCAGGAGCTTGACCCGGTTCTTCGCGACGATGGCGCGTGGTCCCGTCCAAGTGATCTCCGTCTTCTTTTCGGCGGCGGCGAAATCGCGTGCGGCCTTTTCGGCCTCGCCCGTATCGATCGACGCGCCGACCGAACCGGAGGCGCCGAAGGCAAGCCGCGCGAATTTCAGCCGGACGGAAGCGTTGAGCGCGCTCGTGCGGATGAGGTCCATCGCCTCTGCATCGGCACCGCCCTCGTCAAGCAGTTCCAGGCCATTGTTGATCGCCCCGACGGGCGAGATGACGTCATGGCAGACGCGGCTGCACAGAAGCGCTGCCAGATCGGGACCGGTCAGCGTCAGGTTCGGATTTTTCGCCATGTATTTCTCCCAGATCCACGCATTGGTTCATCGCGGGATGCCTTGGTGAAGGGCACACGCGGGGACATTCCGCGCGACGCATAGCACGCCGGAATTGCGCGAGGCGTGCTCGATTTGAAGACAGCCATAATGACACCACATTTGGTAAACCGATTGTTAAGATCATCGGGGCAAATTGCTGCAAGGAACGGGGCCGAATACGAGGAAGCGAACGGACATGGCTATTTCACATCCGGTCACGGCGGCATTCAGGATCGCGGCGGCGCTGTTCGCCGCCCTTTTCATCCTGGCTTTGCCCGCAAAGGCTCAGCAGAACAGCGGCCAGTACTCCATGCAGGAGATCGTCGACGCCGGTCACAATTTCTTCGGCGAAACCTCCGGCGGTCTTGCCAAGCTGGTCGAACGCGCCTTTGAATCCCACGGCCTGCCGAACGGCTATATTCTCGGCCAGGAGGGCTCCGGCGCCTTCGTCGCGGGTCTGACCTATGGCGAAGGCACGCTCAACACCAAGAATGCCGGCCAGCACTCGGTCTTCTGGCAAGGCCCCTCGCTCGGCCTCGACTGGGGCGGCCAGGGCAGCCGCACCATGATGCTCGTCTACAACCTGCCCGACGTCAACGCGCTCTTCGACCGTTTCGGCGGCGTCTCCGGCTCGGCCTATGTCATTGCCGGCCTCGGTATGCAGGTGAATGTCAACAGGGACATCGTGCTCGTGCCGATCCGCACCGGCGTCGGCGCCCGCCTCGGCATCAATGCCGGCTACCTCAAGATGACACGCCAGCCGACCTGGAATCCCTTCTGAGCATCCCGGTGAATGAACCGGGCGGCTCGCCCGTCAGGTTAACCGAGAGTTTATTTCCCTCTGGGCAAGTTCGAACGAGCCGCTATAGTGCGCTCGTTCGAGACCCGTTTGGGGCCATGTTTGGAACGAGTTGACCCGTGATCGAGTATGCCCTTCTCTTCGCGCTCGGCTTCCTCGCCGCCACGCTGACCGGCCTTCTCGTCGCGCCGGCGGTCCAGAAGCGCATCGTCAAGTTCACGGAAGCCCGCATGCGGGCCACGATGCCGCTGAGCCCACAGGAAGTACGAGCGCAGAAGGACATGGCGCGCGCGGCCTATGCCGCCGAAAACGCCCGCCTTTCGCAGAACGTGCGGCGCGAGCGGGAAAAACACACGCTGGAAATGGTGAAGAACGAGAAACTGCTCGCCGAGGCCACGGCCATCGGCACGGAGAATGCCGAACTGCACGCCCAGATCGCCGACATGAACATCGAAGCCGGCGACATGCGCTCCGCGTTGCGGCGCGAGGAGATGAAGGGCGAGCAGTTGAAGACGGCGCTGGCGACCGCCGACCGCGAGGTTCGCGCCAGAGCAGCCGAAATCGACAGGCTGAACGGCAGCATCGGCCATCTGCGCGCCGACATCGACACCATGAAGATCGACCTCGCCACCCATGAAACGACGGCCGAGAACCTGAAAAGCCGCATCGGCGGCCTGAAGGATGAGCGCGACAAGCTGCGCGAGGACCTGAAGACCACCAGCGACAAGGCCAAGGCGCTGGAAATGCGCCTGTCGCGCGAGGAGGGCCGCGTGCGCCAGCTCGAGGCGAAGCTGACGCGGGAGCTTTCCACCAGCGCGGACAAGGACAATGCAATTGAACGGCGCCTGGCGGAAATCGGCCGGCTGCGCGAAAAGGTGAAGACGTTGACGGCGGAGAACAAGGAAGCGGCAAAGGCGGTGCGCACCACGGGGCTTGCCCACACGATTGCGGCAAGCCGGCTCCCGGCCCGTCGCACGGAAAAGACCCAGCCCACGCCGCCCATCGATATCGCCGCGCTGGAAGAGGATGTGCACAACCAGGGCACGGCGCTGACGGAGCGGCTGCTGGCCGCCAAGGCGGGTAGCAACGACGCCGCTCTACGGGAAGAAATGGCCGACCTCGCGAGCAAGATGATCGTGCTGACCGCCGCCCGGGAAGGCGCGGCCTCACCCGTACACGAACTTATCGCCGCGATAGATCCCGCGCTCGAGGGCGAAGAGCGCAGCCTCGCCCAGCGGGTGCGCCAGCAAATTCGCCGCGACGAGGCCTGACCGGAACGGAGCGCATGATGAAGGCAGCGATCCTCGCCCTGGTGCTCGGCCTCAGCGGCGCGAACGCACCCTCTCCCAAACAGGAAGCAACCCTTGCCGGCCAATATTGCGGCCGCCTGTGGAGCAGCGGCGCGCTTGTCCAGGTCGAGACCGACATCACGGTCGAAAGCGACGGCCGGCTGTCCGGCGCCTATCGCTTTGCCGATTACGGCGGCATGACGCCGGGAACCCTGGCCGAAGCCGCGCCCGTGACAGGCCTCGCGCACACGCTCGACTGGCAGGACAAATACGGCAGCGGCAAGCTCTCCATCACCTTCAAGCCCGACTACAGCGGCTTTACCGGCACATGGCAGGACCAGACCGGAACGCCGAACGAAGTGTGGGACGGCGTGCGCTGCTGATGAGCGTCAGGCGATGCGGCCCATGCCGAGCGCGATCTCGTAGAGGGCGATGCCGCTCGCCGTCGCCACGTTGAGACTGTCGAGGCCGGGCTGCTGCGGAATCCGCGCCGTGCGGAAGGCCGACAGAATGGTATCCGGCAACCCGTCCCCCTCCGTGCCGAGCACGAGCGCGACGCGTCGCGCCATCGGAATGGCCGCGACCGGCACTCCGCCACGCGGCGAAAGCCCCCAGATCTCGAATCCCGCCTCGGCCAGTTCGCGCAGCAGCGCTTCGGCAGCAAGGCCGCGGGAGAACGGCACGCTCAGCACGGAGCCGACCGAGACGCGGATGGCCTTCCGGTAGAGCGGGTCGCAGGAGGTTTCGTCGAGGAACACGCCGTCGACGCCGAAGGCGGCGGCGTTGCGAAAGATCGAGCCGACATTGTCGTGGTTGGAAAGGCCGCAGCCGACGAGAACAAGGCTGGTTTCCGGCAGGCGAGCAAGCAGCCCTGCCCCGACATGCGCCACCGGCTTGCGGCCGAGTGCCAGCACGCCGCGATGCATGTTGAAACCGGCGATCGCGTCGAAGATCGCCTGCGAAGCGACATAGACCGGCACCGTTGCCGGAAAGGCGTCCAGCACCTCGGCAATGCCGGCGAGACGGTTTTCGAGAAGCAGGATCGCCTCCGCGGCAAACCCGTTCTCGCGCGCCGCCTCCTGGCCGAGCATGCGCAGCACCACCGTGCCCTCGGCAATGAACAGGCCGTCGCGGCCCGTCAGGTCGCGCTCGCGGATCGAGACGAAGCCGGCAATGCGCGGATCGGCGGGATCGTCGATGCGGATCGGTTCCCCCGCCATGGGGTCACTTGCCCGTCACATCGATCTCGGCGACGGTACGGCCGGCCGCGATGTCGAAGAGGAAGGCCTTGCGCGCGCCGTCGGCCATCACGCCATAGAACAGGATCTGGCCGCCCGCCTGCGATACGGCCGACACGGCGAAGCCATCCGGCAGCGCGGCGGTCGCCCTGACCGGCGCATCGCTCGGCACGGTGAGCGCGCCGCCCGCGGAAACGGCAGCTTCCGGCTTGCCATCGCGCGTGTTGATCTTATAGACAATGGCCGCGAGCACCGCCATGAACATCAAAAGCATGATGCCGCCCGACACGAGTTGCAGGCGCATCATCTTGCGACGGACATTTTCCATCACGGGGTCGAGCGGCTTGTCTTCCTGATCGTCGGTTTCGATGTTGGACATGGCAGCGCCCTTCCGGCAATGAGTAGAATTGAACGATGACCGACCCCTTTAAAGAAGCCGAGGCCACAAGAAAAGTCCTGACGGCGCCGGAAGACGCCGAAGGACGCATCGACGCCTGGCTCGCCGCCACGCTCGCCGGCGACTACTCGCGCAGCCGTATCAAGGCGCTGATCGAGGAAGGCGCGGCCATCGTCAACGGCACGGTCATGACCGAGCCGAAGCGCAAGGTGCATCCCGGCGACGTCATCGAATTCACCATGCCCGCCCCGCGCGACCCCGAGCCGAAGGGCGAGAACATTCCGCTCGACGTGCTCTACGAAGACGACGACGTCATCGTGCTGGTCAAGCCCGCCGGCCTCGTCGTGCACCCTGCCGTCGGCAACTGGACGGGCACGCTCGTCAATGCCCTCATCTATCATTGCGGCGACAGCCTCTCCGGCATCGGCGGCGTCCGCCGGCCCGGCATCGTGCACCGGCTCGACAAGGAAACGAGCGGCGTCATGGTCGTGGCCAAGAACGACCTTGCCCACCGCCATCTCTCCGACCAGTTCGCCGACCACGGCCGCACCGGCCCGCTGGAACGCGCCTATCAGGCCATCGTCTGGGGCCGCCCGCGCCAGATCAAGGGCACGATCGACGCCCCGCTCGGCCGCGGCGCCGACCGCACCAAGCGCGCGGTCAAGCGCGAGGACGCGGATGACGCCCGCGAGGCGATCACCCACTACGAAGTGGTCGAGCGCTACGGCGAGACCGAGGACGGCACGAGCCTCGCCTCGCTGGTCGAATGCCATCTGGAGACCGGTCGCACGCACCAGATCCGCGTGCACATGGCCCATATCGGCCATCCCCTGATCGGCGACCCCGAATATGGCGCGGCCTTCAAGACCAAGGCGAACCGCCTGCCCGACGAGGCGAAGAAGGTGGTGAACGGTTTCCGCCGGCAGGCGCTGCATGCCTTCCTGCTGCAGTTCGAGCATCCCTCGACCGGCGAGACGATGCATTTCGAGGCGCCGCCGCCGGCCGATCTCGAGCGGCTGATCGCGGCGCTCAGAACCATGGACGAACCCTCGGACCCTTGATTTTCCGGCGTTCCGCCCCATCTTAGTCCCGTGTCGCAAAACCTCTCTTCTCACCCCGCCTTCACGCAGCCGTGAAGCCAGCGGCGCCTTGAATCATTGTTTCGCCATACCTATCTGTAGGATCAGTGGGGTCGCCATGACCCACGGGGAGCATGGTCGCTAACGGGGATCCGGTTTCACAGGATCAGGCTCCGTACCAAGGCTTGCCGGAATGGAAGCCTACTCAGAAAGGGGTGCTGAATGGCCCGCAATACGCTGCCGTCGATCACGGCTGGAGAAGGTGGTCTCAACCGCTATCTCGACGAAATCCGCAAATTTCCAATGCTTGAGCCGCAGCAGGAATACATGCTCGCCAAGCGTTACCAGGAGCACGGCGACCGCACCGCCGCCCATCAGCTCGTCACGAGCCATCTGCGCCTCGTGGCGAAGATTGCCATGGGCTATCGCGGCTACGGCCTGCCGATCGGCGAAGTCGTCTCCGAGGGCAATGTCGGCCTGATGCAGGCTGTCAAGAAGTTCGACCCGGAGCGCGGTTTCCGCCTTGCGACCTATGCCATGTGGTGGATCAAGGCCTCGATCCAGGAATATATCCTGCGGTCCTGGTCGCTGGTGAAGATGGGCACGACCGCCAACCAGAAGCGCCTGTTCTTCAACCTGCGCCGCATGAAGGGCAAGATCCAGGCCATCGAGGACGGTGATCTGCGCCCCGACCAGGTCAAGGAGATCGCCACCAAGCTCAAGGTCTCCGAGGACGAAGTCGTCTCGATGAACCGCCGCCTTTCCGGCGACGCTTCGCTCAATGCGCCGATCAAGGCGTCCGAAGGCGACAGCGGCCAGTGGCAGGACTGGCTTGTCGATGACCACGACAGCCAGGAACAGACGCTGATCGAGCAGGACGAGCTGGACACGCGTCGTGCCATGCTGGCTCGCGCCATGGGCGTGCTCAACGAGCGCGAACGCCGCATCTTCGAGGCCCGCCGCCTCGCCGAAGATCCGGTCACGCTGGAAGAACTCTCTTCCGAGTTCGACATCAGCCGTGAGCGCGTTCGCCAGATCGAGGTCCGCGCCTTCGAGAAGGTGCAGGAAGCGGTCCAGAAATACGCCGCCGAACAGGCCCGCGCCGTGCGCGTCATCGAAGACGCATAACCCGCGCGACATATCCGAAACGAAGAAGGCCCGGCATCGCTGCCGGGCCTTTTTTCTTTGTGCCGTGAGGCCCGTTACTGGCTGTTGCCGGTCGTCGCCCAGGCCTTCAGCGCCTTGTCGAAGGCTTCCGCGCCGGCCGTGCCCTTGTCGAGCGTCAGCAATGCGCGGCGGCCGTTGCGATAGGTGATCGGAATATCGATCCAGCTGCGCGTCCGCATCAGTTCGGTGTTCTTGGCGATCGCCTCGGGGAAGTCGTTGAGCGCGATCATGTGGAAGTCGTCGGTGATCTTGGCCGGCACCGCGATCAGCGCGTCGCCGCGGTCCTGCTCGGTGCGCTTCATCGCCACGCGCTGCACGCTCTCGATTCCGCCGCCTTCGAAGCTTTCCGGCAGCGAGAAGACCAGCTCGACGATATGGCTTGCCGGCAAGGACTTGTCGATGTTGCGGCGGAAGGTGATCAGCGCGGTCAGACCCTTGGAGGGCACATTGACCTGCGCGCGCACGACCGGTTCCGGCTTGGCATCGCCGCCCGGCGATTCCTCGGCGCTCGACCAGGCAACCGTACCTTCGATCGCCGTCGGCGCCGTTTGGCCAAGGCGCTCCTCGTAAAGGAACATCTTCTGCGTGATACCGATGGCGGCAGCCTGTTCGCCGGTCGCGGCCGGGGTCTGCGTGCCGGTCGCGGTGGCATCGCCCGTGCCGGCCGGCGTCTGCGCCGTGCCGTCGGTTCCGGTGGCCGGGGTCGTCTGGCCGCCGGTCGCGCCTTCGGTCGTCGCCGCGCCGTTTTCAGTCGCGACACCAGCCGTTTCCGTGGACTGCGCCGCGACGGACTTGCCTTCTTCGCCGGTGCCGCCATCGAGCGCCGGAGCCGGGCCGTTGTCCACTTCCGAACCGTCCGTCAGGAGGCGCTGCGTGAACTTGCCGCTGCTGTTCTGCGTCGCGGAGGCGACCTCGGTCGTGGCGGGCTTGTCGGTTCCCGCATCGCTCGTCTCGGCCGTGTTGGACGGCGTGGTGTTCGACGGCAGGCTGCGACCACCCTCGGCAGTATCGGTCGTTTGCGGTGTTTCCGCAGGCTTCTCCGTCGACGGACCGGTAAAGGAGGCGATCTTCTCGTTGAACCAGCCGTTCACGGTCTCGCGGTTGAGCCAGTAGCCGGCGCCAGCGCCCCCCACGAGCGCAAGCAGCGCCACCGTGGCGGCGAGCGCGCCGAGATTGAGGCGCGACTTGCGCGGCTCCGCCCGGAACGAGCGCTGCGGCGCGCGCGCCGTCTCGGCCGCGGCCGCGGACGTCGCCGTGGCAAATCCGGTCGTGGCGGCCGTCGCCGTTGCCGAAGCAACCGGCTCGGTCTTGGGCGTGAAGCCGATCAGGTCGTCGAGATCGTCCCAATCGCTCTTCTGGGCGGGCTGCCGGGGCGTTGCCTCCGGCTGCGCGGACTTTTCGTCGGGCCATTCCCAGGCAAGCGGATCGACCGCTGCGGCGGCCGACTGGCGCTCCGTGCCGGTGGAGATGGTGGCGGCAGCCGCCTCGTTCCACTCCCACTCGGCCTCTGCCGCGGGCATGCGGGCTTCGGCGACAGGCTCTGCGTCGGGCAGGTGTTCGTCGTGAACCGCATAGACCTGCGGCTCGGGCTCTGCAGCTTCGAAGGTCTCGCCGCCCGCTTCCGGGGCGACGTCCTGCTCCGGCTCCTGCCAGGAGGGCACGTAGTCATCCGCCGGCTCGGCTTCCACCTGCCAGGACGGCTCGACATGCGCCTCGACGGCAACAGGCTCGCGATGAGCGGCTTCGTGATGAACGGGTTCGTCCTCGACAACCGGTTCCGGCTCCTGCTCGGCGACGGTCTCCGCCACCGGCTCGTCAGCCTCGGGCTCGTCGCTGGCAGCCTCTTCGACCGTCACCTCTTCGGCACGATGCTCCACGACAGGCTCATCGTGCAGCTCCGGTTCCGGCTCACTTACCGGTTCGGGCTCAGGTTCCGGTTCGACTTCGGCCAGCTGCGGTTCCGGCTCCGCGACGGCGTCGGGTTCCGCCGCCGCCGGCTCCACCAGAACCACCTCTTCGACGGGCTCCGGTGCGGGTTCGTCGGCAGGCAGCGCCTCGGCATGATCAGCCTCGACGTCGATGATCGCCGCCTCGAGCTTGTCGAGCTGGCGCTTCACAAGGTCATCGGAAGGGCGCGGATTCATGGATTCGAGCTGCCGGCGGACGGCGCCGCGGGCCTTCTCGTAAACCTTCTGCCGCATCTCGGCATTGTTGTCCGAGAGGCCGTCCACGGCCCTCCGAATGACTGCTACAAAATCCGCCATCAGAACTTTCCGTCGTGTCCGTGCGCTATCCCATTGGAATAGGACACGGAACTGGTGTTGAGCTTGAGATTAGTCCTCAAACGGGTCCGTCACAAGTATGGTGTCGTCGCGCTCCGGGCTGGTGGAAAGCAGCGCGACCGGCGCACCGATCAGTTCCTCGACCTGACGGACATATTTGATCGCCTGGGCCGGCAGATCCGCCCAGCTGCGTGCGCCGACCGTCGATTCCTTCCAGCCTTCCAGCGTGATGTAGATCGGCTCGACGCGGGCCTGCTGGCCCTGGCTTGCCGGCAGGTGGTCGATCTCCTGGCCGTCCAGCGTGTAGCCGACGCAGATCTTCAGCTCGTCGAGGCCGTCGAGGACGTCGAGCTTGGTCAGCGCGATGCCCGTGATGCCGTTGGTGGCGACCGACTGGCGCACCAGCGCAGCGTCGAACCAGCCGCAACGGCGCTTGCGGCCCGTCACCGTGCCGAATTCATGGCCCTTCTCACCGAGGAACTGGCCGATCTCGTCGGTGAGTTCCGTCGGGAACGGGCCTTCGCCGACGCGGGTCGTATAGGCCTTGGTGATGCCGAGGATGTAGCCGAGCGAACCCGGGCCCATGCCGGAACCGGCAGCAGCCTGGCCGGCGACCGTGTTGGACGACGTCACGAAGGGATAGGTGCCATGGTCGATGTCGAGCAGCGAGCCCTGTGCGCCCTCGAACAGGATGCGCGCGCCGCGGCGGCGCTCCTTGTCGAGCATCAGCCAGATCGTTTCGCGGTACGGCAGCACGCGGTCGGCGACCGAGGTCAGTTCCTGCATGATCGCCTCATGCGTGACTTCCGCCTCACCGAGACCACGACGCAGCGCGTTGTGGTGCGTCAGCAGGCGCTCGACCTTGCCCGAGAGGCTTTCGAGATCGGCAAGGTCCATGATGCGGATCGCGCGGCGGCCGACCTTGTCCTCATAGGCCGGGCCAATGCCGCGGCGGGTCGTGCCGATCTTGACGCCGGAATTCGACGCCGAGGCGGCGTCCTCGCGAATGCCGTCGAGTTCGCGGTGCAGGGACAGGATGAGCGTGGCATTGTCGGCGATGCGCAGGTTTTCCGGCGAGATCGTAACGCCCTGCTTTGCCAGCTTGTCGATTTCGGCGATCAGCGCATGCGGATCGACCACGACGCCATTGCCGATGACAGCCATCTTGCCGGGACGTACGACGCCGGAAGGCAGCAGCGACAGCTTGTAGCTGGTGCCGTCGATGACGAGCGTATGACCGGCATTGTGGCCGCCCTGGAAGCGCACCACGATATCGGCGCGTTCGGAAAGCCAGTCGACAATCTTGCCCTTGCCTTCGTCACCCCATTGCGATCCGATCACCACGACGTTCGTCATTTCATCTTTTCCCGTTTTCGCGCGCGAAACGCGTTACCGTTTACGCACACGTGCGCGTGCGCCTGAGTTCAAACCCGCGCATCTATACTGTGTTGTCATAGGGAATGCGACCCTGTTATGACGGCCGCCATCCGCTTTTTGCATGACATTCCGCGGTTTTTCACCTTATCTGTGGCACCCGCCGGCGCACCCTGCGCATACCCTTCCCTCATCCGGACAAAGCCGCCTTGAACAGCAGAGCCTATTTCTACCTGACGGTCACATCCCTTTTCTGGGGCGGAAACTCGGTCGCAGGCAAGCTCGCCGTCGGCCATGTCAGCCCCATGGTGCTGACGACCTTCCGTTGGGTCGTCGCGCTTCTCATCATTCTCGCCCTCATGACGCCGCAGGTGAAGCGCGACTGGCCGGTCATCCGCAAGCACTGGCTCCAGCTTCTACTCTACGGCGCCTTTGGCTTCACGGCGTTCAATGCCCTGCTCTATACCGCGCTCGGCTATACCAGCGCCATCAACGCCGTCATCGAGCAGGCCGGCATTCCCATGCTGATCTTCGTCTTCAACTTCGTGCTGTTCCGCATCCAGGCGTCCTTCGCGCAGGTTCTCGGCTTCACGGTCACCCTCGTCGGCGTTCTGGTAACCGCCGCTCATGGCGAATTCTCGGCACTGGCGGAGCTTCAGTTCAATTTCGGCGATGCGCTGATGCTGATCGCCTGCATCGTCTATGCCGCCTATACGGTCTCGCTGCGCTGGAAGCCGACCCTGCACTGGCAGAGCTTCATCGCCGCCCCCGCCTTCGGCGCACTTCTCAGCGCCGTTCCGCTCTTCTTCTGGGAACTGTCGCGCGAGGCCGCCATCCTGCCGGATACGACAGGCTGGATCATCGTGCTCTATGCCGGCATTTTCCCATCGCTGCTTTCGCAGGTCCTTTACGTGCGCGGCGTCGAGATGATCGGCGCCAACCGCGCCGGGCTCTTCATCAACGCCATCCCTGTCTTCGGCACGCTGCTCTCCGTTCTCCTGATCGGCGAGACGCTGCACCTCTTCCATATCGCTGCCCTCCTCCTCGTCCTCGGCGGCATTGCCATTGCCGAATGGGGACGGCCGAAGGACAGGAAGGCCTGAAACGAAAAACCCGCCGGATCGCTCCGGCGGGTTTTCCATTCCGTCTTGGGAGAAGGATGCTCAGTCGACGTTGAAGACGAGCGGCTTGACCTGGCGGATCGCCGTATTGGCGCGCAGCTTGTTCATCACGTCTTCCGAAACGGCGGCATCGACATAGAGCAGCGCGATGGCGTCGCCGCCCTGCTTGTCGCGACCGAGCTGGAAGTTGGCGATGTTCACGCCGGCCGCACCGAGCGTCGTGCCGATGAAGCCGATCATGCCGGGAACGTCGGTGTTGGTGATGTAGACCATGTGGTTGCCCACGTCGGCATCGAGGTTGATGCCCTTGATCTGGATGAAGCGCGGCTTGCCATCCGAGAACACCGTGCCGGCGATCGAGCGGGTCTGATTTTCCGTTTTCACCGTCAGGCGGATGTAACCGTCGAAGACGCCCGACTTGTCACGCTTGACCTCGGAAAGGATGACGCCCTTTTCCTTGATCATCACCGGAGCCGAAACCATGTTGACGTCGGCGACCTGCGGGCGGATGAGGCCGGCGAGCACCGCGCTGGTCAGCGCCTTGGTGTTCATCGTCGCGGTTGCGCCGTCGTAGAGGATCTCGATTTCCTTGATCGCGCTTTCCGTGACCTGGCCGACGAAGGCGCCGAGCACGTCAGCAAGACGGATGAAGGGCTTCAGGATCGGCGCTTCCTCGGCCGTGATCGACGGCATGTTGATGGCGTTGGAGACGGCACCCTTAACGAGATAGTCCGACATCTGCTCGGCGACCTGCAGCGCAACGTTTTCCTGCGCTTCCGTGGTCGATGCGCCGAGATGCGGCGTGCAGACGACATTCTCCAGGCCGAAGAGCGGGCTCTCCGTCGCGGGTTCGACCTCGAACACGTCGAAACCGGCGCCGGCGACATGGCCGGACTTGATGGCTTCGGCAAGCGCGGCCTCGTCGACCAGACCGCCACGGGCGCAGTTGACGATGCGCACGCCCTTCTTGGTCTTGGCCAGCGCCTCCTTGTTCAGGATGCCGCGCGTCTTGTCCGTCATCGGAACATGCAGCGTGATGAAATCGGCACGGGCGAGCAGGTCGTCCAGCTCCACCTTCTCGACGCCCATTTCCTGGGCGCGTTCGGCCGACAGGAACGGATCGTAGGCGATGACATGCATGCCGAGGCCGATGGCCTTCTTGCAGACGATGCCGCCGATATTGCCGGCGCCGATGACGCCGAGCAGCTTGCCGGTGATCTCGACGCCCATGAACTTCGACTTTTCCCATTTGCCGGCCTGGGTCGAGCTGTCGGCCGCCGGAAGCTGGCGGGCAACGGCGAACATCAGCGCGATGGCATGCTCGGCCGTGGTGATCGAGTTGCCGAAGGGCGTGTTCATGACGATGATGCCGCGGCGCGAGGCGGCCGGGATGTCGACATTGTCGACGCCGATGCCGGCGCGGCCGATGACCTTGAGGTTGGTCGCGGCGGCGATCAGCTTTTCCGTCGCCTTGGTGGCCGAGCGGATGGCGAGACCGTCATAGTTGCCGATGATTTCGGCGAGCTTTTCCTTGTCCTTGCCGAGCTTCGGCTGGAAATCGACTTCGACGCCGCGATCGCGGAAGATCTGGACGGCGGTTTCCGAGAGTTCGTCGGATACGAGTACGCGAGGTGCCACGAGAGGCCTCCTTAAATCGGTCTAGGGAGATGAGATAAAGGGTGGCTTCGCCCGATGGACGAAGCCGGTCGCGAAATCAGGCCGCAGCCTTGGAAAGCGTCGCCTTCTGGGTTTCGAAGGCCCAGGTCAGCCACGGCATCAGCGCCTCGAGGTCGGCCGTGTCGATGGTCGCGCCGGCCCAGATGCGCAGGCCCGACGGAGCATCGCGATAGGCGCCGATGTCATAGGCGACACCCTGCTTGTCGAGCAGCGAGACGAGGCCCTTGGCAAAGGCGGCCTGTGCGTCCGCGTCGAGCGCCAGCACGTCCTTGTCGGCAATCGTCAGGCAGACCGAGGTGTTGGAACGCGTCGCCGGGTCCCTGGCGAGATTGGCGATCCAGTCGTTCGTCTCGACGAAATCGAAGATGACCTTGGCATTGGCATCCGCGCGGGCCATCAGGCCCTTGAGGCCGCCGACCTGCTGCGCCCAGAGCAGGGCGTCGATATAGTCTTCGACGCAGAGCATGGAGGGCGTGTTGATCGTCTCGCCCTGGAAGATACCTTCGATCAGCTTGCCGCCCTTGGTCATGCGGAAGATCTTCGGCATCGGCCAGGCCGGCGTGTAGCTTTCGAGGCGCTCGACGGCGCGCGGCGACAGGATGATGACGCCGTGCGCGCCCTCACCGCCGAGAACCTTCTGCCAGGAGAAGGTGACGACATCGAGCTTGGAGAAATCGAGGTTCTGCGCGAAGGCGGCCGAGGTCGCGTCGCAAATCGTGAGACCCTTGCGGTCGGCCGGGATGAAGTCGGCATTGGCGACGCGCACGCCGGACGTCGTGCCGTTCCAGGTGAAGACCACATCACGGTCGAAATCGATCGTGGAAAGGTCCGGGAGAAGGCCGTAATCGGCCGTGATCTTGCGCGTGTCGGGGAGCTTCAGCTCCTTCACGACATCCGAAACCCAGCCCGAACCGAAGCTTTCCCAGGCGACCATGTCGACGCCGCGCGGGCCGAGCAGCGACCACAGCGCCATTTCGACGGCGCCGGTATCGGAGGCCGGTACGATGCCGATGCGGTAATCCGCCGGCACTTCCAGAACATCACGGGTGAGATCGATGGCCTGCTTGAGCTTGGTCTTGCCGATCTTGGCGCGGTGCGAACGACCGAGCGGAGCATCGGAAAGCGCTTCGAGCGACCAGTTGGGGCGCTTCGAGCACGGGCCAGAAGAGAAATGGGTATTGTTCGGACGCACGTCCGGCGGTGTGACGGTTTTCGTCATGATCGCTATCCTTCCAGATAGATAGCTCCTCGTTGGGGAGGAGTGTCCCGCCGCCGTGAATATGGAAGAGGCGTTCTCAAGTCAAGGGGAATATGTCGCTATCGAAAAATAATCCGGCGCAACGGAAACGGCGCGCCGGTTGCCCGACGCGCCGTTCCGCTCATTTACGGAATGCGGGTTCACCAGGTCGGAATACGGAAACCGACACGGATTTCGTGTTTCTTGAAGCCCTCGTCGCGGCCCTTGGCACCGGCGGCGCCATAGCCCTGCTCCGTCGCGCCGTACTGGAACATCCGTCCGCCCGCCGTATCGGAATAGCGGTAACCGACATCGAGTTTAAGCCGCTCCGTGATGTCGACGGTGGCGCCGGCCATCAGGGCATAGGTAAAGCGCCAGCTATCGTAGCCGGCAAGCGATTCTCCGGCATAGGTCGTTCCCGAGCACGCCGCCCCGCCGGCCACGCAGAAGGGCTGCGAATTGAGATCGCCCCAGCTCACGCGGGTCGCGCCGACACCCGCGCCGATATAGGGCGTGAAGCCGGCGAAGGTGCCGATATCGACATAACCGTTGGCCATGACGTTGATCGCGCTGTAGTCGGCGTCGTGGTTGAAGCCGCAGCTCGTGCCCGCCGGATCCGCGCCGCTGCAGGGCGCGGCGATGTTGGAATCCCCACGAAGGTCGCCGCTGAAGAAATCCGTCGTCAGGTCCGCACGGATCATGTCATTGAACTGGTAGCCGACCCCGACGCCGTAGGAGAGATCGTCGGAGAAACGCGCGCTGTCGAAGCTCTCCTGCGAAGCGATGACGCCGCCCGGCGCATAGACCGTGTAGTCAGGCTTGCCGCCCTTCGTCCAGCCGGAATAGCCGAGGTCGCCGCGGATGTACCAGCCCTGCGCCACCGCGCTCTGGGAAATGTCGATTTCCGGCGCATTGATGATGTCGATGTCGCTGGCGCCGGCGGCGGTTGCAAGGAGGCCGGCGAGAACGGCAATGCCAAACGGTGCGATACGGCGGAACATGGTCTCGATCCCCTGCGGCCCGAATGGCCCGGCGTTGCGTGGCCGGTGCGGGCGCAAATCGCCGCCCTACACCGTTGGTTAACCATATTTCTTAAGGAATGAAGAAACGGTTAAGGGCCGCGCCGAACGCAAAAGGCCGCCCCGGAGGGCGGCCCTGGAAGATGCGGTGCAGACGGGTCTTACTTGTAGACCGGCTGTTCGATCGGGATTTCTGCCGGCGGAATGTAGGTCGCCGTTTCGCAGCCGCCAAAGGAGTAGCGCAGACCCGCGCGCGCTTCGTGGCTGTAGAAGCCCTTGTCGTAGCCCGGGCCGCCGTTCAGGTTGTAGCCGAACATCTCGCCCTTGGTGACGTGGCGGAAACGGTAGCCGAGGTCGGCCTTCAGGTTGCAGGTCACGTCGACCGAAGCGCCGGCCATGAGCGCGTAGGTAAAGCGCCAGCTCTTCCTGCCGCGGTGCGTGATCGTCGGGTCGCAATTGGCGGGGTTGCCCGTTTCGCACGACGTGTTGTCGAGGTTGCCCCAATTGACATAGGTGCCACCGATACCGGCGCCGACATAGGGCGTCACGATGCCGTATTTGCCGATGTCGACATAGGCGTTGGCCAGCAGGCTGAGGGCATTCAGGGACGCGACGTCGCGCGAGGTGCAGGCGACGGCCACGCCGCAGCCGCCCGTCGTCGAGCCGTTGAACTTCGACTTGAACATGTAGTCGAGCGTTACGTCGGCACGGAAATGGTCGTTGATCTGGTAACCGACACCGCCGCCGATGGTGAAGCCGCTCTTCAGGCTGGACGAATCGAAATCGCGAAGCGTCGCGTTCGAGCCCTGGAAGAAGTGCGCGCCGCGCATCTTGTTGTAGGACCAGCCCGCGTCACCGCGCAGGTACCAGCCGCTCGTCTCGATGATGGCCTCCTGCACCGGGGCTTCGATGACCTGCGGCTGATACAGATCGGCCGCGTAACCCGACGTGCCTGTCAGCAGGACGGCAACGACGCCACTCAAAACTTTCCTCATGGCCTGACTCCAATAGGCTTGTGCTTGGCATGTCCGGCACGCCGGTCCCCAAGTCCCTCGATCAGGCATGGATAATGGCGAGGAAAGGTTAAGGGCCGATTAACTACGAAAATTTACCGTATCTGTTAATGGCCGTTCACGAATTGGGTAAATTTTCAAATAAAGGCGTCGTTTTTGACTTTCGGCCAAAAGAAAAGGCCGGGGCGAATGCCCCGGCCTTTCAGAAGAGAGGATGCTTTCGCTCAGGCCGCGTTGCGCACCGAGCCGATCACGCCGACAAGTTCATCGACGATGCGCTCGACCTGGGCGCGATCGTCGCCCTCCGCCATCACGCGGATCAGCGGCTCCGTGCCGGAGGGGCGGATAAGCAGGCGGCCGGTCTTGGCAAGTTCGTTTTCCGCATCGGCGATCGCCTGGCGCACCGTGGCATCTTCCAGCGGCTGGCCGGCCTTCACGCGCACGTTCTTCAGCACCTGCGGCACGGGCTCGAAACGGTTGCAGACCTCGCTCACCGTCTTGCCGCTGCGCTTGACGCAGGCAAGGATCTGGAGCGCGGCGACGAGGCCGTCGCCGGTCGTGCCGAAATCGGAAAGCACGATATGGCCTGACTGTTCGCCGCCGACATTGTAGTCGTGCTGGCGCATGTGTTCGACGACATAGCGGTCGCCGACCTTGGTCCGCTGGAGGCCGAGGCCCTTGCCGGTCAGGAAGCGTTCGAGACCGAGATTGGACATGACGGTGGCGACGATGCCGTTGCCACGCAGCATGCCGTCGGCCGCCCAGCTTTCGGCAATGACAGCCATCAGCTGGTCGCCGTCGATGATCTTGCCGTTCTCGTCGATGATCTGCACGCGGTCCGCATCGCCATCGAGCGCGATGCCGATATCGGCGCGCACCTCGTGCACCTTGCGCTGCAGCGTCGAGGGATGCGTGGAGCCGCATTCGAGATTGATGTTGAGACCGTCGGGTTCGTTACCGATCGTCACGACATCGGCGCCCAGCTCCCAGAGCGCGGCAGGCGCCACACGATAGGCCGCGCCATTGGCGCAGTCGATTGCGATGCGCAGGCCCTGCAGCGTGACGTCGCGCGGCAGCGTGCGCTTGGCATGCTCGATGTAGCGGTCGTGCACGCCGTCGATGCGCTTGGCCCGGCCGATCTCGGCGGACTTGGCAAGCTGCGCCATCATGTCCTTTTCGAGCAGGTCCTCGATTTCCATTTCCAGCTCGTCCGAAAGCTTGTAGCCATCGGGGCCGAAGAGCTTGATGCCGTTGTCGTAGAATGGGTTGTGCGAGGCGGAGATCATCACGCCGATATCGGCACGCAGCGAGCGTGTCAGCATGGCGACGGCAGGCGTCGGGATCGGGCCGAGGACGAAGGCATCGATGCCGGCGGCGGTGAAGCCCGCCACCATGGCGTTTTCCAGCATGTAGCCGGACAGACGCGTGTCCTTGCCGATCACCACCCGGTGGCGGTGCGCGCCACGGCGGAAGATCGTGCCCACGGCAATGCCGACCCGCATGGCAAGGTCCGGTGTCATCGGAAAGGTGTTGGATTGCCCCCGGATACCATCCGTGCCGAAATAACGACGTTTCATGTTCGCTCCTGAATTCGCGGGCCTGGCGGCATCCTCTGCCGCGCCCAGCGCAATACGCGTTCGATGTGCCGCGTTCCTAGTGCCATACATCGCGGCACGGAATGGGGAAATACGCTACGCCATCAACGTAACTTTAACCTTAAGACACGCGGCCTCTGCGCCTCTTTGCCACAAAAGCCGGCAAAGAACATCCGGCGTGGAATCAGAATTCGTTACAGACCGTTACCAAAGGAAAACGGCCGGAAAGAACTTCCCGGCCGTTTTGACATGTCTGGACCTGCCCGTTACTGCGGCTGCGGCTCCATGCCGCCCTCCGCTTCGCCGCCCTTCTTGTGGCCGGCCTTCGGAACGGCCGAACCGCGGTGCGGCGGCGTGTCGTCGCCGAGATCGCGCGCCGGCTTTTCGCCGCGGATGAGCGCCTTGATCTCGTCGCCGGTCAGGGTTTCGTATTCGAGCAGACCTTCCGCCAGCGCCACGAATTCGTGGTTCTGCTCGGTGAGGATGCGCTTTGCCTCGGAATAGGCCTCGTCGATCAGGCGGCGGATTTCGTTGTCGATCTTCTGCGCGGTCGCTTCGGAAACGTTCTTCTGCTGCGCGACGGAGTGACCGAGGAAGACCTCCTGCTGGTTCTCGCCATAGGCGACCTGACCGAGCTGGTCGGAGAAGCCCCATTGCGTGACCATCGCCCGGGCGAGCTTGGTCGCCTGCTCGATGTCCGACGATGCGCCCGAGGTGATGTTGTCCTTGCCGAAGGTGATCTCTTCGGCAACGCGGCCACCCATCATGATGGCAAGGCGCGAGACCATCCACTTGTAGCTCATCGAGTAGCGGTCGCCCTCGGGAAGCTGCATGACCATGCCGAGCGCGCGGCCGCGCGGGATGATCGTCGCCTTGTGCAGCGGATCGGCGGCGGGCACCTTGAGCGCGACGATGGCGTGACCGGCTTCGTGATAGGCGGTGAGCTTCTTTTCCGCCTCGGTCATGGCCGAGGAACGGCGCTCGGCGCCCATCATGATCTTGTCCTTGGCGTCCTCGAACTCCTGCATGGTGACGAGACGCTTGTTGCGACGCGCCGCCATCAGGGCAGCCTCGTTGACGAGGTTCATGAGATCGGCGCCGGAGAAGCCGGGCGTACCACGGGCAAGAACCTTGAGGTCGACATTCGGAGCCAGCGGCACGTTGCGCACGTGCACCTTGAGGATGCGCTCGCGGCCGACGATATCAGGGTTCGGCACGACGACCTGGCGGTCGAAGCGGCCGGGACGCAGCAGCGCGGGGTCGAGAACGTCCGGGCGGTTGGTCGCGGCGATCAGGATGATGCCCTCGTTCGCCTCGAAACCGTCCATCTCGACGAGAAGCTGGTTCAGCGTCTGCTCGCGCTCGTCATTGCCGCCGCCGAGACCGGCTCCGCGATGACGGCCGACGGCGTCGATTTCGTCGATGAAGATGATGCAGGGCGCGTTTTTCTTGGCCTGTTCGAACATGTCGCGGACACGGCTCGCGCCGACGCCGACGAACATTTCCACGAAGTCCGAGCCGGAAATCGTGAAGAAGGGCACGTTCGCTTCGCCGGCGACGGAGCGTGCCAGCAGCGTCTTGCCGGTGCCGGGCGGGCCGACGAGCAGCACGCCGCGCGGAATGCGACCGCCGAGGCGCTGGAACTTCTGCGGGTCGCGCAGGAATTCGACGATTTCCTCGAGATCCTGCTTGGCCTCGTCCACGCCGGCGACGTCCGCGAAGGTGACGCGGCCATGCGCTTCGGTCAGGAGCTTGGCCTTGGACTTGCCGAAGCCCATCGCGCCGCGCGAGCCACCCTGCATCTGACGCATGAAGAACAGCCAGACGCCGAGGATCAGCAGCATGGGCAGAAGCGTGCCGATATAGCTGAGGAAGCCGGAGGAACCATCCGTTTCCGGGCGCGCGCTGACCACGACGTTCTTCGCCTCAAGGCGCTGGACGAGCGTGTTGTCGCCATTCGGCGAATAGGTCTGGAAGGTCGCACCGTTCTCGACATAGCTGCCGACGATCTTGTCGCCGGTAATGACGACTTCCTTCACCCGGCTCGAGTCCACCTCTTTCAGGAACTGCGAATAGGGAATTTCCCGCGAGCCGGTCTGGGCCGGGCTCGTCTGGAACATGCTGAACAGCGCGATCAGCAGAAGGGCGATAATCGCCCAGAGGGCGAAGTTTCGAAAATTGGGATTCATCGAACGTTCCGGGCACTTTCCCGGCCAGGGGCTCCCGGCCGTTTCTTTGTCGCCTAACATAGGGTCGCCTTGCGGCCTTGCCAAGGCAAAGCGCATGGCAGGCGGGCATTTCTCGACCAATCTCCTACGGGAAGGTCAACACGGGATTTCCCATCGGCATCTGTCTCATCCTACCACAACGCTTTTGCGCGCGCCTTCATTCGTTCGGCGGAGACACAAACTGCGCCGCACCGACGATATCGGCCAGTGCCTGCGCCAACGGCAGGTCGAAACGCGGCAGGAAATCGGCATAGGGCGCGATTGCCGGCGCGATCGTCGCATCCTGCGCCGTCACGGCGGCGCCATCCTCGAAATTCAGGCAGGGCGCGGCACGGCGCGCCCGCATTACCGGTCCCTGGAGCCCTTCCCCAGCGTCCCCCCGAGCGGAAATCACGAAGGCCTGCCCGGCCTTGCTGGTCACATGGTAGCGCCCGTCCCATGTTCTTGCCTCCCCGGCGGGCAAGACCAGCGGGACGATGCCACGACACTCGCGATAGAGATGGAGCGCGTCGCGCCGGCGGTCGAACACCACCCGACCGGCTGTCAGCCGCGACAGTGTGCCGCTGGCTAGAAAGGCGCGAAGGCGCGTGGCGGACCGGGCCTCGAGGACGTGCACCCGCCCCCCGATGACGGCCGTCAGCAACAGGAGACCGCGCCAGGCGGCGGGCTCGGACAAGGCCGTATCGATGGCGGGAAGCGGCAAAGAGAAGCAGGTCCCATCCATGGTTACGACGGTGCCGGTCAGAAAGTCTGCCGCACGTTGCGAGAACGTGAGCCGGTTCTCCACCGACGGAGACGATCCCGCAGTGCCGCGGTCCCGCACGCGCACCCGCTCGAAACGCGGGTTGCGGTTGCTCGGATCATCGATCCAGCCTTCCCCGTTGAGGGTGAGGAAAGCGCGGATCGAGGCGCGGTCGACATCAAGGAACGGCCGGAGGAGCCAGACGGCGCGGTTCAGCAGAACGGCATCCGCCATTCCGGAGAGCCCGATACCTTTCCCTGCCCGCGCGGCACGCATGGCGACCGTCTCGGTCTGGTCGTCCCGGGTGTGGGCAGAAAGGATCGCGTCCGCGCCCGTTTCCCTCGCCGCGTCCACGAGAAGGTCGTACCGTCTGGCGCGGGCGGCGGCCTGAAGGCCGGTCGCGGGCTTCGCGCCCTCCCAGCGGCGCCTGACATGCGGGACGCCATGGCGGGCGCATAATTTCGCGACCGCCGACGCCTCGTCGGCAGAGCCGGGGCGCAGGTCATGATCGACCGTGCAGGAGCAGAGTTTGATGTTCGGATAGCGCCCGGTGGCGCAGAGCATGGCGAGCGCCACGAGAAGCCCGGTCGAATCGCTGCCGCCGGAAATGGCGACGAGAAGCGTGACGGGGCGTCTGAAACTGTCGAGCAAACGGCCGGCTGCGTCCGTGACGGGGTCGTCAGCGCGGGCCACGGCCTTCGCTTCGTCCGCAATCAGCAGGACAGGCGGCTCTGTTCGGAAGACACCTTGGCCTTCACGGTCTTGGAAGCGTTCGGATAACGCTTGTTCACCTCGCGCAGCGTGGCGCAGGCGGTTTCGCGGTTGTCGAGGGCGGCGAGCGACATGCCGAGCTTCAGCAGCATTTCCGGCGCCTTCTTGGACTTGGCGAAAGTCTGGTGCGCATTGAGGAACGTCTTGGCCGCGTCGTTGAAATTACCCTGCGAATATTGTGCTTCGCCGAGCCAGAAATTGGCGTCCGCCGCCTTGTCGCTGTTCGGGAAGATGTCGAGATAGTCGCGGAACTCGCGCTCGGCCACCTGGTAATCGCCCGAAAGCACATGGCCATAGGCCGCCTGGTAGAGATCGTCCGGATTGTCGAGCGAAGCCGTGGACGACTGCGAGGCCTGGGGCAGGCCGCCATCGACGCCGGGCAGCGCATTGTCATTGCCGAGCGCGGCGCTCTGGTTGTTGAGATCGGGATTGGCGTCGGCACCGATCGGGTTGCCGTTCTCGTCGAACTTGATCGAGCCGAGTTCCTGTGGCTGCGCGCCGCCGCCATCGCCCGGCGTGCCGAGCGTGTCGGTTCCGGCGGTATCACCCGCCGGAACTCCGTTGTTCGTTGCGATCTGCTGATCGGCCGTGCCGCCGTTGACCGGCTTTTCGAGCGCGCCGCTCTTGCCGCTGCCACCGCCCTTGCCGCCTTCGATCTCCTGGAAGCGATACTCGTTGTCTTCCTGGGTCTTGCGGAGCTGTTCCTGCATCTGCAGGAGCTGGTAGCTCATTTCCTCGATACGGCCATTGAGGGTACGGATCTGCTCTTCAAGCTGCCCGACCCGGGGGTCCATGGCCTGCGCGAGAACCACATTGCCCTTCTCGGCCGTTGCATTCTTGGCGGGAAGGAAGCCGTTCGCCAGCGTCGAGAGCGGCGATGCGCTGATCGGCCCGACCGTTAGTGCCACCGCTGCGAGACTGAGAACGCCTGCCGCGACAAGTTTCTTCATCTATCTTCGTCCTGTTGGTCCTAGTGAGCGCCGAAGCGCCGCCGAAGAGTTTTCCAAATGCTCTCAAAAAGCAACGGAGTTCGGCCAAAGTGTGTTGAAAAAAGAAAGGCGGCCCTGCGGCCGCCTTTCGCATCGTCCTTCCGGAGAAGGAATTACATGCCAGCGCCGCCGAGAACGGTGACGGCGCGACGGTTCTGCGACCAGCAGGAAATGTCGTCGCAGACGGCGACCGGCTTTTCCTTGCCGTAGGAGATCGTCTTGATGCGGTTCGCCGGGATACCGCGCGAAACCAGGTACTGACGGGTCGAAGCAGCGCGGCGTGCGCCGAGCGCGAGGTTGTATTCACGCGTGCCGCGTTCGTCGGCATGGCCTTCGACCGTGATGGCGTAGTTCGAATACTGCTGCAGCCACTGGGCCTGGCGGTCGAGCGTCGCGGCAGCATCTGCGCGAACCGACGAAGAGTCGGTGTCGAAGAAGATACGGTCGCCGACGTTCACCGTGAAGTCCTGCTGCGAACCGGGCGTTGCGGCACCGGCGCCACCGTTGAGGCCGAGGTCGCCGGCACTGTTCGGCAGGTTCTTCTTGGAAGCGCAGCCTGCGAGGGCCAGCGACATGAACAGGGCGATCATAGCCGGGTTGCGGGCGATGGTCTGCATGCGGCCAGCGGCCGGGGTATGAATGCGGCTCATGAGCCGGTCTCCTTGCATCAGTTCTTGCGTCAAGTTCGTTGAAGCGCGGTTTTCAATCAGGGTTGCCAGACTGTAACCGCGGTCGGTTAATCCCTGTTCAACGATTATGGTTAACGATTGCTTGTAAGACCGTCCCCGGCCCCTCGTAAAAACGGAGACGGGCCTGCCGCGTCTCGCCTTCGGCCCTGATTTACAGGACTTTGCGGCAAGAACACGGCAGGCCCGCCTTATGCGTGTCGCTATTCCAGAAGCGGCGACCAGGCCGGGTCGGATGCGAAGCCCTTCGTCTGGATCGGTTGCTCGTTGTAGCCGGAAAGATCGATCGAATAGATCTGCGGTCCGCCGGCGCCTGCGCTCTGGCGGAAGAACATCAGCACGCGGCCGTTCGGCGCCCAGGTCGGGCCTTCATTGTGGAAGCCCGTGGTCAGGATGCGCTCGCCCGAACCGTCCGTCTTCATCACGCCGATCGAGAACTTGCCGCCAGACATCTTGGTAAAGGCGATGAGGTCGCCGCGCGGAGACCAGACCGGCGTGGAGTAGGAGCCGTCGCCGAAGGAAATGCGGCGCTGGCCGGAGCCGTCGGCGCCCATTACGTAGAGCTGCGGCTTGCCGCCCCGGTCGCTCTCGAACACGATCTGCGTGCCGTCGGGCGAATAGGAGGGCGAGGTGTCGATCGCCGCGGTCGAGGTGAGGCGCGTCGTGGTGCGCGAGCGCAGGTCCATCGTGTAGATGTTGGAATTGCCTTCCTGCTGCAGGCTCATGATGACCTTCTGGCCATCCGGCGAGAAGCGCGGCGAGAAGGTCATGCCCGGGAAGTTGCCGACCACTTCGCGCTGTCCGGTCTCCAGCTGGAGAAGGTAGACGCGCGGCTGGTTGCCCTCGAAGGACATGTAGGTGATTTCCTGGCGGTTCGGCGAGAAGCGCGGCGTCAGGACGAGTTCGTTGGAGTTGGTCAGCGCGCGGGCGTTGAAACCGTCCTGGTCCATGATGGCGAGCTGGCGCTTGCGGGCCGTCTTCGGGCCGCTTTCGGCGACATAGACGATGCGGGTGTCGAAGTAGCCCTTTTCACCGGTCAGGCGCTCGTAGATCGCGTCGGCAATGATATGCGCCACGCGACGCCAGTTTTCCGGCTGCGTGTAGAACTGCTGGCCGGTCAGCTGCTGGCCGGCGAAGGTGTCCCACAGGCGGAATTCGGCGCGAAGGCGGCCATCGCTTTCCTGCGTCACACGGCCCGTGACGAGAGCCTGCGCGTTGATGACCTTCCAGTCCTCGAAGCGCGGCGGCTGGTCGGGATTGGAGATCTTCTCGATGAAGGCCTGCTTGCCGACCGGCGCGAAGAGGCCGGAGCGCTTCAGGTCCGCCGCGATCACGTCGGTGATGCGCTGGCCGAGATCGCCACTGGCAACGAAGTCCGTCACCGCGATCGGCAGCGGCTCGACATTACCCTTGTTGATGTTGATTTCCACAAGCGCCCAGGCCTGCGGCAGAGAGGCCGCAAGGCCGGTCAGCACGACCAGGAGTCGGAGGAGATTGCGTCTGAACATCTGTCTAGGCCTTCCCTAGTTCTTACATCATTTGGCTGGGGTCGAAGTTCACGACGACTTCGCTCCAGGCGTCATATTTCTCAGGCGGCAGCCCCTTGAAGGGCCGCGATTTCATGATGGCGCGGCGTGCGCCGCCGGCCAGCGCGCGGCGTGCGGATTCCGTGCCGCCCGTCGCGGTCACTTCCGGTTCGCCGATGATGTCGCCGTTCTGGTCGAGCTGCATCTTGACCTGGATGCGCACGTCGGCGGCATCCGCAAGGCCGGGAATGATCGACCAGTTGTTCTGGATCTGGCCGCGCAGCGCGTCCATCTCGCTCAGCGAAAGCTTGGTGCCGCTCGTCGTCTTCTTGCCGCCGAGCGCAGCCTCTTCCTGCGAGCGCTTGGCGCCGCCGCCGGCCGCCTTCTCCTTGTTGAGAAGTGCGGAAATCTCGTCGGCATTGAAGTCGCTGTCGTTCAGCGAGCTTGCCTTTTCCTGCTTCTTCTTCTGGTCCTTCTTGCGATCCGGGGTCTTGGCGGTTTCGGCCTTCGCCGTCTCCACCTTCTTCTCGGCCGGCTTCTCCGCAGTCTCGGTCTTCTTCGTCTCGAGCTTCGGCTTCATCTCGGGAAGCGGCACCTTGTCCGGCAACGCTTCGGCTTCGGGGTCTTCGGCGGGCTTTTCCTCGGAGGGCGTAGCCTCAGGCTTCGGATCCGGCTTGACCTCCTGCTTGGCCTCCGCGACGGCGGCGACCTCCGTCGACGGTTCGCTGGCAGGCTCTTCCTTCTTCACGTCTTCGACCGGCTTGGTGTCAGGCGTCTGGACGACCTTCTCGGCCTTTTCCGGCGAGGCGGCCGTCTCGATGTCGCGCGGCTTTTCCTCCGGCGTCGGCAGGTTCTTCAGGTCGACATCGTTTTCGCCGGCGTTTTCCGCATTCTCGACCGGCGTCTGCTTCTTGGTCGGAATCGGCGCCGCCTTTTCCTTCATTTCGGCTTTCTTGTCGCCCTGCTGGATCTGCGTCAGTTCCTCGATCGACACGATGTCGACCGGCAGCGCCTCGACATTCGCAACATCGAAGCTCTCGGGACTGCCGAGCGAAACCAGCGCCCAGGTGAGAACCACGGCGTGGATGACGGCGGATGTGGCGAGGCTGCCCTTCATGGCGTGCGATCAATTATCCGGTTTCTGCTCGGTGACGAGGCCGATATTCGTGAAGCCGCCGGCCTGGATGCGCGACATGACGTCGGCGATCACGCCATAGGGCGCATTTCCGTCGCCGCGCACGAAGATGCGTTCGGTATAGCCGGTGGTCGCCACGGCCTGCAGCTTGGCGGCGACTTCCTCCATCGGGATCGCGGTTTCCTGCAGGAAGACCTGGCCGTCGGCCTTGACCGAAACGGTGATCGGCTGGGTATCGGCATTGAGGGCCTTGGCCTGCGTCTTCGGCAGGTCGAGCGGCACGCCGACGGTCATCAGCGGCGCCGCGACCATGAAGATGATGAGCAGCACGAGCATGACGTCGACCATCGGCGTCACGTTGATTTCGCTCATCGGGGCCTTCTTGCCGCCCCCGCGACGGCGGCGGCCACCGCCTGAATTCTTCGCTCCGACCGACATGCCCATGGCGTCGTCTCCGTCCTAAATCCTGGTGCCGAATTACTGCGCCGCGGCGCGCGGCTGCAGCTTTTCATCGATCTGGCGCGAAAGGATGGCCGAGAACTCGTCCGCGAAACCTTCCATGCGCGCCGTCAGCTTGCCGGCATCGGCGGAGAACTTGTTGTAGGCGATAACCGCCGGAATTGCGGCGACAAGGCCGATGGCGGTGGCGAGAAGCGCTTCGGCGATACCCGGCGCGACGACCGCAAGGCTTGTCTGCTTGGAGCCGGCGATGGCCTGGAAGGAGGTCATGATACCGACAACCGTACCGAAGAGGCCCACGAAGGGCGCCGCCGAACCGATGGTCGCGAGCGAGCCGAGCCGGGCTTCCAGCGTTTCCGATTCGCGCGACAGCGTCACGTCCATCGCCCGGTCGATACGCATCTGCAGACCGATCGGCGAGCGCGCACCGCGCTCGAAGCTCTTCTTCCATTCCCGCATCGCCGCCACGAAGATGGCGCTCATACCGGTGGTCTGGCGATCGGAGAGCGTACGGTAGAGCTCTTCCAGGGACTGGCCGGACCAGAAGACCTGCTCGAAGCTGTCCAGCTGCCGGCGCGCACGGCCATAGCTCACCGCCTTGTCGACGACGATGGCCCAGGTCCACACGGACGCTGCGAGAAGGCCGAGCATGACCAGCTTCACGATGAATCCGGCCTGGATGAAGAGACCCCACAGGGTCACGCTACCAGCCGCTTCCAAACCCACTTGTTCCATAGACCTATGTCCCCGAATCCAAACACCCGGCACGGGCCCTCGCGGCTCGAACCGGGTCACATTCACGCCTCTGCGGTCTCCTGGGAGGTGGATATCGCATCGGCATTCACAAACCGCGCGTTGCAGCCAGGGATTTGCTCCCAACCACTTCGCAGCCCGTCAAGAATGTCCGGTTGATGCCGCCGGCCGCCATGCCGGTCAAACGCTTACAACCTGCCTTCTTCACGGCAATTTTGGTTAAAGGATGACGTGCAGTGCACAAAATCCTCACCAACCGAGTAAGACATCATTATGGTTAAGGGAGTGTTACCGGCCGGCGACAGCGAGAACTTCCTGCGTCTTGGCAAGAAAGCGCGCCGCAAGGGCTTCCGGCAGCCGGCGGGGGCGACCCGCGGCATTGATGACGGCGATGATGACGCGCGCTGCGATCAGAAGCTGGTCGCCGCGGCGGATTTCCTGGTTGAGGATCATCTTCGCCCCGCCCGCCTTTTCGGTGGAGGTCAGGATGGTCAGGATATCGTCCATCCGCGCCGGCGCCTTGAAGTCGATCTCCATGCGGTGCACGACGAAAACGAGGCCTTCCCGGTCTTCCTCCAGGATCAGGCTGCCCTGCTCCACGCCGAGCAGCCGCAGGTAATCGGTCCGCCCGCGCTCCAGGAAATGCAGGTAGCGGGCGTGATAGACGACGCCGGAAAAATCCGTGTCCTCGTAATAGACCCGCTGCACGAGCCGGTGGCCCGCCTCGGTGAGTTCGCCGGCAAGCGGATGGGTCGTTCCGGTCACGCTGCTATCCCTTCCTTGACGATAAGGTGTTCGCCCGTCGCCGGCAGTCGCTCGATACGGTCGGCGATGAACTGCGGTTTCAGCCGATGCGCCATGAGCGCGGTCGGCGTCGCCTTCAACCAGCGGAACTCCACCTCCACGCCGTCCACCACCCGATGCACGATATCCTCCTCATGGAAGGGAAACGCATCGGCGAGCGACAGCAGGTAGTAGAAGCCGAGTTCATGCGCCGTATAGCCTTCGTAGGAGAAGAAGTTCTCGACGGTCCACAGCAGACGCTCGACACGCGCATCGCGATGAAGCTCCTCGCGCATTTCGCGGACGATCGTTTCCTGCGAATCCTCGCCGATCTCCGCCCGGCCGCCGGGCAGCGCCCAGTAGTCGTCCTTCGCGCCGCGCTGCGCCAGGACATACCCGTCATGAAAGATCAGGCCCGCCACCCGGAAGCTGAATAGCTGCGGCTTGCGGTCGATCCGGATCATGTGGCGGGTGGTCTCACTCATCCTCGAGCCCCAGCCGGAACTGCGTCGCCTCGATATCCTTCGGCGGCGTCAGGCCGAGATGTTTCCAGGCATTGGCGGTGAGAACACGGCCGCGCGGCGTGCGCTGAATGAAGCCCTGCTGGATCATGTAGGGCTCGATGATGTCCTCGATGGCATCGCGCGGTTCGGAAAGCCCCGCCGCAATGGTCTCGATACCGACCGGACCGCCACCGAAATTATGGGCGATCATCGACAGATAGCGCCGGTCGAGCTGGTCGAGGCCCATATTGTCGACCAGAAGCCGCGTCAGCGCCTCGTCCGCGATCTTCTGCGTCACCGCTTCCGCCCGCGCCACTTCTGCGAAGTCGCGGACGCGGCGCAGCAGCCGGCCCGCGATACGCGGCGTGCCGCGCGCGCGGCGGGCGATCTCGCGCGCACCCTCGTCGGTCATGCCGAGACCCATCAGCCGCGCCCCGCGCCGCACGATGAGTTCCAGTTCCTCGACGGTGTAGAAGTTGAGCCGCACCGGAATGCCGAAGCGGTCGCGCAAGGGTGTCGTCAGCAGGCCGAGGCGCGTTGTGGCGGCGACGAGGGTGAACTTCGACAGGTCGATCTTCACCGAGCGCGCGGCCGGGCCTTCGCCGATGATGAGGTCGAGCTGGAAATCCTCCATGGCCGGATAGAGGATTTCCTCGACGGCCGGGTTGAGGCGGTGGATTTCGTCGATGAAGAGCACGTCGCGCTCTTCGAGATTGGTCAGGAGCGCCGCAAGGTCGCCGGCCTTGGCGATGACCGGGCCGGAGGTCGAGCGGAAGTTGACGCCGAGCTCCTTCGCCATGATCTGCGCCAGCGTCGTCTTGCCGAGGCCGGGCGGGCCGACGAAGAGCACGTGGTCGAGCGCCTCGCCGCGGTTCTTCGCCGCCTCGATGAAGATCTTCAGGTTGGCGCGCGCCTCCGCCTGGCCGGTGAAATCGTCCAGCGTCTGCGGGCGCAGGGCCGTGTCGATGTCCTCGCCGCGCTTTTCCGGCGAAAGCAGTCTGGTCTCGTCGCTCATGCAGCCCTATTCCCATTGTCCACGGCGCAAAGCAACCGCATCACCGCGACAATTCCTTGAGGCCGAGGCGGATGAGCTTGGCGCTGTCGGCCCCCTCCCCGCCGTTCTTCAGCGCCGCCGCGACGGCATTGGCCGCCTGGTCGCGCGAATAGCCGAGATTGGTGAGCGCCGAAACGGCATCGGCGACAGGCGCGGCGGCGACGCCCTCGCCGATCTCCTGCTTGAGACCGATGGAAGCTGCGGCCTCTCCGGCAAAGGCCGGCGCCTTGTTGCGCAGTTCCGTGATGATGCGCACCGCCACTTTCGGCCCGACGCCGGGCGCACGCGACACCGCCGTCTTGTCCTGCAATGCGATGGCGTTCGCCAGTTCCCCCGGCGTCAGCGTGGACAGCACCGCCAGCGCGACCTTGGAGCCGACGCCCTGCACGCTCTGCAGCAGCCGGAACCATTCCCGCTCCAGCGCCGTCAGGAAGCCGAACAGCTTGAACTGGTCCTCGCGCACATAGGTCTCGATGAACAGCACCGCCGCCTCGCCTGCCGAGCCGAGCTTGCCAAGCGTGCGCGCCGAACAATGGGCGACATAGCCGACCCCGTGCACGTCGAGCACCACGTGGTCTTCGCCGATCTCGTCGATGGTGCCTTTGAGTTTGCCGATCATGGTTGAGGTCCGTCAGGGATGGATTTCGGGAGAGATGATGTCGAGCGTGGGAAAATAGGGGCGATAGCGCGCCGGGTCCCGCGTGAGAAGGCGATGGGCGCGCACGGCCGCGTGCGCGCCGATGAGGAAGTCCGGCAGGGTCCGCTCGCGCTGCCCGCCGGCGCGTCGATAGCGCTGGTGCGCCAGCCCGGCCTGGTAGGTGGCGGTAAAAGGCAGGGCTTCGCGAACCGGATTGAGACGCGCGAGCGCCTGGGCCAGCGCGTCCTCGCTCGGCATCGTGCCTGCCAGCTCCGACCAGACGATCGGCGACAGAATGAACTGCGCATCCGCCTTCAGCGCGAGAATGACGTCGGAGGACCAGGCCTTGAACGGCGTTTGCGGCCCGAAGACGTCGATGAGGATATCGGTATCAATCAGAACCGAGGTCATCACGCGATCCCCGAAGCCAGTCCATATATTCGTCCGCCGTCATGCCGCCGGTGTCGAAGGTACCGGTCCGGCTTTTCAGCCAGGCCGCGAAATCGTCGGGCTCCGCCGCCTTGCCGCCGGCAACAACGATCAGCCGTGCGCCCTTCTCGTCGGCGACGAAATCCACTTCGGAACCCGGACCGATGTTCAACCGGTCGCGGATATCCTTCGGGATCGTCACCTGGCCCTTTTCCGTCAAACGCATGGTAATACCTCTGAGGTATTACCTAATGCCACGACAGGAACAAGTCAAGAACAAATCAGCCTGCGAGCTTGGCGAGGCGGCCGGAAAGGCCCTGGCGATTGTGGGCGTGGCAGATGGCGATGGCGAGCGCGTCGGCGGCGTCGTTGCCGACGAACGTGGCCTTGGGCATCAGCACCTTCAGCATCATGTGGATCTGCTGCTTCTCGCCGTGGCCGACGCCGATGACCGCCTTCTTGACGGCATTCGGCGCATATTCGGCAACGCGCAGGCCCGCGCGCGCCGGCACCAGCATGGCGATGCCGCGCGCCTGACCGAGCTTCAGCGTCGCGGTCGCATCCTTGTTGACGAAGGTCTGCTCCACGGCCGCCTCGTCCGGCTTGTAGCCGTGCACGATCTCGGCAAGACCGTCATGCAACTGGCAGAGGCGGGAAGCGAGGTCCATGTCGCCATCGGAGGTCACCGTGCCGGAGGCGACGAAGCGCAGCGAATTGCCGAGCGTCTCGATGATACCCCAGCCGGTGCGCCGAAGCCCCGGATCGATGCCGATGATGCGAATCGTTTCCTGCATGTCAAAACCCTAGTCCCGTCGGCCGGACCCTGCCAGCGAAATGTGAACAAAACAAAAACATAGCGCCGCCGCGCGAAATCGCGCCCGCCATCGCTTGGATTTCATGAAACTGAACCTACATGGGAGCACGATCAAATTCCCTTACACGAGGCCGCGCTCATGGTGCCCTTTTCCATTCTCGACCTGTCCCCGGTCATCGAAGGCGGCACCGTCGCCCAGTCGCTCGCCAATTCCCGCCGCCTTGCGCAGGAGGCGGAAGCCCATGGCTACAAGCGCTTCTGGCTCGCCGAGCATCACGGCATGCGCGGCATCGCCAGCGCCGCCACCGCCCTCGTCATCCAGCATGTCGCCGCGGGCACGGAAAAGATCCGCGTCGGTTCCGGCGGCATCATGCTGCCGAACCATTCGCCGCTCGTCATCGCCGAACAGTTCGGCACGCTCGCCGCGCTCTTTCCCGGCCGCGTCGACCTCGGCCTCGGCCGCGCCCCGGGCACGGACATGCGCACAGCGCAGGCGCTGCGCCGCAACCTCGACAGCGCCGCCAACAATTTCCCGCAGGACGTCATCGAACTGATGCAGTTCATGGGGCCGCCGAACCCGGACCAGAAGGTTCTCGCGGTCCCCGGCGCGAACAGCAACGTGCCTGTCTGGCTGCTCGGCTCCAGCCATTATTCGGCACATCTGGCCGGCATGCTCGGCCTGCCCTTTGCCTTCGCATCGCATTTCGCGCCGGACATGCTGCTGAGCGCGCTGGAAATCTACCGCGAACGCTTCGAGCCCTCGCAATATCTCGACCGGCCCCATGTCATGGTGGGCGTGATGGGAGCGGCGGCCGATACGGATGCCGAGGCACAGCACATCTTCACCTCCATGCAGCAATCCTTCGTGC
Source organism: Shinella sp. G-2 (assembly GCF_050172695.1). Taxonomy (NCBI): domain Bacteria; kingdom Pseudomonadati; phylum Pseudomonadota; class Alphaproteobacteria; order Hyphomicrobiales; family Rhizobiaceae; genus Shinella; species Shinella sp. G-2. The sequence continues at coordinate 231,232 of NZ_JBBEYH010000003.1, read as the reverse complement.
GCCTGCGCCGCGGCGCGCCGGATGCGTTCCCGCCGCCGGTCGACAGCATGGAGGGCCTGTGGAGCGAGCAGGAGCGCATCATGGTCGAGCACACGCTGCAATATGCCGTGGTCGGCGGGCCTCAGACGATCCAGCGCCGCATCGCCGACTTCCTCGCATTGACCAAGGCCGACGAACTGATCGTCTCCATGCCGGTCTACGACATGGAGGCACGGCTGCAATCGCTGCGGCTCTTCGCCGAGGCACAGCAGGCGCTTGCCAGGGCCGCATGACGAAAAAAGGCCGGAGCCTTGCGGCGTCCGGCCTTTTCTGAAATGGATGTGCGGTCGATCAGGCCGAAAGCTTGGCCATGACTTCGTCGGAGACCTCGAAGTTCGAGTAGACGTTCTGCACGTCGTCGTCGTCTTCCAGCGTGTCGATGAGCTTCATCAGCGACTGCGCCTTTTCCTCGTCGACCGGCACGGTGTTCTGCGCCTTCCAGATCGCCTTGACCGTCTCGGCTTCGCCGAGCGTGTCTTCCAGCGCCTTGGAAACGTCGCCGATATCCTCGAAACCGCAGATGATGGTGTGGCCGTCTTCGTCCGTCGTCACGTCCTCGGCGCCAGCCTCGATGGCGGCTTCCATGACGCTGTCGGCGTCGCCCACGGAAAGCTTGTAGGTGATCTCGCCAACGCGATCGAAGGAGAAGGACACCGAACCGGTTTCACCGAGCGCGCCGCCGGCCTTGGAAAAGGTCGAACGGACGGAAGAGGCGGTGCGGTTGCGGTTGTCGGTCAGCGCCTCGACGATGACGGCGACGCCGCCCGGGCCGTAGCCCTCGTAGCGGACTTCCTCATAGTTCTCCGCATCGCCGCCGGCGGCCTTCTTGATCGCACGCTCGATATTGTCCTTCGGCATGGACTGTGCCTTGGCGTTCTGGATCGCCAGGCGCAGGCGCGGGTTCATTGCCGGGTCGGGCATGCCCGTCTTCGCCGCGACCGTGATTTCACGGGCAAGCTTGGAGAACATTTTCGACCGCACGGCATCCTGCCGACCCTTGCGGTGCATGATATTCTTGAACTGTGAATGGCCAGCCATGGCACCCCTGTCTCGTTTGGCGCCCTTTTCTTCGGTCGCCGGTCTCTGTGCCGGAGCACATGCCGCGATAACACACCAGCCTGCCGCCCCGATTTTTGGAATGCCGCCTTATAATTTCATTGTCGCCGCGCGTCCAGCATCCCGGCGAACAAAGCTCAGTCGGCCCTGACGCGGGCGCGGCTGAGAAGGAAGGAGTGGCCGTCGCCGCGTTCGCAGGTCAGCCCCGTCCGCTCCGAGTAGCAGGTGAACGGACCGCCGCGCCAGACCTCGCCATAGTCGAGCGTCTTCTCCGCGCCGCAGCAGCCCTGGTCGCCGACATTGGACAGCACCACCGCCTTGCCCGCGCGGCCAAGGGTGGCCCGCAGATATTTCGGCTCGATGCGGTCGCAGGCAAGTTCCGGGCCGCCATCCGCCGGCTGGTAGACCGCGGTTCCGCCCTCCGGGATATAGGTGCAGCCGATATTGCCCGACGGCATGACGAAATGCTCGGCCTCGCCAAGCGTCCGCGTCGGCGCCGCCTCGACCGGCTGTTTGGCCGTTTCGCGCGGCTGGCCGGATTCCGCCGCCGGGCCGCCCGGGGTCGGGGCGCCGCCGGCAAGCGCGGGAGCAGAGCAGAGGAGGACGATCGGCAGGGCAAGGAGGGCACGCATGACAAGACTCCGGCATCAAACGCCGGAGAGAATATGAATCGTCGGGCGCTTCGGCAAGCTGCGGACGGAAACCGTCATCGTCGCGCTGTCGTCCGTCACCACATCGAACCCTTCGCCGAACATCGCCAGGAACTGGCCGATGCGCGGCCCGCGCCGGTGCATGGGCAGGATCAGCGCGGAGCGCAGGCGCTGCACGACGCGGCTCATGCTCTCGGCCCCCATGGTGAGCCCGCCGTCGACAGGCACCATCACCACATCGAGCCGACCGATCTCGGCATACTGCTTTTCGGTCAGCTCGTGATGCAGGTGGCCGAGATGGCCGATGCACAGGCCGGCGACCTCGAAGATGAAGATGGAATTGCCATTCGGTTCCATCGCGCCGCCCCAGCCACGAATGTCGGTCGGCACGTTGCGGACATAGGCATCGCCCACCACGACATCGTGATCCGCGCCCCTGTCCGAAGCGTCGTCCCAGCCATGCAGAACATGGTCGATTCCAGGGTCCGGGTTCAGCGTATAGTGGCTGGAATGCGCCTTGTTCATCGTCACGACGGTCGGCAGCGCCGGCGGTTTGAACCAGCCGTTATAGTCGGTGGCGATCCTCACGCCACCAGGCGTTTCGAGGAAGAAGGTCGAATGGCCGACATAGGTGATGCGCACCTCCTCGTTGGCCGTCGTCTGCACCTGAAGCGCGGTTTCGGCAGCGAGGCTGGCGAAGGTGACGGAAGGCAGGGATCGGGCGATCATCTGGCATTGGCTGACCGGCGTTTCGGACTGGGCGGACACCGGCCGCGCTACGGCAAAAGCCGCAAGGGCGACGGTTGCCAGGAACATGAGCAGGAAATGCGGCATGGGCGGCTCCGTTCATCGGTCGCCGCGACTATGCGCCCGCCGGCCGGGCGGGTCGAGGCGGACCGGCGGCCGGCACGATCACAATCCCTTGAGCATGCGGCCCCGGAACCTTGCCCCGCCCCTCACGTTTCCCCGGGCATCCATTCCCAACGATTGCGAGGAACAGCCATGTCCAATCTCACCCGAGCGCGTGAAAATCCGAAGGAGCAGCTTTTCGACGAGATCGACCGCATCCATGCCGGCATGCTCGGCATCGAGGGTAGCCATATGCACATGCAGCCGATGGCGCCGCAGCTCGACCGACAGACGGCGACCATCTGGTTCTTCACCAAGACGGACGCGGAAATCGTCGAAACCATTTCACCGGCTTCGCGGGCGCATTTCTGCGTGGTCGGCAAGGACCATGACTATCATGCCTGCGTCGCCGGCCGCATTTCCGTGCGCAAGGATGCCGCCAAGGTCGATGAATACTGGAGTTCGGTGGTCGAGGCCTGGTTCGACCACGGCAAGGACGACCCGACGCTCACCATGCTCGCCCTCGAGATCGAGGACGTGGAAATCTGGGCTTCGACCGGCAGCAAGCTGAAATTCGGCTGGGAGATCGCCAAGGCGAACCTCAACCCCGAGGAAGAACCCGACGTCGGCGTGAAGGCCCATCTCGTCTTCAACAGCGGCTCGGCCGATCACCTGCGCCACATGATCTGACGCAGGGTTCGGCGAAGGCGCTCAGCGCCAGAAATCCGGCACCGCCTCGGCGAGGCGCGGCCCGAGGCGGAGCGGCGCCACCTTTTCGGCAAGGCCTGTGCGGTCGGAGATCTCGACCGCCAGGCCGCAGATCGTCGCGGGGCCGGAGGCCGCCTCGAAGCGGCCCTTCGGCATTTTCGAGATGAACCGGTTGAGCGGCTCTTCCTTGTCCATGCCGAGCGAGGAATCGTAATCGCCGCACATGCCTGCATCCGACATATAGGCGGTGCCGCCGTTGAGGATCTGGCAGTCGGCGGTCGGCACATGGGTGTGCGTGCCGACGACGACGCTGGCGCGCCCGTCGACGAAATGGCCGAAGCACTGCTTCTCGCTCGTCGCCTCGGCGTGGAAATCGAAGATGATGGCGTCGGCCTGCTCGCCGAGCGGGCAGGAGGCCAGGATCGCTTCACCCGCCGTGAAAGGATCGTCCAGCTCGGGATGCATGAAGACGCGGCCCATGATGTTGGCGACGAGCACGCGCGCGCCGTTGCGGGCGATGAAGAGGTTCGCGCCGCGCCCCGGCGTGCCGGCGGGATAGTTGGCAGGCCGCAGGAACTGGTCATGCCGGCCGGCGAAGCCGACGGCCTCCTTCTGGTCCCAGACATGGTTGCCGGTCGTCACGACGTCGGCGCCGGCGTTGATCGTCTCCTGGAAGATGTCTTCCGTGATGCCGAAGCCGCCGGCCGCGTTCTCCCCGTTGACGACGACGAAATCCAGCTTGAAATCGCTGATCAGGCCCGGCAGGCGCTCCCAGACGGCTGTCCGTCCGGTCTTGCCCACCATGTCGCCGAGAAAGAGAAAACGCATCTGATTGCCTTATGAAACCCGTTGGAACATGCGGAGGCCGCTTTCGGTGAGAATGCCGTCGAGAGGCACGTCATGCGGCTCGGCCGGTACTGATGCCACTTCCTGGCAGTCGAAGGCAATGCCGATGAGTGTCGGCGTGCGGCCTTTCGCCTTGAGGCGATCGATCGCCCGGTCGTAATGGCCGGCACCGTAGCCGATACGGTGGCCGCTCCGGTCGAAGGCCGAAAGCGGCACCAGAAGGATATCCGGATCGAGCACGGCGGCCTCTGGTCCCGGGCCGGTCGTGCCGAAGCCGGTCTTGACGATTGGTGCCCCGACGACCAGTTCGCGGAAGACGATGGTTTCGCGATCGAGCACCACCGGCAGGCAGAGCCGCGCGCCGCGCGTGCGCAGATGGGCCAGCAGCGGGCGGATATCCGCTTCCGAGCGGATCGGCCAGAAGCCGGAAATCACCGCGCCGGGATCGAAGGCGATGCGGTCGCCGGCCTGCTCGACCATCGCGAGACTGCCCTCGATGCGGGCCTCCGGCGCCATCGCGTCGCGCAATGCCAGCCGCTCGTTGCGGATCGCCGCCTTCTGTTCCTTCGGTGTCACTGACGTCTCCAGCCTGTTCGCGCGTGGCTTACCAGCTAGCAGCGGCCAAAGGCAAATGCCGCTCCCTTTGCGACAGTACGCGCACCGTTCCACAATGGGACAAAGTGGCGAAAAACGGCCGCGCGCCGTTAAGCATTGGAACAGCTTGCGCTTTGCGCATCCCCGCCGAGCCTTTAAGCCGGGCGGCATGACACCCCCGGAAAATGATCTTTCCCACCTGCCAGAACTGACCGAAATCGAAAGGCGATGCCTGGAGCTTGCCGCCTACGGCAAGACGCCGGCCGATATCGTGCTTGAAACCGACCTTGCCATGCCGCGCGTCGCCGAGGCCTTCCGCAGCGCCATCGAAAAGCTGGAAGTGCGCAACGTCACCGGCGCGGTGACCCGCGCGGCGCGTCTCAATCTCATCTGACCTCAGGCGGCGGCGGATTTCTCCGCCAGCCGCAGCATGGCCTGCGCTGCCCCCTCGTCGGTAATCAGCGTGTTGCAGCCGACACGGCGAATGGTGGCGCGGATGGCTGGCGCCCGGTGCGCGCCGCCGGAAACGAGCACGATGTGGCGCGCCTTCTTCACCGTATCGAGGTCGATGGACATGACGCGATGGCGGATCGGATGGTCGATCGTATGCCCCTCCGCGTCGAGGAAATTGCACATCGTATCGCAGACGCAGCCGGCGGCGATCAGTTCCTCCAGCTCGTTGCGGGCGATGAAGTCGCGGGAGAGCGAACTGGAGCGTGGGCCGATATCGCCGCAGCTCACCACGGCGATGTCCATGTTCTCCGCCAGGTCGAACAACGTCTTCAGCCCGCATTTCTCGATCAGGCTGCGCTTGGTCTCGCCGCTGTCGACGAGGAGCGGCGCAAGGAACAGATAACATTCCGCGCCGAGCTGGCTCGCCAGCTGCCAGGTATATTCGATGGGATTGATGTGGTGCGCCTCCACCACGCCGCCGAGCAGCGAGACGACCTTCACCCGCTCGCGCCGCGCCGGGCGGAAGCTCGCAAGCGAGGCGGTCAGCGTGCGCCCCCAGCCGACGCCCACCGTGCAATCGTCCGGGATCGCCTCGGTGAGGAACTGGCCGAGCGCAAGGCCGACGCTCTTGGCGGTCGCCTCGGCATTGTCCGCCGCCGGCACCACCACCGCCTCGTCCAGCCCGTAGGCCTTTTCCAGCCGGCCCGCGAGATCCACGCAATCGGCGATGCCCTCGTTGATCCAGATCTGCACTTCCGAGCGCTTCAGCGCCTCGTCGAGCATGCGGATGACGGTGGTGCGGCTGACGCCGATCTTCTCCGCCACATCCTTCTGGGTGAGGCCCTGATTGTAATAGAGCCAGGCAGCGCGCAACCGCAGCGCCGCCGATTCCGAATAGGCCGTGTGTGTATCGCGCCGGAGCCTGGCCACGTCGCCTCCATTCCTTTGCTTTCGTCTCGGGGCCCACCCTATCATATCCCGCGAAGAATGCGACATATGTTCAAAAGAATGAGCAAAAGTGCTTGACTTTTACCCGGGGAAACGCCGATAGTCCGCCCATATCTGCTGGCGGTATTCTGCCGGTGGATGAGGCGTGCCGGTGCACCCAATGGCCGAAACGGAAGCACGGCCGGCGGGCGCATCTTCACGGGAACATGGAGGAGGGCCTGGCGTTTCCCAGGAACGCGGCCCGGCAACAACTTTCGGGATTTCGGATATGACATCCAAGCTTGAACAACTGCGTGCGATGACGACCGTCGTGGCCGATACCGGCGATATCGAAGCCGTACGCCGCCTGAAGCCGGTCGACTGCACGACCAACCCCACCATCGTCCTGAAGGCGCTCGGCACGCCGATGTTCGCCGACACGGTTGCCGAAGCACTGCGCTGGGGCCGCACGCAGGGCGGCAATCACGATGGCGTCGTCGCCGCTGTCGGCGACCGCCTCGCCATCTCGGTCGGTGCGGCACTTGCGGAACTCGTGCCTGGCCGCGTCTCGACCGAAGTCGACGCCGACCTCTCCTTCGACACCGAAGCCTCCATCGCCAAGGGCCGCGCGATCATCAAGGCCTACGAGGACCGCGGCATCACCCGCGACCGCATCCTCATCAAGCTCGCTTCCACCTGGGAAGGCATCCGCGCCGCCGAAGTGCTGCAGAAGGAAGGCATCGACTGCAACCTGACGCTGCTCTTCAACAAGGCCCAGGCCATTGCCTGCGCCGATGCCGGCGTCTTCCTCATCTCGCCCTTCGTCGGCCGCATCCTCGACTGGCACGTCAAGGCCTCCGGCAAGACCTTCACGGCCGAGGACGATCCGGGCGTGCTGTCTGTCCGTTCGATCTACGACTACTACAAGTCCAACGGCATCGACACGATCGTCATGGGCGCCTCATTCCGCAACACGGGTGAAATCGAAGCGCTGGCCGGCTGCGACCGCCTGACGATCAGCCCTGCCCTGCTCGAAGAGCTCGACGCGGCCGAAGGCACGCTGGAGCGCAAGCTCTCGCCGGAAAAGGTCGCCAAGGTCTCGCCCGTCAAGATGGACGAGAAGACCTTCCGCTGGATGCTGAACGAAGACGCCATGGCCACCGAGAAGCTCTCCGAAGGCATCCGCGCCTTCGCCAAGGACCTCGGCAGCCTCCGCGCCATGATCGACAAGGAACTGAAGGCGGCGGCGTAAGGCGCCCGCCCACACGGACGAATATCCATCCTTCCCCGGTCGGGCCTGACCCGACCGTCCACAGGCCAACCTGAGGACGACAGACGGGAAGGAGGAGACCCGCAAAAAACGAAGGCCGCCCAAGGGGCGGCCTTTTTCGTTCGGCAACAATGCCAGGAAAGTGCGATCCACGGCGACCGATGGAGATTTACGATCCTGGGTGCCTACAAACGTAGGTGGGCGCCGTGTGTCCAAGCCCACGGGCCTGGCCAGGGACAGCTCCCTTTGGATCGAGTATGGCCCCAGGGATTGTGGTTCCTGTCGGGAAGCGCAGACCGCATCCGACATATAGGATGAAAGCGGCGCTTTCGCCAGTGGCAATTCCGGCAGCATTTCCAGCAAAATGCGGACGCGATCTTGCGCCCGCATCGGCGCTAACACAGGCAAGCAGCATTCCTGTTGGCAGGAGAGTGTGACGCTTTGGGTCAGTTGACCTGCGGCTTGCCGTTGAGCTTGGCGGCCATGCCCTGGATCTGGCTGGTGAGTTCGCCAAGCGCCTGCGCGATGGCCTCCTCGTTGCGGGAGACCTCGCCCATCACGCCTTCGCGGCCCTGGCGCAGCGCCTCGGCTTCCTTTTCCAGCTTGCCAAGGCGTTGGGTGACGTCGTTCAGCTCGTCCATCACCATGATGCCGGCCATGACGGTGAGGCGCAGGTCGCCGATCTCGCCGAACTGGCTCTTCAGATGCCCGACATAGCGATCGAAGCCGGCGGCAAGCTCTTCGAGATGCGCCTCCTGGCCTTCCTCGCAGGCCATGCGATAGGCCTTGCCGTCGATCTGTACCGTTACCTGGGCCATGCCATCACTTTCTCATTGGGATTAGCGGTCGAGCACGGCCCGGATGGTTTCCATCGCCGTGACCAGCCGGCGGGAGACCTCTCGGTTGACCTCCTCCAGACGGTTGGCGCGGAATTCGGACTGGTCGAGTTCCTGGGCGAGCCGCGAGCGGTCGGCGTTGACCCGCCGTACCTCGCCTTCCACCTCGCCATGATGGCGCTCGCGGTCGAAGCGCATGTCGAGCGCATTGTCGAGGCTCGCGAGAGCTCTGCGAAGCTCCTCGATCGCTGCCCTGACTGTTTCCCCGTTGGTCATAAAGCCTTCACCGGCACTCTCAAAAAACGCGAATCGCCGCCGCCAGCGCCGGTTCTCTCGCATTGACAGTATTCAACTGCGGGCAGGAGCGTCAACAGCGCTGCGGGGCCGGCTGGAAAAGCCGTTGTGGATCAGCCCTCGGGAGGGGCGAAAACGCCTTGGACGCGTCCATTCAAAAACGCTGAAAAAGTCAGAGAAACCGGCGCTCAAGTGCCGCAGGAACAGCCGAATTCGTTGACTCCGACGGTGCACCTGCTATGTGTCACCCGCTTCCAACCGATGCCCCGACAGATATCCCAAGAGCGGCGTCGGCCCTGACACCCCGAAGAAGACGGAACAGTCATGATCTCTCGCGAAAAACACGACCGGATGGCGAACGCAATTCGCTTCCTTTCCATGGATGCCGTGGAAAAGGCGAACTCCGGCCACCCCGGCCTGCCGATGGGCGCAGCAGACATTGCAACGGTTCTTTTCACCCGCTTCCTGTCCTTCGACCCGAAGACCCCGTCCTGGCCGAACCGCGACCGCTTCGTGCTGTCGGCCGGCCACGGCTCCATGCTGCTCTACTCGCTGCTCTACTTGACGGGCTACGAGGACATCACGATCGACGAGATCAAGAACTTCCGCCAGCTCGGCGCCAAGACCGCCGGCCATCCGGAATACGGCCACGCTGCCGGCATCGAGACGACCACGGGTCCGCTCGGCCAGGGTATTGCGAATGCCGTCGGCATGGCGCTTGCCGAACGCAAGCTGCGCGACGAATTCGGCTCCGACCTGATGGAGCACTTCACCTATGTCATCGCCGGTGACGGTTGCCTCATGGAAGGCATCAGCCAGGAAGCGATCTCGCTTGCCGGCCACCTGAAGCTCAACAAGCTGATCGTCTTCTGGGACGACAACAACATCTCGATCGACGGCCCGATCTCGATTGCCGACTCGACCGACCAGCACGCCCGCTTCCGCGCCAGCCAGTGGCACACGATCGCCGTCGACGGCCACGATCCGGACGCCATCGCCGCCGCCATCGAGGAAGCGCAGAAGTCCGACAAGCCGACCATGATCGCCTGCAAGACGACCATCGGCTTCGGCGCGCCGAACAAGGCCGGCACGCACAAGGTCCATGGTTCGCCGCTCGGCGCGGAAGAAATCGCCGCCACCCGCAAGGCGCTGAACTGGGAATCGGAAGCCTTCGTCGTTCCCTCCGACGTGCTCGACGCCTGGCGTCTCGCCGGCCTGCGCGCCACCAAGGCGCACAAGGAATGGGAAGCCCGCCTCGAAAAGACGGATGCCGAGAAGAAGGCCCAGTTCGTGCGCCGCTTTGCCGGCGACCTCGAAGGCAGCCTCGATTCCGCCATCGCCGCCTACAAGAAGAAGCTCGCCGAGACCAAGCCGAACCCGGCCACCCGCAAGGCTTCGGAAGACGCGCTCGAGGTCATCAACGGCGTGCTGCCGGAAACCATGGGCGGCTCGGCCGACCTCACGGGTTCCAACAACACCAAGACCAGCCAGACCAAGTCGATCACCCCGACCGACTTCTCCGGCCGCTACATTCACTACGGCGTGCGCGAGCACGGCATGGCGGCCGCGATGAACGGCATGGCGCTGCACGGCGGCCTCATCCCCTATTCCGGCGGCTTCCTGATCTTCTCGGACTATTGCCGTCCGTCGATCCGTCTTGCCGCCCTCATGGGCATCCGCGTCATCCACGTGCTGACGCACGATTCCATCGGCCTCGGCGAAGACGGCCCGACGCACCAGCCGGTCGAGCACATGGCCGCGCTGCGCGCCATCCCGAACCTCCTGGTCTTCCGCCCGGCGGACGCCACGGAAACGGCCGAATGCTGGCAGCTGGCGCTCGAAAGCCACAACCGCCCGTCCGCCATCGCGCTGACCCGCCAGAACCTGATGCCGGTGCGCCTGGAATACGAGGAAGAAAACCTCTGCGCCCGCGGCGCCTATGATCTCGTCTCGGCCAGCGACGCCAAGGTGACGATCTTCGCCACCGGCTCGGAAGTCGAGATCGCCGTGAAGGCCCAGCAGGCTCTGTCGGCCAAGGGCATTTCCACCCGCGTCGTCTCGGTTCCCTGCGTCGAGCTCTTCGCCGAACAGCCGGAAGCCTATCAGCAGGCCGTCATCGGCCACTCGCCGGTCAAGATCGCCATCGAGGCCGGTATCCGTCAGGGCTGGGATCACTTCATCGGTTCGGACGGCATCTTCGTCGGCATGTCCTCCTTCGGCGCCTCCGGCCCCTACAAGGAGCTCTACAAGCACTTCGGCATCACGCCGGAAGCCGTCGTCGCCGCTGCGGAAGCCAAGCTCGGCTAAGCGCCGTCGGGCGCGGCTTGCCGCCGCGCCTCACATCGCCAAACGTTTATCCATAGGGAGAGACCCGAAATGACTGTGAAAGTTGCCATCAACGGTTTTGGCCGCATCGGCCGCAACGTGCTGCGCGCAATCGTGGAATCCGGCCGCACCGATATCGAAGTCGTTGCCGTCAACGACCTCGGCCCGGTCGAAACCAATGCGCACCTCGTTCGCTATGACTCCGTGCACGGCAAGTTCCCGGGCACCGTCACCGTGACCGGCGACACGATCGACGTCGGCCGCGGCCCGATCCGCGTCACCGCCATCCGCGACCCGAAGGAACTGCCCTGGGGCGACGTCGACATCGCGCTGGAATGCACCGGCCTGTTCACCACGAAGGAAAAGGCCTCCGCGCATCTTGCCAATGGCTCCAAGCGCGTCATCGTGTCGGCTCCGTGCGACAACGCCGACAAGACCATCGTCTACGGCGTCAACCACAATTCGCTGACCAAGGACGACCGCGTCATCTCCAACGCCTCGTGCACGACGAACTGCCTTGCACCGGTCGCCTACGTTCTCGACAAGGCCTTCGGCATCGAGAAGGGTTACATGACGACGGTTCACTCCTACACGGGTGACCAGCCGACCCTCGACACCATGCACAAGGACCTCTACCGCGCCCGCGCTGCGGCCCTGTCCATGATCCCGACCTCGACGGGCGCCGCCAAGGCCGTCGGCCTGGTACTGCCGCAGCTCAAGGGCAAGCTCGACGGTTCGGCCATCCGCGTGCCGACTCCGAACGTCTCGGTCGTCGACCTGAAGTTCGTGCCGAAGCGCAACGTCACGGCCGAAGAAGTCAACGCTGCTATCAAGGAAGCCGCTGAAGGCGAACTGAAGGGCATCCTCGACTACGTCACCGGCCCGCTCGTCTCGATCGACTTCAACCACGACAGCCATTCGTCGAACTTCGCCGCCGACCAGACCAAGGTTCTCGACGGCAACCTCGTGCGTATCCTCTCCTGGTACGACAACGAGTGGGGCTTCTCGAACCGCATGTCCGACACGGCGGTCGCCTTCGGCAAGCTGATCTAAGGACGCCCAAAATGTTCCCGCCCCTTACCCTCAAGACGGTCCGATGGCGTCCGTTCGAGGGCGAGGGGCTGGAGCACCTCACCGTGCGGATGACGGGCGGCGGTTTTCGCGCTGAAAGCACCGTCATCGGCGGAGCTGATGCCGAACGCTATGGTGTACGCTATGCGATCGACCTCGATGAGCGATGGCGCGTGCGTGCCTTTGCCGTCGAAGAAACGGCAGGCCGACGCATCGCGATGACTGCCGACGGCGAGGGCCATTGGCAGGGGGAGGATGGCACGCCGCTCTCCACCTTCGATGGCTGCATCGACATCGATCTCGCCGGCTCGCCCTTCACGAACACGTTGCCGATCCGCCGGCTCGCTCTTCGGCCCGAACACGGCACCGCCCGCCTGAAAATGGTCTACGTGCCATTCGACACCTTTCGGCCGTTTCCGGACGGGCAGCACTACACCTGCCTTCAGCCGGCAGGCCGCTACCTCTACGAAGCGGAAGACCGAACGTTCAGCGCGGAACTTCCGGTCGACGCCGACGGCTTCGTAACGGACTACCCCACCCTATTCGCAAGACTCTGACGGGAGCCCACGCCTCATGACCTTCAAAACCCTCGACAACCTCACCGACATCGCCGGCAAGCGCGTGCTCGTCCGCGTCGATCTCAACGTGCCGGTCAAGGACGGCAAGGTCACCGATGCGACCCGCATCGAACGCGTCGCGCCCACCATCCAGGAACTCTCCGGCAAGGGCGCCAAGGTCGTCCTGCTCGCCCATTTCGGCCGTCCGAAGGGTGAAGTCGTCGCCGACATGTCGCTGCAGCAGATCCTTCCGGCCGTGAACGAGGGTCTCGGCACCACGGTCCACTTCGCTTCCGATTGCATCGGCGAACCGGCCGCTGCCGCCATCGCCGCCATGGCGAACGGCGATATCCTGCTTCTCGAAAACACCCGCTTCCACAAGGGTGAAGAGAAGAACAATCCCGACTTCACCGCTGCGCTCGCCGCCAACGGCGATATCTACGTCAACGACGCCTTCTCGGCCGCCCACCGCGCCCATTCCTCGACGGAAGGTCTCGCCCATCTGCTGCCCGCCTATGCCGGCCGCACCATGCAGGCCGAACTGGAAGCGCTGGAAAAGGGCCTCGGCAACCCGGCCCGCCCTGTCGTCGCCATCGTCGGCGGCGCGAAGGTCTCCACCAAGATCGACCTCCTGATGAACCTCGTGAAGAAGGTCGACGCGCTGGTCATCGGCGGCGGCATGGCGAATACCTTCCTCGCCGCCCGCGGCACCAATGTCGGCAAGTCGCTCTGCGAGCATGACCTCGCCGACACCGCCAAGCAGATCATGATCGAGGCCGCGACCGCGACCTGCGCCATCGTGCTTCCGGAGGACGGCGTCGTCGCCCGTGAGTTCAAAGCCAATGCCGAGAACGAAGTCGTCGGCGTCAACGCCATTCCGGCCGACGCCATGATGCTCGATGTCGGCCCGAAGACGGTCGAAGCGGTCAATGCCTGGATCTCGCGCGCATCGACGCTCGTCTGGAACGGCCCGCTCGGCGCCTTCGAGATCGCGCCCTTCGATACCGCGACGGTCTCCGCCGCAAAACACGCAGCAGCCGAGACCAAGGCCGGCAAGCTCGTCTCCGTCGCCGGTGGCGGCGACACGGTAGCCGCCCTCAACCATGCCGGCGTTGCCGACGATTTCACCTATGTCTCGACCGCCGGCGGCGCCTTCCTGGAATGGATGGAAGGCAAGCCGCTGCCGGGCGTCGATATCCTGCGTCAGCAGAAATAACACAAACCTCTTGCGCTCTGGCGCGGATCGCCTACATTTCCTGTATCGTCAACGTTCAGAAAGGAAGGTGATCCGATGTCTAGTGAGAATTTGGCTTTGGCCGCGGACATGGGAAAAGTGGTGACGAAAGCGGGGCAGCCCTCGCTCTGAACCCACCTTCCTTCGGGCCGAAAGGCCCGGGTCCGCACCGGACCAATCCTCATGGGAGCCACCTTCGGGTGGCTCTTTTGCGTTTGGGACTTCGCTTGAACGCCGCGTCGTCCCGCCAGCGCCGGCTCAAGGCCGGACGAGCACCGTCAGCATCATCAGCCCGATGGCGACGACCGCGATCTTCCAGAAATCCGCGCGCCGCTTCAGCCCCGGCAGGCCGATGGGCCGGATGAGATGCAACAGCATGACGGCAAGGAGAAGTGCGGGGAGGATTTTCGACATGGCGGCCTTTCCAGCCCCTTCCTGTCACACCTCAGACACTTTTCCAAGCGATCAGCGCATGGCGTGAAAATCACGCCCACGTCGCCTTTGCATCTGGCAATCGGCAACAGGTGCGCTATTCCTTTCCCATCGGCGAACTTGCGGAAATCACATGCGAAAAAACCTCATATCCGTCTTCGCGCTTCTCATGGGCACCCTGTTCCTCTTCCTGGGGAACGGCCTGCACGGCCTGCTCCTGCCCATGCGCGGGGCCTTCGAGGGTTATGCGACGACCATGCTCGGCCTGCTCGGCACCTCCTGGGCGACGGGCTTCGTGCTCGGCTGCCTGCTGGCGCCGACTATCGTCAAGCGCATCGGTCATGTGCGCGCCTTCTCGGGTTTCGCCTCGCTGATCGCCATCATCGCGCTGCTGACGGGCATCCTGGTCGATCCCGTCTGGTGGATCGTGCTGCGCGCCGTCACGGGTTTCTCCATCGCAGGCACGTCGATGATCATCGAGAGCTGGCTGAACGAGCGCGCCACCAATGAAAGCCGCGGCCTGATCTTCTCGCTCTACATCGCCATCACCCTCGTCGGCACCGTCGGCGGGCAGTTGACCGTCGCGCTCGGCGACGTCACGACGCCGATGCTCTTCATGTTCGCCGGCATCCTCTATTGCCTCGCCATGCTGCCGACGACGCTTTCCACCGCCGCCTCGCCACAGCCGCTGAAGCAGGTGAAGCTCGACATTCCCGCGCTCTATCGCACCTCGCCCATCGCCTGCGTCGGCATCGTGCTGATCGGCATTGCCAACGGCGCCTTCGGCACGCTCGGCGCCGTCTTCGGCGCCAATGCCGGCCTCACCTCCAGCACCATCGCCATCATGATGAGCGTCGCGATCTTCGCCGGCGCCGTCATGCAGCTTCCTGCCGGCCGCATGTCCGACCGGGTCGACCGCCGCCTCGTGCTGGCCGTGCTTTCGGCGATTGCCGCCGGCGCCGGTCTTGCCCTCTTCGTTTTCCAGCCGGCCTCGGTGCCCGTCCTCCTGGTGCTCACCGCGCTCTACGGCGCCATGGCGAACGCGCTCTATCCGATCGCCGTCTCGCATGCCAACGACTTCGCCAGCCCCGAGGATTTCGTGAAGGTCTCCGGCGGTCTGCTGCTGCTCTACGGCGTCGGCACGATCATCGGCCCGACATTGGGCGGCCCCATCATGTCGGCCATCGGCCCCTACGCGCTCTTCATGGTCACCTGCTGGGCGCATCTGCTGATCGCCGTCTACGCCATCTTCCGCAGCCGCCGCCGCGCCGCCAAGCCGGCCGAGATGCGCGATGCCTATACGACCATCAACCCCGGCACCCTCACCACGCCGGAAAGCCTTCAGCTTTCGCCGCGCGCGCTGCAACAGACGCAGGCCGCCGACGAGCAACAGGAGGAACAGACCGCATGAGCCTCTTCGACGACGACCGCCCGCAGAAGAAGACCGCGCACGACATCGGCAGCGACCTATCGCTGCTTTCTGTCGACGAGCTTGCCGCACGCATCGATCTCCTGCGTGCGGAAATCGAGCGGCTGGAAGCGGAAAAAACAAGGAAGGGCGCCAGCCGTTCGGCGGCGGAAAGCCTCTTCCGATAGAGCAACTCCAGGAAAAGTGACACCGCTCTATGACGCGGGAAAGAGCACCGAAAGGGGATAGGCCGGCGTCAGCGGCGGCAGCGTTTCCGGCGTGAAGTAACCGAGCGCCCGGGTCTCCGCATCCGTCCAGCGGCCACCGGCCTCTACCACCGCGCACCGGAACACGGTCACGACATACTCGACCTCGTCTCCGTTCGGATAGATATGGCGAAACGCGCGCCCGCCGAAGACGCCGAGAATGCTGACGGGCGTGACCACGAGCCCCGTCTCTTCCCGCACTTCGCGTGTCACCGCCTCCTGCGGCGTCTCGCCCGGCTCGATGGCTCCGGCGGGCAGGCTCCACCCCTCACCCGACGCCTTCTCGTGGAGAAGCAGCCGGCCCTCGCCGTCATGGATGATCGCGGCAACCGAGGGGACGAGAAGCAGCCGCCGGCCGACGAGGCCGCGCAGTTCCATCAGATAGGACATCGTCTTCCTTCCCGCGAATCACCTGGCACTCGGCAAACGAGCGGCCGCCGCATTCCCGCCATCTTTGCCAAAAAAGCACAGGAAGCTGCAAATGGACAATAGAGTTAACCGGCCATTAAGCCTTACAGGTTATTACTTGCATATCCGGTCCTTCCGGCTTCAGACATTCTCGTCCTTCGGGACATCGGTCTGATTTTTCTCCCTGTTTTACCTTGAGAGCCGCTTTCCGCGGCTCTTTTTTTACTCATTCGCGGTCCTCCACAACATCTGTCCCGAAAGAATTGTGGAGATTAACCCTTTCTTAAGAATACCCTTGCGCGAATTGGGTTATGGCATCATCCTCACGACATAGACCGGCCACTGGAACACCACGGGCCGACCTTCCGTTACCTGCACTGTGATGCGTTCAACAGGGATGAAACCATGTCCGAAAGAGGATTGAATACCGTCAGCTTCGCTGGCCATGTTGCGTCGTCCGCGCAATTCAAGTCCCTGTACGCCGAGGGCATGGGCCTGGTTGAAGAGACCGCAAGCTATCTTGACGGCGTCGGCCGCCAGGCATCCAAGGTGCTGCCCCGCATGGCGTCCGTCCTCTATGCGGCAGAATCCATGCGCCTCACCACCCGTCTGATGCAGATGGCGTCCTGGCTGCTGCTGCAGCGTGCCGTCAACAATGGCGAGATGAGCCGCGACCAGGTTCTCTCCGAAAAGAACAAGGTCCGCCTCGACAGCTTCAACGTCGACAAGACCGCACCCGGCTGGAACGATCTGCCGGAAGCCTTCCGCGACCTCATCGAACGTTCGCTGCGCCTGCAGAACCGCATCGCCCTGCTCGACCGCGAGATCTACCGCCCGCAGGACGTCCAGACCTTCCAGCCGGACAACCAGAACAGCGTCCAGGCCCAGCTCAACCTGCTGCAGACCGCCTTCGGCAACAACTGAGCGGCAGCGCAGGACCATCTTCGGGAACCCGGCTTCGGCCGGGTTTTTTGTTGCCTGTTGCCGGCGGCGCGAACCCGAAACGCAGACAATAAAAAACCCGGCCGAAGCCGGGTCTTTCAAACAGTCCGTCATGAAGCAGATTAGAGGCCGAGGCCTTCGAAGCGCTTCTTGAACTTGGAAACGCGGCCGCCGCGGTCCAGCATCTGCTGGTTGCCGCCGGTCCAGGCCGGGTGGGACTTCGGGTCGATTTCGAGGTTCATCGTCGCGCCTTCCGAACCCCAGGTCGAGCGGGTTTCGTACTCGGTGCCGTCGGTCATCACGACCTTGATGATGTGGTAGTCGGGATGGATATCAGCCTTCATGACACTCTTCCTGCTTGTTCCGGGGGCCAATTGTCGCAACGGATTGCGACAGCGGGGCCAAAGACGTAAATGAAGCCGCGGTCGGTCGGACCTACGGCTTCCCAATTCGATGGCGAGCCTATACATGAAGGCCGCCTGGATAACAAGTGCCGAAAGACAATTCGTGCCGCAAGGCACTGGAAACGGGGGTATGGTGTCCACAGACAGCAAGGCAGTCGCGGCGGAGAAATCCGCACGTCGCAACATTCGTCCGCTGGGCAGGCTCGCTCCCTATATAAGCCGCTATCGCGGCCTCGTCGCCGGCGCTCTGGTGGCTCTCGTCATGGCCGCCGTCACGACGCTGATCCTGCCCATCGCCGTGCGCCGCATGATCGACCACGGCTTCTCGGGTGCCGATGCCGGCTTCATCAACACCTACTTCACCATGCTCTTCGCGCTGGCGGGTCTGCTCGCGCTGGCGAGCGCCCTGCGCTACTACTTCGTCATCACGCTCGGCGAGCGCATCGTGGCGGACCTGCGCCGCGACGTCTTCGCCCATGTGACGAAGCTTTCGCCCGCCTTCTTCGACGTCAACCAGTCCGGCGAGATCGTCTCGCGGCTGACGGCCGATACGACGCAGATCAAATCCGCCGTCGGCGCCACCGCCTCGGTCGCCTTGCGCAACCTGATCCTGTGTCTCGGCGCCATCGCCATGATGGTCTATACCAGCCCGAAGCTCTCCAGCCTCGTCATCGCCGCCATTCCGGTCATCGTCTTCCCGCTCGTCGCCTTCGGCCGCTCGGTGCGCCGCCGCTCGCGCGAGGCGCAGGACACGCTGGCCGCCGCCTCCGCCTATGCCGGCGAAGCCATCGGTGCGACCCGCACGCTGCAGGCCTTCAATGCGGAGGAAGCCGCCCGCGCCCGCTTCTTCGGCAATGTCGAAAGCGCCTATGAGGCCGCCCGCGGCGCCATCCGCGCCCGCGCGCTGCTGACGGGCTTCGCCATCGCCATGATTTTCGGCTCCGTCGTCGCCGTTCTCTGGTTCGGCGCGCGCGACGTGCTGTCCGGCACCCTTTCGGCCGGCACGCTCGGCCAGTTCCTGCTCTATGCGGTCTTCGCCGCCGGCAGTCTCGGCGCACTGTCCGAGGTCTGGGGCGAGCTGTCGCAGGCCGCCGGCGCCGCCGAACGCCTGACGGAACTGCTGGCCGAACCGCCCGCCATCACCGCGCCGGCCAATCCCGTGGCCTTGCCGATGCCGGCCCGCGGCGAACTCACCTTCGAGGACGTGCACTTTTCCTATCCCGCACGCCCCGGCTATCGTAGCATCAACGGCCTCAGCTTCGCCGTGAAGGCTGGCGAGACCGTCGCCATCGTCGGCCCGTCGGGCGCCGGCAAGAGCACGATCCTCTCACTGGTCCTGCGCTTCTACGACCCCGACACCGGCAGCGTGCTGCTCGACGGCGTGGATCTGCGCGCCGCCGATCCCGAAGCCCTTCGCCGCCGCATCGCCCTCGTGCCGCAGGACGTCACCATCTTCGCCGCCACGATCCGCGAGAACATCGCCTTCGGCATGACCGATGTCAGCGACGAGGCGATCCGCGCCGCCGCGCGCGCTGCACAGGCCGAGGAGTTCATCGACCGGCTCGACAAGGGTTATGACACCATGGTCGGCGAACGCGGCGTCACGCTCTCCGGCGGCCAGCGCCAGCGCATCGCCATCGCCCGCGCCATCCTGAAGGACGCGCCGCTGCTTCTGCTCGACGAGGCGACCTCCGCGCTCGACGCCGAAAGCGAGACGCTGGTGCAGAAGGCCCTCGACGGCCAGATGGGCAAGCGCACGACCATCGTCATCGCCCATCGCCTCGCCACCGTCCTCAAGGCCGACCGCATCCTCGTCATGGAGGCGGGTCGCGTGGTGGAAGAAGGCACGCACCAGTCGCTCATCCGCCAGGACGGGCTTTATGCACGCCTTGCCCGGCTGCAGTTCGATCATGGCGGCCAGGCCTTCCTCGGTGAGGAGCAGGCGGCCGTCTGACCGGCCGCCCTTGCCGCGCGGGGCCGGCGCCCTATCCTGAGGAGGCGGACTTCATGTCACCTCAGGAGGAGAACACCGTGGCATTCACGACGATCACCCGCCGGACCCTCGTGGCGCTCGGCGCCACCGTGCTTGCATCGCTGGCGCTCGCCGCGCCCGCAGGCGCCCAGCAATTCCCCGACCGCACCATCACGCTCGTCGTGCCCTTCGCGGCCGGCGGCTCGACGGATGTCGTGGCGCGCATCATCGCGCAGAAGATGTCGGAAAATCTCGGCCAGCAGGTCATCGTGGAAAATGTAGGCGGCGCGGGCGGCAGCCTCGGCGCGGACCGGGTGGCGCGCGCCGAGCCGGACGGCTACACGATCCTGATGGCGACCGTCGCCACCCATGCGCTGAACCCGCTGATCCTCAAGACCAAGCCCTATGACGCGGAAAAGGATTTCGCGCCGGTCTCCCTGCTCGTCATCGTGCCGAACGTGCTGGTGGTCAATCCGGAGCTGCCGGCCAAGAACGTCGAAGAACTGCTTGCCCTGCTGAAGGCCGATCCGGAGGGCTACAGCTACGCCTCCTCCGGCAACGGCACGCCGCTGCATCTTTCCGGCGAGCTCTTCAAGAGCATGGCCGGCGTCAGCATGCAGCATGTGCCCTACAAGGGGTCCGGCCCGGCGCTCAACGACGTGATCGGCAACCAGATCCCCATCATGTTCGACAACCTGCCCTCCTCGTCCGGCCACATCAAGGCCGGCACGTTGCGCGCGCTCGCCGTCACCACCAAGGAGCGCGCCGCGTCCTTCCCGGATGTGCCGACGGTCGCCGAGTCAGGCATTCCCGGCTACGAGACCTATACGTGGAATGCGCTCTTCGCCCCGGCCGGCACACCCAGGGAGGTGGTCGACAAGCTCAACGCAGCGGCCAACACCGCGCTGAAGGACCCGGCCGTCGCCGAGCGCATGAAGGAGTTCAGCGCCACCATCGTCGGCTCGACGCCGGAAGAGCTCGGCAAACATGTGACGGCGGAGCTTGCCAAGTGGAAGCCCGTGGTCGAAGACGCCCATATCCAGATGGATTGAGCGGACGCGGTTGGCGTCTCAGGCGCCGACCGCCCTACCCGCGATGCGGCCCGAGAAAAGGCAACCGCCGAGGAACGTGCCCTCCAGCGCGTTGTAGCCATGCAGGCCCCCGCCACCGAAGCCGGCCGCCTCGCCCGCGGCATAAAGGCCCGGCACCGGTTTGCCGGAGAGTTCCAGCACGCGGCCGGAAAGATCCGTCTGCAATCCGCCGAGCGTCTTGCGCGTCAGGATATTGAGGCGCACGGCGATCAGCGGCCCGGCCTTCGGATCGAGCAGGCGGTGCGGCTTTGCCGTGCGCATCAGCTTGTCGCCGAGATAGTTGCGCGCCCCGCGAATGGCCGTGACCTGCACGTCCTTGGAGAAGGCATTGTCGATCTCCCGGTCGCGCGCCTCCACCTCGGCGCGCACCTGCGCCACGTCGAGCAGCGGTTCGTCGGTCAGCGTGTTCATGGCCGCGACGAGATCGCCGAGGTCGTTGCGCACCACGAAATCCGCGCCCTTGTCCATGAAGGCCTGCACGGGACCGGGCGGATTCTTGCCGAGCCGTTTCAGGAGCAGCGGTATGTCCTTGCCCGTCAGGTCCGGGTTCTGTTCGGAGCCGGACAGGGCGAATTCCTTCTTGATGATCGCTCGGGTCAGGATGAACCAGCTGTGGTCGTGGCCCGTCGCGCGGATGGCCTTCAGCGTCGAGAGCGTGTCGAAGCCGGGCATGACAGGCGCCGGGAAGCGGCGGCCGCGTGCGTCCAGCCAGAGCGAGGACGGACCCGGCAGGATGCGGATGCCGTGGCCCGGCCAGATCGGATCCCAGTTCCTGAGGCCTTCCGTATAATGCCACATGCGATCGCCGTTGATCACCGAACCGCCGGCCTGCTGGGCGATGGCGAGCATGCGCCCGTCGACATGGGCGGGCACGCCGCTGACCATGAAGCCGGGCGGTTCGCCGAGACGGTCGCGTGGCCAGTTCTGCCGCACCAGATCGTGATCGCCGCCGATACCGCCGGAGGAGACCAGCACCGCACCGGCACGGAAGCGGAAATCGCCAACGACCTCGCGGGAGGTGGATTGGCCACGCGCCGCGCTATCGGGCTTCAGCACCGCGCCATGCGCGCCCACGACCGCACCGTTTTCGACAAGGAGCCCGTCGGCGCGATGACGGAAACGGAAAGCAAGCGCGCCGGATGCGCGCAGGTCATCTGCCTTGCGGACGAAGGGAGCGAGCACGCCGGGGCCGGTGCCCCAGGTGACGTGGAAGCGCGGCACGGAATTGCCATGGCCGGTGGCAAGTCCGCCGCCCCGCTCCGCCCAGCCGACGACGGGAAACCAGCGCATGCCCATGGCATGCAGCCAGGCGCGCTTCTCGCCGCTTGCGAAATCGAGATAGGCCTCCGCCCAGCGGCGCGGCCAATAATCCTCCTGCCGGTCGAAGCCGGCCGATCCGAGCCAGTCCTGCCGGGCGAGATCGAGGCTGTCGCGGATGCGCATGCGCCGCTGTTCCGGACTGTCGACGAAGAACAGGCCGCCGAGCGACCAGAAGGCCTGCCCGCCGAGGTTCTGCTCGCCCTCCTGGTCGAGAACGATCACCTTGAGGCCGCGCGCCGCCGCCTCGCTCGCCGCCACGAGACCGGCAAGACCCGCCCCGATCACCAGAAGATCACAATCCACCGCAATGCCTCCCGTCGTCCTTGAGGAAAACTTACGCGCACGTACGCGTAAGATCAACATGACGGAATGGCGGTTGGTGCGCGCCCCTCGGATCAAACGTCAGGGATGGCAGCGACCAGCAGCTCGGCAAGGTCGGCAGAACGTTCGGCGGAGCGGACCGAGACTACTTCTCGGTCAGCTTCAGCTCGATGCGCCTGTTGGTGGCGCGCGCCGCATCGTCGCCGCCTTCGGCGATCGGCTGGAACTCGCCGAAGCCGGCAGCGACCAGGCGGTTGGCCGGTACGCCGCGGGAGATCAGAAACTTCACCACCGATGTCGCGCGGGCGGAGGAAAGCTCCCAGTTGTCGCGGTAGCGGCCGGTGCCGGACAGCGGCACGTTGTCCGTATGGCCGTCGACGCGCAGCACCCAGTTGATCTCGGCGGGAATTTCCTTGGCGAGATCGAGCAGCGCCGTCGCAAGCTTGCCCATCTCCGCCTGCCCGGCCTCGTTGAGGTCGCTGCCGCCGGACGGGAACAACACTTCCGACTGGAAGACGAAGCGGTCGCCGACGATGCGGATATTCTCGCGGTCGGAGAGGATTTCGCGCAAGCGCCCGAAGAAGTCGGAGCGATAGCGGTTGAGCTCCTGCACACGCTGCGCCAGCGCCACGTTGAGCCGGCGGCCGAGATCGGCGATCTTGGCCTGCGAGTTCTTGTCCTTCGCCTCGGAGGCCTGCAGCGCCTCCTCGACGGCGGCGATCTGGCTGCGTAACGCGGCGATCTGCTGGTTCAGGAGCTCGATCTGGCTCATCGCCCGCGCGCTAACCTGCTTTTCCGAATCCAGCTCGCCTTCCAGCGTCGCGACGCGCGCATTGGCGGCGTCCGAAGCGCCGGAGCCGCTGTCCAGAAGCTGCTGGAGACGCGTGCGGTCGCTTTCCGACTGGGCGAGCGAGGCCTGGAGATTGGCAAGCGCATCCTCCAGATCCTGCTTGCCGCTCTTCTCCAGCGCCAGCAGCTGCGTCAGTTCGTTGATCTGGCTCGTCAGCCGGTTCAGCACGTCGTCCTTGCCGGAAATCTCGCGGCTGAGGAAGAATTGCGCCAGCACGAAGACCGTCAGCAGGAACATGATGGCGAGCAGCAGGGTCGACAGCGCGTCGACGAAGCCCGGCCAGTAATCCACCGTGCGCTGGCTGCGCCGGTTGCGGGCGAGCGCCATGGCTATTCGCCCCCGGCTGTCTGGGCTTTTTCAGCGGCGCGTTCCGCCCGCTCGGCCTTCTCGCCGGAGCGCGCGGCAAGCCGGTCGAGCGTGCGGCGCAGGGCTTTCGATTCCTCCTGCTGCGCCTCGATCCAGTCGCGCAGCATCTGCTGTTCGCTGCGCATGTTCTTGACGAGCCCCTGGATGCCTTCCGCAAGGCTCGCCATGGCCGCTGTCGAGCGGTTGCCGCTGCCGCCTTCCTGCGCAAGTTTCAGGATCTGTTCGGCCAGCGCCTGAACATCGGTGGAGGACGTCGCCGCCAGATCGGCGACCGGCTGCAGTTCGGAACCCACATCCGTCACCGACGAGAGCCAGTTTTCCAGCTCCGTGTAGAAGCGGTTCTGCGCGCGGCCGGCCTGAAGGTCGAGGAAGCCGAGGATGAGCGAGGAGGAAAGGCCGAAGAGCGAGGTCGAGAAGGCGGTGCCCATGCCTTCGAGCGGCGCGGAAAGGCCTTCCTTGAGCGCCGTCAGGATGTCGTTCGCCGTGCCGCCGCCGGCATCCAGCGACTGGATGACCGTGCTGATCGAGCCGATCGTGCCGAGCAGGCCCCAGAAGGTGCCGAGAAGGCCGAGGAAGACGAGAAGGCCGATGAGATAACGCGAGGTGTCGCGGGACTCGTCGAGGCGCGTCGCGATGGAATCGAGGATCGAGCGCAGTGTCGCCGTGGAAAGCGCCACTGAATGGCGGCGGCCGATCAGCGCGCGCATCGGCGCGAGCAACACGGGATCGCGTCCCACCTTCTCGGCGCTGCCCGCCGCGCGGAAGGAATTGAACCAGCGCACTTCCGGCCGCAGCGCCAGAACGTGGTTGAACACCAGCAGGATGCCAATCAGGAGCACGCCGAGGATGAGACCGTTGAGGCCGGGATTGGAGAGGAATGCCGTCTGCGCCTGGCGGAAGAGGATCGCGGCCACGAAGCCGACGATGATGAGGAAGATCACCATCGTCCAGAAGAACGCCATCGGGCTCGAGAGTTTGTGGGGGTAATCGTCCCCCGTCTCGGCCGGCCCACCCCAGCCCGGCAGCGCCAGCTTAGCCATGTCGTCGCATCTCCGCTTCCTCGTCGGGGCGGAGACTAGAGGAAGATTGCGCCGAATTGAAGGGCTTAGCGGTAACAGCGGTGCGGGAATGCACCGCCGTCCTCAACCCTCAGCGCGTCGGCACCGGGCGGTGCAGGACTTCCCGCAGGGCCTTGTGGATATATTCGTTGCCGCCGACGATGGCGCCGGTGTCGAACATCGCGGTGCCGCCGTCGAGATCGCTGACATAGCCGCCGGCTTCGCGAATCAGCAGAATGCCGGCTGCCATGTCCCAGGCCGAAAGGTCACGCTCCCAGAAACCGTCGAAACGGCCGGCTGCGACATAGGCAAGGTCGAGGGCGGCGGCACCGAGACGGCGCATGCCGGCAACTTCGCCCATCACATGGCGCAGTTCGATGAGGAACTTGCCGTGGTTGCCGCGGCCGAGATGCGGCACGCCGCAGCCGATGACGGCATCCGACAGGTTCTTGCGGGCCGCCACGCGCAGGCGACGGTCATTGAGGAAGGCGCCGCCGCCACGTTCGGCGGTGAAGAGTTCGTCCGTCGCCGGGTTCAGCACGACGGCCGCGACGATCTCGCCATTGCGCTCCAGCGCGATCGAGATGGCGAAGCACGGAATGCCGTGCAGGAAGTTGGTCGTGCCGTCGAGCGGATCGACGATCCAGCGATGCGCGCCGTCCGTGCCGATGATCTCTTCGGATTCCTCGCCGAGGAAGCTGTAGGTCGGGCGCGCCTTCAGCAGCTCCTCGCGGATCAGCTTCTCGGCCTTGCGGTCGGCCTGCGAGACGTAGTCGCCCGGCCCCTTGAGCGAGACCTGCAGGTTCTGCACTTCGCCGAAATCGCGCGAGAGCGACTTGCCGGCCTTGAAGGCGGCCTGGACCATGACGTTGAGAAGAGCTGAGCGAGCCATGTACTATAAGTCCTTCGGGAATGTCCGGATGCTTCGGGACGGCAAAAGCCGCGGCGCGCGATGGCACCGGACCGAATGTGCGGCCTCAAGACCACAAATCCCCCGAAGTTTCAAGCCTTCCACCCCTGCATGGGGCGCAAAGCAGGGGGTACGACCGTGCAACAGGGTAAATACGACGGCGTCAGGAGCCCGAGCGGTACTTGTTGGCCGCCGCGATGGCCGCCTTCTGCTGCTCGTCGTTGAGGCCGAGATAGAAGTCT
This sequence comes from Shinella sp. G-2, assembly GCF_050172695.1. NCBI lineage: Bacteria > Pseudomonadati > Pseudomonadota > Alphaproteobacteria > Hyphomicrobiales > Rhizobiaceae > Shinella > Shinella sp. G-2. The sequence continues at coordinate 205,533 of NZ_JBBEYH010000003.1, read as the reverse complement.
TCCAGCGAGGGATCGTTGAGGCCGGCTCTACGCGCCAGCACGAACCACTTCGCCGCCTCGACCGGGTTCGACCGCGTGCCGATGGCGTGGATATAGAGCTGGGCGAGCTTGCTCTGGGCAACCGGATTGCCACCCTCGGCCGCGCGCTTCATCCAGTTGAAGCCGGCCTCGTAGTCCCGTTCGCCGGCAGTGCCGTTCACCAGCCACATGCCGAGGTCGAGCTGGGCCGTGTCATAGCCGGCGCGCGCGGCACGCAGCAGCCATTCGCGGGCGCGCCGCGTCTTTTCCTCGGGCAGGTCCTTCAGGTTGATGTAGATCTGCGAGAGCGCATATTGCGCATCCGCGATACCCTGCTCGGCGGATTTCTCGTAGTAGGGCAGTGCCTCGCGCAGGCCCTTGTCGCCGGGGCTGTCGGCCACCAGCACCTGCCCGTAGTTGAACTGCGCGGAGGCGTTGCCGAGATCGGCCGACTTCTTCATCAGCTCATCGGCCTTCTTCCGGTCCTCCTTCGAGCGGGACCGCTCCATGAGAAGGATGGCATATTTGAACATGCCGGTGGGATCGCCGCCATTGGCCGCCTGCGCGTACCAGAACATCGCCTGGTCGCGGTTGCGCTTGACGCCGAGACCGCGGTCGAGGATTTCGGCCACCAGGGTCTGCGCGGCGGGATCGCCGAGCTGCGCTCGCGGCAAGGCCAGTTCCATTGCCGTCAGATAACGCCCGCGCTGGAAGGCGCCATAGGCATCGTCGACCTTGCCGGTAAAGGGCTTTTCCGCAGGCAGCGCGGGCAGTTCCGCGCCCATGCGCTCCAGAACCGAGATGCCGCCGGACGGCCCGTCCGAGGGCTTTTCCGCGTCCTTCTTCGCATCGGGCGTCGCCTCGGCGGATGCCGGTTCCGCATCGCCCGCCGTCACGGCCGGCCCCTTCTTGGCGGTTTCCGCCCAAGCGGGCGCGGCCACGAGAACACCCGCGGAAAGAAGCGCCACCGGCGCGATACGGCAAGCTTGCGAAAGGACGGCCCTGATCATGCGCGCCTACTATTGCTCAAACCGTGGCGCTTTTTCGTCAAGCAGTGCATTGACGCTGGCAACGATCTGCGGCGCCTGCGCCGGGTCCGCAAAGACGGCCTTGTCGAGCGCCACGAATTCCGCGCCGGCCTCGGCGACGGCCAGCGCCGATTCCGGATCCGTGCCGCCGAGCACGATACAGGGGATCTCGACCATCGAGGCCCACCATTCGGCCAGCGCAAGGTTCTTGGGATGGGCTTCCGGCTTGATGTCGCCGCCGATCTTGCCGAAGAAGATGTAATCCGGCTGCACTTCGCCGACTTCCAGCGCCTTGTGCCGGTCGGTCGCATTGCCGCCGCCGACGATCAGCTTGGGCGTGAATTTCTCGACCGCCTCGCCGAGCGCGTCCAGCCCGCCCGTCACATGGATGCCGTCGGCCTTCGCCCGGCCGGCCACGCGCGTATCGCCGGCAACGAGCGCCGCCGCACCCGCCTTCTGGACGATCGGCACCAGCACTTCCGCATGCTTCTGGAACTGGCCGTCGTCGAGCCCGTATTGCGGCAGGATCACCGAGGCGACGTCGCCGCCCTTCAGTGCGCCTTCCAGCATCGCGGCACGCGCGGAAAGGTCCTCGCCCTCGGGAAGGATCAGCACCAGGCGGCAGCGGGTTTCGACATCGGACATGAATGGGCACTTCCCTTGGGTTTGGTGACGAGGCTCGTCATAACAGATCAAAGCGGATAGACGGAAGGACGAACAGGATCAATCGCCTCCATGTCCATCGACCCCTCGATTTATTATGCCGCCATCCCCGCCGTTCTCCTGGTCGGCCTGACAAAGGGCGGCATGGGCGAAGCGCTGTCGCTGATGGGCGTGCCGCTGCTGGCCATGGCCGTGCCGCCGGTGCAGGCCGCCGCCATCCTGCTGCCGGTCCTCGTGGTGATGGACTGGGTGTCGCTGTGGATCTGGCGCCAGCACAACGACCGCACGCTGCTGAAAATGCTGCTGCCCGGCGCGCTGATCGGCATCGCCATCGGCTGGGCGACCTCCGCCTATGTGCCGCGCGATGCACTGCGCCTCATCATCGGCCTCATCACCGTGCTCTTTGCACTACGCTACTTCTACAACAGCTGGCGCGTCCGCCACGGCCACATCATCCAGCCGAAGCCGCACCGGCTGGCGCCCGCCGCCTTTCTCGGCACGCTCTCTGGCTACGGCAGCTTCGTCGCCCATGCCGGTGGCCCCCCCTTCCAGGTCTATGGCCTGCCGCTGACGCTGCCGCCACGCGACTACACCGGCGCGTCCGTGCGTTTCTTCGCCATCCTGAACTTCATCAAGCTCGGCCCCTATTTCGCGCTCGGCCAGCTCGACACGAGCAACCTGACGATCTCCGCCACCCTCATCCCGCTCGCCATCGTGGCGACGGCGCTCGGCGGTTTCATCGTCAAGCGCATGAAGCCGGATGTCTTCTATCCCTTCATGTATGCCATGGCCTTCATTGCCGGCCTGAAGCTCGCCTATGACGGCATTGCCGCCTTCCTCTGATCCGGCTCTTCGCAGCGCACAAAACGCTTGCCGGGCATGCTGCTTTGCCATAGCGTTCGGCCATGGCGCATCCTGATCCCTTCGCTGCGATTGCCGATCCCAACCGCAGGTTCCTGCTGGAGGAATTGCGCCGTGCCCCGCGCACCGTCAACGAGCTTTCAGAAGGTCTGCCGATCAGCCGTCCGGCCGTTTCGCAGCACTTGAAGGCGCTCCTGGATTCCAACCTCGTCAGCGTGAAGGCCGAGGGCACGAAGCGCATCTACGCGATCAACGCCAAGGGCTTCGACGGGCTCAATCTCTGGCTCGACCAGTTCTGGTCCTGAGCGTCTTTAACCGTGCCATCCTGAAACAGAACGCCCCGGCATGCGTTGCGGCAAGCCAGGGCGTCACGACATCTATCATTTCGTTTTCGGGGCGGTTTCGCGACGTGGGCTCTCGCCCGGGTCTTCCCATACAGACCGAACGTTCAGCGACCTTCAACCCTTTCGTAAATTCTGGCCTTTCGTAAATTCTGGAAAAATCCCTGTCTTTTCAGTGCGATGAAGAGCGAAGGCGCTCAATCTCATCCTTGATGCGCAGCTTGCGACGCTTGATGTCTGCAATCGCGTCATCCCCCGAAGAAGGGCGGTTGATGGCGGCGTGCAGCTCTTCCTCCAGAGCAAAATGCTTCTTTTCGAGCGTAGCCAGATGGGCCTCAATCGTCATGTGACAGTTCCTTCCTTTTGCTTGCACCCGGTCATTCGCATGCCGGGTGATCCAGGTTGCAACAAAGTCAGTGTGCCATGTCATTTTTCATTTGTCGAAGGCGAAAACGTGGCGAGGGATAACTTCCCGTTACCACGGGTTTCGTGGTAGGAGCACCCTTCATGGAGGTTGCGGCTCGGCGGACCGGACGCGCCTTGGAAGACGGGGAACCAATAGCATGGCAGATCAGGATCAGGCTGAATTGCGGCTTGCCGCCGCACGGCTTCGCCAGGAACACGAAGACTACGACGCCGCGATCAACGCCATGATCCAGGTCGGTTGCGAAGCCCTCAAAATCCAGCGCATGAAGAAGAAGAAGCTGGTTCTGAAGGACAGGATTTCCAAGCTGGAAGACCAGATCATCCCCGATATCATCGCCTGAACGGACGAGACGCCTTGGACACCACCGAAACGCCCCCCGTCGCCATCATCATGGGAAGCCAGTCCGACTGGGAGACGATGAAGAACGCCGCCGATACGCTCGACGCGCTCGGCGTCGACTATGAGGCCCGTATCATTTCAGCGCACCGCACGCCCGACCGGCTCTACAGCTTCGCCCGCGGCGCCAAGGCGGAAGGCTTCAAGGTCATCGTCGCCGGTGCCGGCGGCGCGGCCCACCTGCCGGGCATGGCCGCGGCCATGACACCGCTGCCGGTCTTCGGCGTGCCGGTCCAGTCAAAGGCCCTCTCCGGCCAGGACAGCCTGCTTTCCATCGTGCAGATGCCGGCCGGCATTCCCGTCGGAACGCTCGCCATCGGCAAGGCCGGCGCGATCAATGCCGCGCTGCTCGCCGCCGCCGTGCTTGCCCTCAACGATCCGGAGCTTGCCCACCGCCTCGACGAGTGGCGCGAGAACCAGTCCAGCGCCGTTGCCGAATATCCCGTGGACGGCCCGCTATGAGCGTGCGCACCATCGGCATCATCGGCGGCGGCCAGCTCGGCCGCATGCTCGCCATGGCGGCGGCGCGCCTCAACCTGCGCACCGTCATCCTCGAGCCCCAGGCCGATTGTCCGGCTGCCCAGCTCGCCAATGCCCAGATCGTCGCCGCCTATGACGACCGGGAAGCGCTGGCCGAGCTTGCGCGCGTTTGCGACGTCGTGACCTACGAGTTCGAGAACGTGCCCGTCGCCGCCGCTCAGGCGCTGGCCGCATCCGTTCCCGTCTTCCCGCCGCCGCGCGCGCTGGAAGTCTCTCAGGACCGCCTGGTCGAAAAGAGCTTCATCCGCGATTGCGGCATCATCACCGCCGACTTCGCCGCCGTCGACAGCCAGGCCGATCTTGAGGCCGCGCTCGACCGTTTCGGCGGCGTCGGCGTGCTGAAGACGCGCCGGCTCGGCTACGACGGCAAGGGGCAGCGCCTCTTCCGCTCCCCGGCCGAAAGCCGCGACGGCGCCTTCGAGGCGCTCGGCGGCGTGCCGCTGATCCTGGAAAGCCTCGTGCCCTTCGAGCGGGAAGTCTCCATCATCGCCGCGCGCGACCACAACGGCACCATCGCCTGCTACGACCCGGCGGAGAACGTGCACCGCAACGGCATCCTGCACACCTCCACCCTGCCCGCCGGCATCGGCGAGGCGACCGCCGACCAGGCCCGCAAGGCTGCGCGGGCGATTCTCGACAGCCTGTCCTATGTCGGCGTCATCGGCGTCGAATTCTTCGTCCTGCCGGATGGAGTCCTCGTCGCCAACGAGATCGCGCCCCGCGTGCACAATTCCGGTCACTGGACGGAGGCGGCCTGCATCGTCTCGCAGTTCGAGCAGCATATCCGTGCCGTTGCCGGCCACACGCTCGGCGATCCCCGCCGTCATTCGGACTGCGTGATGCAGAATCTGATCGGCGACGACATAAACGACGTGCCCGCCTGGCTGGAAAAACCCGGTGTGCTGGTCCATCTCTACGGCAAGACGGAAGCCCGTCCCGGCCGGAAAATGGGGCATATCACCCAGATTCTCGGCTGAGGGAGGCTGGAAAACCGGCTTCTGCGGTTGACAGCAGAAATGTGACACGGTACATGCCTGCCCAACCTGAAAGCGCGCCCGAAACGGCGCGTTTTTGATTGAGGAAATCCGGCGAACTCGAGTCGCCCCGAAATACGCGGATCAGAAAAATGAAGATCAAGAATTCGCTCAAGTCGCTCAAGGCTCGCCACCGCGAGAACCGCCTTGTTCGTCGCAAGGGCCGCATCTACATCATCAACAAGCAGAACCCGCGCTTCAAGGCTCGCCAGGGCTGATTGGGCGTCGCGGTCGCTCGCCCGCTACCGGGTCGTGATGATCGAGAAATATCGTTTTGACGTAGCGCCATGGCGGTTTACCATAACCGCCATGCGCTTTTTCATGCTTATTGTATTCGGACTGTCCCTTTCGCTCCTCGGCGCCACGCCGGGCACTGCACATGCGCAGCCGGCGGACAAGGCCTCGCTCGACCCCGCCTCCAGCGCCTTCACCACCCAGGCCCAGCGCCTGGACAAGCTCTTTACCGCGTTGAAGCGCGAGGGCAATCCTGACGCCGCCAAGGGCATCGCGAACCAGATTCGCCGCGAATGGCAGGACTCCGGCAGCGCCAGCATCAATCTTCTCATCCAGTGGGCCGACAAGGCCATATCCGAGGAAAAGAACGTCGCCGCACTCGACTTCCTCGATGAAGCGATTCGCCTGAAGCCCGACTATGTCGAAGGCTGGAACCGCCGCGCGACCCTGCACTTCAAGATGAACAACTATCGCAAGTCGATGTCGGACATAAACCAGGTGCTGAGGATCGAGCCCCGGCACTTCGGCGCGCTCGCCGGCATGGCGGCCATCATGAGCCAGACCGGTCGCGACGAGATGGCGCTGAAGGCCTGGGAGAAGTTCCTCGACATCTACCCCACCGAGCGGCAGGCCCAGAAGGAACTCGGCGACCTCGCCGAGAAGCTGACCGGCCAGCGCACCTGATTCTTCCCATGGTCCGGCTGGCATGCCACCGGATCGCCCTCTCGGACCCCTGCCTTGCCCTCCCCGCGCCGCACCATGCTGACAGCCCTCCTCATCGCTCCCTTCGCCCTCGCGCTCGCCGGCTACGCTTTCACGGCGTGGAAGGCGCGCGCCATCGAGCGCGAATTCCCCAATATCGGCGAGCTGATCGAGGTCGGCGGCTTGCGCATGAACAGCGTCTTTGTCCCTGCCGGTGAAAAGGCCGACCTGCCGCCCATCGTCTTCATTCACGGCGCCAGCGGCAACCTGCGCGACCAGATGCACGCCTTCCGCAGCAAGCTGGAGGGCCGTGCCGACCTTCTCTTTATCGACCGCCCCGGCCACGGCTATTCCGAGCGTGGCGGGCCGGAGAATGCCTGGCCTGACGGGCAGGCGCATGCCATTGCACGGCTGATGGAAAAGCGCGGCATCGACCGGGCGATCATCGTCGGCCATTCCTTCGGTGGCGCCATCGCCGCCAGCTTCGCGCTGGAACATCCGGAGAAGACCGCCGGCCTGCTCTTCCTCGCGCCTGCCACCCATCCCTGGCCCGGTGGCGTCGACTGGTACTACGACCTTGCCAGAATGCCCGTCCTCGGCTGGCTCTTCGCCCATGTCGCGGTCATGCCCGCCGGCCTGCCGCGCATCGAGACCGGCACCCGCGCCATCTTCGCCCCCAATCCGCGCCCGGACGATTACATCACAGCGACGGCCCCGGCGCTCGTGCTGCGCCCGGCGACCTTCCGCAACAACGCCACCGACGTCGCCAACCTGCTGGACTATGTCCAGCGCGTGCAGCCACGCTATGGCGATATCCATACGCCGACGGTCATCGTCACCGGCGATACGGATGGCGTCGTCTATGAGGAAATCCACTCGCGCGGGCTGGCGCGGGATATCGCCGGGTCGGAACTCGTCTGGATCCATAATCTCGGTCACAAGCCGGACTATGTGGTGACGGACCTTGCCATCGAGGCGCTGGAAAAGATCGCCGGCGAAAAACGCGACCTCCAGGAATCAGCAAGGCGGGCCGAAGCCCGCCTTGCGAAGGATCACAGCGAATAGGCTGTCAGACGCCGCTGACGCCGTCGGCGCCGATATAGGCGATGCGCAGCATGTTCGTCGCACCGGGCGTGCGCAGCGGCACGCCGGCCGAGATGATGATGCGGTCGCCCGGCTTGCCGAACTCTTCTGCAACGACGATGCGGCAGGCGCGGTTGACCATGTCGTCGAGGTCCTCCGCATCGCCCGTGACGACGCAGTGCAGGCCCCAGACGACCGAGAGACGACGTGCGGTCTCGATGACCGGCGAGAGCGCCAGAACCGGCGTCTCCGGCCGCTCGCGCGCGGCGCGCAGGCCCGTCGTGCCCGACGAGGTGTAACAGACGATGGCCGCGAGCTTCAGCGTCTCGGCGATCTGGTGGGCGGCGAGCGAGATGGCGTCGGCGCCGGTGGCTTCCGGCGGCGTGCGCTGGGCGTAGATGATGCCCGGATAATGCGGGTCGCGCTCGACCTTGCTGGCGATGGACGCCATCGTGGAGACGGCCTCGATCGGATAGGCACCCGAGGCGGATTCGGCCGAGAGCATGACGGCGTCGGCCCCCTCGAAAACGGCGGTCGCGACGTCGGAGACTTCGGCGCGGGTCGGAACCGGTGCGGAAATCATCGATTCGAGCATCTGCGTGGCGACGACGACCGGCTTGCCGGCGCGGCGGCAGGCGCGGATGAGCTGCTTCTGCAGGCCGGGAACCGCTTCCAGCGGCATTTCGACGCCAAGGTCGCCACGGGCGACCATGAGGGCGTCGGAAAGGTCGATGATCTCGTCGATGCGCTCGATGGCCTGCGGCTTTTCGATCTTCGACATCAGGCCGACGCGGCCGCGCGAAATCTTGCGCACTTCGGCAAGGTCTTCCGGACGCTGGATGAAGGAAAGCGCCACCCAGTCGACGCTGCCGGTTGCCAGAACGGCGTCGAGGTCGACGCGGTCCTTCTCCGTCAGCGCGCCGACGGGCAGCAGCGTGTCGGGCAGGCTGACGCCCTTGCGGTCGGAAATCTTGGTGCCGGAGATAACGGTGCAGACGATGGACTTGCCATCGGCGCTGTCGGCGCGCAGGTGCAATTTGCCGTCGTCGATCAGCAGGCGGTCACCGGCCTTCACGGCCTGGAGGATTTCCGGATGGGGCAGGAAGACGCGGTTGTTGTCGCCGGGCACATCCTTGTTGTCGAGCGTGAAGGTCTGGCCGGGCTTCAGCTCTTCCGCGCCATTGGCGAACTTGCCGACGCGCAGCTTCGGACCCTGCAGGTCGGCGAGGATGCCGATCGGACGGCCACAGCGGGCTTCCACGGCGCGGATGCGGCTGATCAGCGTACGCATCACATCGTGGCTGGCGTGGCTCATATTGATGCGGAACAGGTCTGCTCCCGCCTCATGCAGCTTCTGGATCATCTGCTCATCGGACGATGCGGGTCCGAGCGTGGCGAGGATTTTGACTTTTCTGTTCCGTCTCATCAGTTCTGGCTCTCCTGCGTCCCTGGCGTATCGGAAAGCTGCACCATCCAGCTTCCCTGTCGACCCGTGTCATATTCCTTGAAGCCCATGCGCTGGAAACCGCGGGCGAAGCAGTCCTCGACGCCGGTGACCTTGAACTCGTTCTCGGCCACGCACATGTTGACGTCACCGGTCCAGCGGCCGCCGCGGGCGGCATCCTCGGCATAGAGATAGTAGTAGCGCGACTGCAACTCGCCCTCGATCAGGGTGGCGCAGGTCGTGGCGGGCACCTGCCACCAGCCCTCGGTAACCCAGCCTTCCTTGGCGCGGTAGCCTATGGCGACGCCGACAAGGTTCTGGGTGCCGTTGCAGACGCGGAAGTCGGCCTTCGCCTCATCCGGAACGGACAAGGCGAGGAAACCCGCAACGAGGAAAAGGCCGGCCTGGAGAAGGCCGCTGGCTTTCAGGAGAAACGGGTTTGGGCTCTTGGCTCTCACGGCTTCCAATGGAACTCCGTTGATTTGAATATGCGCTTTCTTGCGACGGCGGGGCATGAATGTCAACGCAACACTAATCGATTACATTTTCACGAAAGGAGAAGGAATCTTTCCTGTACGGCAGGCTCCCCAGCTTGCGGGGTGGGTCGGCCCGTGCGATCAGTCGCAAGGCGCGGCGAACTTCGGCAAAAGGCATGCAGGATTACTCCCCTTTCGAGATCATCGACGGCGACCTGACCCTCGGGCTCGTCATCCTGGCGGACCATGCCACCAATCTCCTGCCCGAACGTTACGGCCGCCTCGGCCTGCCGGAAAGCGCCTTCGAACGTCACATCGCCTACGATATCGGCGTCGAAGGCGTGGTGCGCGGTCTTGCCGCCCGACTGAATGCGCCGGTGGTCATGAGCCGCTTTTCCCGCCTGCTGATCGACCCCAACCGTGGCGAAGACGACCCGACGCTCGTCATGCGCATTTCCGACGGCGCGATCATTCCACGCAACCACCCGATTTCGCCCGAAGAATGGCAGTACCGGCTGGAGACCTTCCACCGCCCCTATCACGATGCCGTGTCCCGCACGATCGGCGCGGTCGCCGAACGCACCGGCAAGGCGCCCCTCGTTCTGTCCATGCATTCCTTCACGCCGGCCTGGAAGGGCGTCGCCCGGCCCTGGCAGGTCACGGTGCTCTGGGACAGCGACGCCCGCGCCGTACGCCCGCTGCTTGCGGCGCTGGAGGCGCCCGGCGATATCGTCGTCGGCGACAACGAGCCCTATGATGGAGCCCTGCGCGGCGACACCCTGTTCCGCCATTGCATGAAGCCCGGCATCCCCCATGCCCTCATCGAAATCCGCCAGGACGAGATCGGCAACGCGGATGGCATCGCCCGCTGGGTCGACCGCCTATCGCCGGTCTTCGCCCGGTTGAATGCGGACGCCGCCCTGCACACATACGATATACACCCCTCCCGCACCGGGCCCTATTGAGACCGAGACGATGACCGACCTCAGCAAAGACCAGCAGACCGAATTCGAGGCCGCCGCCTTCCGCCGCCTCGTCCAGCACCTGCGCGAGCGCACGGACGTGCAGAACATCGACCTGATGAACCTTGCCGGCTTCTGCCGCAACTGCCTGTCGAACTGGTACCGCGAGGCGGCGAACGAGGCGGGCGTGCCGCTCGACAAGGAAGCCTCCCGCGAGATCGTCTACGGCATGCCCTATGAGGCATGGCGCGAGCGCTACCAGCGCGAGGCGAGCGATACGCAGAAGGCGGCCTTCGAGGTCAACCGTCCGAAGGAATGACCCGCTGCCCATGGCGAAATTCCGCTACTGCCGTGCGATAGGCCTTGATCTTGCCGGAAGTTCGCGGCAAGTCACGGCACCTTTGAATTTCTAGCCCATCCAAGGAGAAGACCATGTCGGATGCCCACGGCGTCGCACGCGACCAGCTTCGCGCGTTCATCGAACGCATCGAGCGGCTCGAGGAAGAAAAGAAGACCATCGCCGACGATATCAAGGACGTCTATGGCGAAGCCAAGGGCGTCGGCTTCGACACCAAGATCCTGCGCAAGGTCATCCAGATCCGCAAGCAGGACAAGGACGAGCGCATGGAACAGGAAGCCATCCTCGACACCTATCTGCAGGCCCTCGGCATGGTCGACCTGCCGCCGGACACCGAATAAGGTCTCAAGAGCTCAACAAAAAACCCGCCGGATCGCTCCGGCGGGTTTTTTGTTGAGCAAAGCACCGAAGCCTAGTTTTCGGCGCTCTCGAACTTGCGAACTTCCATGAAGTTGACCGCATTGCCGCTGAACCGGCCCGCATCGATCGACTTGCCCTCCGACTGGAAGCCGGCCATGTAGACGGTCGTCGGTGCGGCCCGCAGCGTACGGCTGACGAAGCGCGGCGCCTTGACCGGCTTGGCGTTCGTCGAGACGCGGTCCTGCGCCAGCGCCCATTGCGAGAGGATCTTCTGCGTCAGCTTCGGCTCGGTGCGGATCGCACCGCGGCTTGCCGCGTCGGCATCCTTCTTCTTCGGACGGCCACCCTTGGTCGGCGTCTCCTCGACCGTCTTGGCCTCGAAGGCGTCGCCTCCGGAAAGCGAACGGCTGGCGCCGTCGGTCGGCATCAGGGCGGCCATTTCGACCGGGTTGGCATTGTCATCCGTCACCGGATCGGCAAGCGCCGCAAGGCCGGAACGATCCGCGGCGCTCGGCAGCGCAACGTCGGCTTCGGCAGCGGCCATCAGCGCCGTCTGAGACTGGTCGAGCTCGACCTGCGGACGCAGGCCCGGCACCGGCACCATGGCAAGCTCTTCGCCATCCTCGGCGGCCGCTTCCGCCGTCACGACCTCGCCCGGCTGCGCGTCGCCGGCCTTGGTCCGGACGCCGAGCATCACGGGAACCGGAATCTTGTAGGCGGTCAGATCCTCGAATTCAGGCTTCTGTTCTTCCGTCGTCGCCGCTTCGAGCGCCGCCACGGCACCGCTCGTCGTCGGTGCGACGAGGGCAAGCTCGCTGGTCGTCTCCGCGGCCTTGAAGGCCGGGCGGCTGCCCGGAACCGGCGCGGTGAAGGCAAGCTCCGTTTCGGCCTCGGTGGCCACGGGTTTCGCCTCTTCGGCGACCTTCGCCTTGGAGCCGGCCGAACCGCCTTCGTCGAAATCGTCCGCAATGGTCGCGTTGCTTGCGATCATTTCGGGTTCTTCATCCTCGTCGCCGCCACCGCCGAACAGTGCGGCCAGGAACCCGCCCTTGCGCTTGGACGCGGATGGCGTCGATCCGCCGCCGGCCACTTCGATGCCGGTCGCGCCGACGCGGCGCTTGTAGTCTGCAACCGCCTGCTGGTAGCCCGGCAGCGGCTTGCCGTCGGTCGGCACGTGCATGGTCTTGCCATCGGGGAAGAGGCTGGCCAGTTCCTGCCGGCTCATGCGCGGCCAGGCGCGCACGCTGCCGACGTCGAGATGCACGAAGGGCGAGCCGGACGTCGGGTAGTAGCCGACGCCGCCGACCTGGAATTTCATGGCCGTGGCGCGCAGCGTCGCGAGCTTCACGCCGGGAATGTAGAAGTCCATCGCCTTGCCGAGCATGTGCTGGCTCTTCTTCGCGACGCCCTTGGAGCGCGAGCGCAGCATGCCGTTCGTCGCCGGCGAGCGATAGGCCGACACGACGTTGATGTAACCCTTGCCGCCGACCTTCTGGTAGACTTCCCATACGAGGTCGAAGAGGCGGGGATCCATCTTCGTCGGTTCGTTGCGGCGCCAGTCGCGCAGGAACTCGTTGAGCTGCTTCAGGCCGCGCTGATCGTAGCGACCGTTGCGCTTGAAGGTGATCTCGGTCTTTTCCTTGGTATGGATGAAATAGAGCTTGAGCGTGCGGTTGCCGCTCTCGGCCTGAACCGTCGCAGGGATCGCCGTCGGCAGGATGAGGGCAGCGGAAAGCATGGCCGTGGTCAGCGCCTTCGGCAGCTTATGCAGCACTGTCTTGCAGAGGCCGCTCAGGGTCGCCCCCCGGCGCTTCATCGATGCGAACAAATTTGCCAACTCTTTCCCCGTCCGAAGGACAACGAACGTCCGTTATCCCAGATGACTGCCAATTGCGGTGAGAGCATGGCAAATTCGCCACACTCAATCTCGCACCCCCGTTATAGTGAACAATCCACTAACAGGGAATAAACGGCAATCGAGAAATCCCAAGTAGCCGGGATTCCACGGGTTTTTACGCAGCTTCTTTCAACGGATCGTCGGGATCGATGCCGTAATCCTTGAGTTTGCGATAGAGAGTCGAGCGGCCGATGCCCAATTTGCGGGCAACCTGGCTCATCTGGCCATGATAGAATTTCAAGGCAAAGCGGATGAGTTCCTCTTCCACATCGGCCAGCTTGCGCACATGCCCGCCCTTGTCGACGCTGGAAATGGCGTTGTCCGGGCCGGATGCGGCTTCCACCGATTCGTTCGGTCGGAAGTCCGGATAGACGCTCGGCAGGCGCGCTTCGGCGGCCGGCTCCGGCGTGCGGATGCTTGCCGCCTCCCAGGTGATGCCGCCGTCCTCGGCAAGGCCGTAGCCCGGAACCTGCGCGGCGATCTGCGGGAAATCGGCGGCGGTGAGTTCTGCGCCTTCCGAAAGCACGACCGCCCGGAAGATGGCGTTTTCGAGCTGGCGGATATTGCCCGGCCAGTCATAGGCCGTCAGCAGCGCCAAAGCGCCGGCGGAAACGCCGAGCGGACGGGCGAGTTTCTGCTCGCCGGCAAAGCGCTGCACGAAGGCGCGCACGAGAACCGGGATGTCTTCCTTGCGCTTGCGCAGCGCCGGAATGGCGATCGGGAAGACGTTGAGGCGATAGTAGAGGTCTTCACGGAAGCGGCCTTCGCGCACTTCGGTGATGAGGTCGCGGTTGGTAGCCGAGATGAGGCGGACATTGACCTTCTGCGGGAAGCGCGCGCCGATCGTCTCGATCTCGCCCTGCTGCACGGCGCGCAGCAGCTTCACCTGCACTTCGAGCGGCAGGTCGCCGATCTCGTCGAGGAACAGCGTGCCGCCGTCGGCCTCCATGAACTTGCCGGTATGGCGCTCCGTCGCGCCGGTGAAGGCGCCCTTCTCGTGACCGAAGAGGATGCTTTCGACGAGATTGTGCGGGATCGCGCCGCAGTTGACGGTGACGAACGGCTTGTGCGCCCGGTCGCTCGCCGCCTGGATGGCGCGGGCCACCATTTCCTTGCCGACGCCCGATTCGCCTTCCAGCACCACCGGAATGTTCGACTGGGCGGCGCGGCGGCCAAGCTCCGTGACGCGCAGCATTTCGGCGCTTGCCGAAACGATGTCGTCGAAATGCAGGGCCTCGGCCCGATGACGGCGCCCGCCGCGACCACGGCCTTCGCGCTGGTCCATCTTCAGCGCGTTGCCGACGGCGACATTGAGACGCTCCGGCGAAACCGGCTTCACCACGAAATCGAAGGCACCGGCGCGCATGGCCATGACGACGGTCTCGATGCCGCCCTGCCCCGTCTGCACGATGACCGGGATGGTGTTCTCGCGTTCGGCAAGCGCTTCGAGGAAGGCCGTGCCGTTCATTTCCGGCATCATCAGGTCCAGCAGGATCACGTTGATCAGGCCGCCCTTGCGGTCGAGCATGTCGAGGCCCGCGCGGCCGTTTTCCGCCATATGGGCGACATGGCCGGAGCGCTCGATCATGTTCTTCAAGAGCCTGCGCTGGACAGGATCGTCATCGATGACAAGAATATGGGCCGTCACTGGAACCTCCTTGCCTCAAGGCATGCCTCATGCACGCCCAAGGGAACTGGACACCAGCGGACCATGGCAGAAAGGGTTGAACATGCCGTTTTGAGAAAGGCTTGCATTTTAACCAACGCCGACGCAAGCAAGAGCCGACCTGCCAGTGAGGAAGGCCCACGAGGAAGAGAGACACCAGATGATCCGACATTTTCCCGCCCCCCGCATCGCTTTCGCGCCGGCGGATGCCGCAGCCAGCGCCGAGCTTGGCGATCTTCCCGGCTGGAACCTTACCGATCTCTATCCCTCGCAGGCCTCTCCTGAATTCCAGGCCGACATGAAGAAGGCCGAGGCCGGCACGCTTGCCTTCGAGGCAAAGTGGAAGGGCAAGCTGGACGCCGCGACCGAAAAGAGGGGCGACGAAGGCATAGGCGCGGCCGTGCGCGAATTCGAGGCGCTGGAAGACGTGATGGGCCGCATCATCTCCTTTGCGGGTCTCACCTACTTCACCAACACGACCGAGCCGGCGAACGGCAAATTCTACGGCGACGTCCAGGCCAGGCTGACCGACCTCGGCGCGCATCTCCTGTTTTTCTCCCTTGAACTCAACAGGATAGCGGATGCGCGCATCGACGCGGCGCTCCAGAACGATGCGCTTGCCGCGCACTACCGCCCGTGGATCGAGGACCTGCGCAAGGACAAGCCCTATCAGCTCGACGACAAGACGGAGCAGCTCTTCCTCGAAAAGTCGATGACGGGCGCCGCCGCCTGGAACCGGCTCTTCGACGAGACCATGGCCTCGCTCCGCTACACGATCGACGGCGAGGAACTGCCGCTGGAAATCGCCCTCAACCAGCTTCAGTCGCCCGATCGCGAGGCGCGCCGCAAGGCGGCCGAGGCGCTGGCGAAGACCTTCAAGGACAATATCCGCACCTTCACGCTCATCACCAACACGCTCGCCAAGGACAAGGAAATCTCCGACCGCTGGCGCGGCTTTGCGGACATCGCCGATAGCCGGCACCTCGCCAACCGGGTCGAGCCGGAGGTGGTCGCCGCCCTCGCGCAAGCCGTCCGGGACGCCTATCCGCGTCTCTCCCATCGCTACTATGCCATGAAAGCAAAGTGGCTCGGAATGGAGCAGATGGAATATTGGGACCGCAATGCGCCGCTGCCCGAGACGCCCGATGCGACCATTCCATGGACCGAGGCACGCGACACGGTGCTTGCCGCCTATGGCGCCTTCGCCCCGGAAATGGCCGCTATCGCGAAGGATTTCTTCGACAAGGGCTGGATCGATGCCCCCGTGCGCCCCGGCAAGGCGCCCGGCGCCTTCGCCCATCCGACCGTGCCGTCCGCCCACCCCTATGTGCTGGTCAACTACATGGGCAAGCCGCGCGACGTGATGACGCTCGCCCATGAACTCGGCCATGGCGTGCATCAGGTGCTGGCCGGCGGCCAGGGCGCGCTGATGGCCTCGACGCCGCTGACGCTGGCCGAGACCGCCTCCGTCTTCGGCGAGATGCTGACCTTCCGCAGCCTGCTCGACAAGACGCAGGACAAGCGCGAGCGCAAGGCCATGCTCGCCCAGAAGGTGGAGGACATGATCAATACGGTCGTGCGCCAGATCGCCTTCTACGAATTCGAGCGCAAGCTGCACACCGCCCGCAAGGACGGGGAGCTGACGTCCGACCAGATCGGCGAGCTCTGGCTCTCCGTGCAGGGCGAAAGCCTCGGCCCGGCGATCCGCATTTCCGAGGGCTACGAGACCTACTGGGCCTATATCCCCCACTTCATCCACTCGCCCTTCTACGTCTATGCCTATGCCTTCGGCGATTGCCTGGTGAACTCGCTCTACGCCGTCTACCAGCAGGCCGAGACAGGCTTCCAGACGAAGTATTTCGACCTGCTCAAGGCGGGCGGCACCAAGCATCACACCGAACTCCTGAAGCCCTTCGGCCTCGATGCCAGCGACCCGTCGTTCTGGAGCAAGGGACTGTCGATGATCGAAGGGCTGATCGACGAGCTGGAAGCGCTTGATAGGGCCTGACCGAGAAAGAAGAGGCCGGATGCCCGCATGACCGACCGCGAACGCTTTGTGCTCCTCAGGGACGACCGCGAGGACCGGACGGTGGTTTTCGCCGACCCGCTCGCGGTGGTCACCGTGCGCGATCGCGCCGGCTTCGAGCCCGCGTTCGCGGCCTTGCAGGCGGCGCATGAAAAGGGGCACTGGATCGCCGGCTTCATGAGTTATGAGGCCGGCCATCTCTTCGAGGAAAAGCTCGCCCCGCTCGCGGTGGAGAACCGCCCCACCCCGCTGATGAGCTTCGGCATCTTCGAGGCGCCGGCGGACGAGCATCCGCTCGGAAAACCACGCCAGCGCGTCGAGAACGAACCCTTCCTGACCGAGCCGAAGGCGTATTGGGATTTTGCCACCTACCGCAGCCGCTTCGAGCGCCTGCACCAGCATCTGCGGCAGGGCGACTGTTACCAGGCGAACCTCACCATGCCGATCCGCGCCCGCTGGACCGGCGATCCGCTGGCCGCCTTCTGGTCGCTGATCGAGCGCCAGCCCGTTCGCTACGGCGCGTTCGTGTCGCTCGACGGGCCGCAGCTTCTCTCCCGCTCGCCGGAACTCTTCTTCGACGTCGACAAGGACGGCTGGATCGAGACGCATCCGATGAAGGGCACCGCGCCGCGGGGCGCGAGCGCGGCCGAGGATGCGCGGATCATCGCCGCCATGCAGGCCGATCCGAAGTCGCAGGCGGAAAACCGCATGATCGTCGATCTCCTGCGCAACGACATCTCGCGCATCACCGAGGTCGGCACGCTGCACGTGCCGAAGCTCTTCGCCGTCGAGACCTATCCGACCGTGCACCAGATGGTGAGCCACGTGCGGGCGAAGCTCACGGCCGGCCTCTCCATCCGCGACATCTTCGCCGCCCTCTTTCCCTGCGGTTCGATCACTGGCGCGCCGAAGATGCGCGCCATGGAAATCCTGCATGACCTGGAAGACGGCCCGCGCGACGCCTATTGCGGCGCCATCGGCGTCATCGCGCCGGATGGCACGATGCGCTTCAACGTTGCCATCCGCACCCTCTCGCTCTTTGCGGACGGCAATGCCGTGTTCAATGTCGGCGGCGGCATCGTCTTCGATTCCACCGCCGAGGCGGAGTACGACGAATGCCTGCTGAAGGCGCGTTTCGCCGTGGGGGACCAATGGATCTCTCGCTGATCGAGACCCTGCGCTGGGAGCCCAGCATCGGCTTCGTGCGGCTGGAGCGGCATCTGGCCCGGCTCGCGCGATCGGCGGCGGCGCTTGGTCTGGCGGGCGCGGAAGGCGCGCGAGATGCTCTCTTCGCAGCACTGCCTTCTTCTGCCGCGACGGGAACAGAGAGCATTGAGCCAATGGCACAGCCTCTCCGCATCCGCCTCGAACTCTTCGCCGAGGGCCGCATCGCGGTGCAGACGGCGCCCTTCACGCCCCTTGCCGCGAATGCTGCATGGCGACTGAAGTTCGCCGCCACCCGTCTCAGCTCCACCGACACCCTGCTCCGCCACAAGACTTCGCGCCGCGCCGCCTACACCGCCGCCCGCACCGAAATCCCGGCGACGGAAGCCGACGAAATCCTCCTCCTCAACGAACGTGGCGAGGTCTGCGAGGGCACCATCACCTCGCTCTTCCTCGACGACGGCTCCGGCTTTCTGAAAACGCCGCCGCTCTCCTCCGGCCTGCTGGCCGGCGTGCTGCGCGAGGAACTGCTGGAAACGGGCAAGGCCACCGAACAGGTGCTCCGCCCGGAAGACCTTGCGTACGGCACGATCCTGATGGGCAATTCCCTGCGGGGCCTGATCCGGAGCACGTTTGCATGAAGCAGCCGGTCCACACCCCCTATGACGGCTCCGCCCGTCTCTTCACCATCGGCCTCGGACCGCTCGATCCCGTTCGCTGGATCGAGCCGGACGGCGAGATCGAGCGCTACCTTCGCGAAAAGGATCGGCTGATCGCCGATCATCGCGACGCGGTCTTCGTGGAGGAGAGCGGAACGCGCGAGGCGCAGCGGGAGGTGCTGGACCTCCTCGCGGCCCACCTCGTCGAACACCACGAAAATCGCTACAGCCGCACCGGCTCGGCCATTGCGTTCGGCAACCGGACCGTCGCCCTCGAGGCCGACGACGCCCCGCTCGTCACCGCCGGCGCGCTGGTGCAGGAAGACCTCGTTCTGATGCGCCGCGACGACAGCGGCTGGCGACTGGTCGCCGGCTATGTCGCCTTCCCGTCGTCCTGGACGCTGACGGAGAAATTCGGCCGCCGCATGGAAGATATCCATGCCCCCGTGCCCGATTTCGGCGAGGGCACGCGCAACGCCCTGCTCATCAACCGCATGTTCGACAACCTGAAGGTCGAACAACCCGTCTTCCGCTTCAACTGGTCGATCAACCCGGACGCCGACCTTCACTACCCGGCGTCAAAGGCGCATGGCGCGCTGCCGGAAGGCCATGTGCTCTCGCTCGACACCACCTTCGCCCGCGTCGAGCGCCAGACGCTGCGCAAGCTGCCGGTCTCCGGCGACATCCTCTTCACCATCCGCATCTACACCGATCCGCTCGCCGCCGTGCGTACCCTGCCCGATGCAGCGAAGGTCGCGGCGGTCTTCGCCGAGCAGCTGGAAGCCCTGACCCTGCCGCAGGCCGCCTATAAGGGGCTGGCCGAAAAAAGGGCCGCGCTGGTTGCGGAATTAAGGGCGGTTGCGGCCGGTTAAGAATATCGCCGCAGAAATGTGTGACCTCCCTTTATTGTGACAGAAATCTGTGCTCTAGCGCTGCCATACTATGCTAAAGGGCCTCGCAGTCCCTGATTTTCAGCACAAAGCGGCCGTCCGCAGGAGAACCAAATGGCAGACAGCACCTATCCGGTTTATGGCGAAATCACCGGTCCGATCGTGATGATCGGCTTCGGCTCCATCGGTCGCGGCACGCTGCCGCTGATCGAGCGCCACTTCAAGTACGACCGGAACCGGCTGATCGTCATCGAGCCGCGTGAAGACGCCGCCGACGCCGAGATCTTTGCCCGCCACGGCGTGCGCCACGTCAAGGCCCATGTCACCAAGGAAAACTACAAGGATCTGCTGAAGCCGCTCCTGACCGAAGGCGAAGGCCAGGCGTTCTGCGTCAACCTTTCCGTCGATATCGGCTCGGTCGATCTCATCAAGTTCTGCCGCAAGCTGGACGTGCTCTATATCGACACGGTCGTCGAGCCCTGGCTCGGCTTCTATTTCGACAAGGACATGAAGAACGCCGACCGCACGAACTATGCCCTGCGCGAAACCCTGCGCAAGGAAAAGGAAAAGCACCCGGGCGGCACGACGGCGGTTTCCACCTGCGGCGCCAATCCCGGCATGGTCTCCTGGTTCGTCAAGCAGGCGCTGCTGAACCTTGCCAAGGACCTTGACGTCAAGTTCGACGAGCCCGCGCAGGAAGACCGCGAAGGCTGGGCCAAGCTGATGAAGAAGGTCGGCGTCAAGGGCGTGCACATCGCCGAGCGCGACACCCAGCGCACCAAGAACCCGAAGCCCTTCAACACCTTCTGGAACACCTGGTCGGTCGAAGGCTTCATCTCGGAAGGCCTGCAGCCGGCCGAACTCGGCTGGGGCACCCACGAAAACTGGATGCCGAAGAACGCCAAGAAGCACAAGAAGGGCTGCCAGGCCGCGATCTACCTCGAGCAGCCCGGTGCCAACACGCGTGTGCGCTCCTGGTGCCCGACGCCCGGCCCGCAATACGGCTTCCTCGTGACCCACAACGAATCCATCTCGATCGCCGACTACTTCACGGTCCGCGACAAGGATGGCGACGTCACCTATCGCCCGACCTGCCACTACGCCTACCACCCCTGCAACGACGCCGTGCTGTCGCTGCATGAAATGTTCGGCAATGGCGGCAACCAGCAGCCAGTCCTGCACGTCCTCGACGAGAACGAGCTTGTCGACGGCGTCGACGAACTCGGCGTGCTGCTCTACGGCCACGACAAGAACGCCTACTGGTACGGTTCGCGCCTGTCTCTGGAAGAGACCCGCCGCATCGCTCCCTACCAGAACGCAACCGGCCTGCAGGTGACCTCCGCCGTGCTCGCCGGCATGGTCTGGGCGCTCGAAAACCCGAAGGCCGGCATCGTGGAAGCCGACGAGGTCGATTACAAGCGCTGCCTCGAAGTGCAGACGCCCTATCTCGGCCCGGTCGAAGGCCACTACACCGACTGGACCCCGCTCGACGGCCGTCCGGGCCTCTTCCCGGAAGACCTCGACACGAAGGATCCGTGGCAGTTCAGGAACATCCTGGTCCGCTAAGCGGCCGGAAACATCGAAACGACAGACGCCCGCGGCCATCCCGCGGGCGTCTTCGCTTTCAATGGGATAATGCTCGTTCGCCGGGCGGCGCGTCTTGCTTTCGACGGTTCTTCGCGGCATGGTTCGGCGAACCGGACGGGTGGTTCGTGCCGCCGAGACCTTGGAGAACCAGATGAAGCCGATCACAGTCCTGAGCCTGCTCGCCGCCGCTGTCGCGCTCGCCGCCTGCCAGACGGAACGCGCGCCGCGCGAAATGCCGGTGGCGCAGAAGCCCGTGCCGACGGGCGTGGAAGGCGCCTGGGTAGATCCGAACGGCATCGTCTCGACCTTCGCGGCCGGTACCTTCACGACGCGCACGACGGATACCAACCAGCTTTTGGCATCCGGCACCTACGTCAATACCTCGCCGACGCTGGTCGAGATCAACATGACCTCGCTGGTGCGCAACACGCAGTCCAAGGTCAATTGCGCGCTCATCAACCAGAGCCAGCTGAATTGCACCACCGCCGAAGGCGCACAGTTCTCGCTCGCCCGCCGCGTCTGAGGCGAAGGCACATCCTGAACGAAGGGCCGAAAGGCCCTTTTTTCGTTTTAACCGTGAAACCCACAAGCGTTGGGCAAGCCCTCTTTTTTCTTGAAGTTGCCGCCGAGCGGTGAAAACATCCGCCGGCCCGCTGTCATGTTTCCGGTTTAGAAACAACGACAGCCCTCCCGCGCATCGCCGCGGGCAAACGAGGAGAACAGGACCCATGACGCTTTTCCGATCCGGCCTCCTGGCCGCTTCCATCATCGCGCTCTCCAGCGGTTCGGCGCTTGCCGACTACGAGCTGAACATCCTGCACATCAACGACCTGCATTCGCGCATCGAGGCGATCAACAAGTTCGATTCCACCTGCTCGACCGAGGAGGAAGGCAAGGGTGAGTGCTTCGGCGGCGTCGCGCGCCTGAAGGCCGCCATCGACGCCCAGCGCCAGGCGCTGACCGGCAAGAACGTGCTGCTCCTCAATGCCGGCGACAATTTCCAGGGGTCGCTCTTCTACACGACCTACAAGGGCGCGGTGGAAGCCGAATTCCTCAACCTCATGAAGTTCGACGCCATGACCGTCGGCAACCATGAATTCGACGACAGCGAGGACGGCCTTGCGACCTTCCTCGACAAGGTCCAGTTCCCGGTCGTGACCGCCAATGTCGCCGCCAGCGCAAGCTCGAAGATCGGCGACCGCATCAAGCCCTTCGTCGTGCTCGACCAGGGCGGCCAGAAGATCGGCGTCGTCGGCGCCGTGGCGAACGACACGGCGGAACTTTCTTCCCCCGGCCCGAATGTGCTGATCGGCAACGACGTCGCAGACATCACCGCCGCCATCGGCGAGCTGAAGAAGCAGGGCGTCAACAAGATCATCGCCCTCACCCATGTCGGTTATCCGCGCGACCTGGCGGCCATCGCCAAGATTCCGGATGTCGACGTGGTGGTCGGCGGCCACACCAACACGTTCCTCTCCAACACCTCGGACAAGGCGGAAGGCCCCTACCCGACGCTGGTCGACAATCCCGGCGGCTACAAGGTGCCGGTCGTGCAGGCCGCCGCCTACACGAAATATCTCGGCAACCTGAAGGTTGTCTTCGACGATGCCGGCGTGGTCAAGGAAGCCTCGGGCGAGCCGATCCTGATCGACGCATCCATCAAGCCGGACGAAGCGGTCCTTGCCCGCATCAAGGAACTGGCCGGCCCCATCGAGGAACTGAAGAACAAGATCGTTGCGGAAACCTCCGAGCCGGTCGACGGTTCGCGTGAAGTGTGCCGTGCCGCCGAATGCGCCATGGGCAACCTGGTGACGGATGCGATCCTCGATCGCACCAAGGACCAGGGCATGACGATCGCCATCACCAATGGCGGGGGCCTGCGCGCCTCCATCGACGGCGGCCCCGTCTCCATGGGCGAAGTGCTCTCCGTTCTGCCGTTCCAGAACACGGTCGCCACCTTCCAGCTCAAGGGCTCGGACCTCGTCGCCGCTCTCGAAAACGGCCTCAGCCAGATCGAGGAAGGCGCCGGTCGCTTCCCGCAGGTCTCCGGCATGAAATATTCCTTCGACAAGTCGAAGCCGGCCGGCAGCCGCGTCGTCTCGGTCGAGGTGAAGGAGGGCGATGCCTTCGTGCCGCTCGACCCCGCCAAGACCTACGGCGTCGTCTCCAACAACTACATGCGCTCGGGCGGTGACGGCTATTCGGTCTTCGCCAAGTCCGGCACGAACGCCTATGACTTCGGCCCGAACCTCGAACTTGTCGTCGCCGACTATCTCTCGGCGCATCGTCCCTACAAGCCCTATACGGACGGCCGCATCACCGAGGTCGCTGCGGCGGCAACCGGTACCGAAGCGAAGCCGGCGACCGGCGATGCCGCAACCTCCACGGAGACGGCAGCCAAGTCGACCGAAGGGGCCGCGACGACAGGCGAGGCTGCAGCCGGTTCGGCCACGGCAACCGGTACGGACGGCGGCAAGGCCGCCGCAACGGCGGGCGGAAAGCACGTCATCGCTCTCGGCGACACGCTTTGGGATCTCGCCAAGGCCGCCTATGGCGACGGCACGCTGTGGCGCAAGATTGCCGAGGCCAATGGCAATCCGCGTCCGCGCGCCCTGCATGTCGGCACGGAGCTCTCCATCCCGGCAAAATAAGGACAATTTGTCTCCACTTTTTCTGCCGGTCCGGGCTTTCCCGGACCGGCATTTCTTTTTAGAACCATTCTGAACCGACCGGCCTACGCCCGCGTAGAAGAGCAATCCAACCCGCACGCACAGGATCCACCATGGACATCGCCGCCAAGCCCGCCGACCATCCAACCGTTCAGCATGGCAAGGTCGGTGTCCTGCTCGTCAATCTCGGTACGCCTGACGGCACCGACTACACGTCGATGCGGCGTTACCTGAAGGAATTCCTGACCGACAAGCGCGTCATCGAATGGCCGCGCATCGCCTGGTATCCGATCCTCTTCGGCATCGTGCTCAACACCCGCCCCGGCAAGGTCGGCAAGGCCTATGAGACGATCTGGAACAAGGACAGGAACGAGAGCTACCTGCGCACCTATACCCGCAGCCAGGCGGAGTTGATGGCGGGAGCGCTCAAGGACCATTCCAACGTCGTCGTCGACTGGGCCATGCGCTATGGCCAGCCCTCCATCGCCTCCCGCATGGAAGCCCTGCAGAAGCAAGGGTGCGAGCGCATCCTCGTCTTCCCGCTCTATCCGCAATATGCAGCCGCGACGACGGCGACCGTCAACGACAAGGCCTTCGAGACTTTGTTGAAGATGCGCTGGCAGCCGGCGCTGCGCACCGTGCCGCCCTATCACGACGACCCCGCCTATATCGACGCGCTGGCCATCTCCATCGAAAAGCATCTTTCGACGCTCGACTGGGAGCCCGAGAAGGTGCTGACCTCCTTCCACGGCATTCCGAAGAGCTATTTCGAGAAGGGCGACCCCTATTACTGCCAGTGCCAGAAGACCGCGCGCCTGCTGCGCGAGCGCCTCGGCTGGTCGCAGGACAAGCTCGTCGTCACCTTCCAGTCCCGCTTCGGGCCGGAGGAATGGCTGCAGCCCTATACCGACAAGACCGTGGAAAAGCTGGCGCAGGAAGGCGTGAAGCGCATCGCCGTGCTCAATCCCGGCTTCGTTTCTGACTGCCTCGAAACGCTGGAAGAGATCGCCGAACAGGCGGCCGAAAGTTTCCTGCACAATGGCGGCGAGAAATTCGCCCACATTCCCTGTCTGAACGATACGCCCGAAGGCATGAGCGTTCTGGAAAAGGTGGTGCGGCGCGAGCTTTCCGGCTGGGTCTGAGCGCGATAAATCTTGTTCCCGTCCAAATAGACTGGCATCGCGGCGCGTATTGCCTAAAGTAGCACCGCGTCGCCGTTTGAGGAGAAGAATATGGATTTCGCCGGACTGGACATCGTCGTCATTGCCCTCGTGGTTCTGGTGATCCTTATCCTCTTTGCCGGGATCAAGACGATCCCGCAGGGCTACCAGTACACGGTGGAGCGCTTCGGCCGCTACACGCGCACGCTCCAGCCCGGCCTCAACCTGATCATCCCCTTCATCGACCGCATCGGCTCGAAGATGAACGTGATGGAGCAGGTGCTCGATATTCCTACCCAGGAGGTCATCACGCGCGACAATGCCAGCGTCGCCTCCGATGCCGTCGCCTTCTATCAGATCTTGAACCCCGCGCAGGCCGCCTATCAGGTCGCCCATCTCGAGCACGCCATCATCAACCTCACCATGACGAACATCCGTTCGGTCATGGGCTCGATGGACCTCGATGAACTGCTCTCCAACCGCGACAAGATCAACGATCAGTTGCTGCGCGTCGTCGATGAGGCCGCCAATCCCTGGGGCGTGAAGATCACCCGTGTCGAGATCAAGGACATCGCCCCGCCGAAGGACCTCGTCGATGCCATGGCGCGGCAGATGAAGGCCGAGCGCGAGAAGCGCGCCCAGGTGCTGGAAGCCGAAGGCTCCCGAAACGCCCAGATCCTGCGGGCCGAGGGCGCCAAGCAGTCCGCCATCCTCGAGGCCGAGGGCCTGCGCGAAGCCGCCTTCCGGGACGCCGAGGCGCGCGAGCGTCTGGCCGAGGCGGAAGCCAAGGCGACCAAGATGGTCTCCGAGGCCATCGCTGCCGGCAATGTCCAGGCGATCAACTACTTCGTCGCCCAGAAATACACCGAGGCCATGGCTTCGATCGGCAAGGCGCCCAACTCCAAGATCGTTCTCATGCCGATGGAGGCCTCCTCGCTGGTCGGCTCGCTCGGCGGCATCGGCGCCATCGCCAGGGAAGTCTTCGGCGACGGCGCGACCGTCCCGCAGCGCACGCGCCAGTCGACGCCGGCGACCACCACCACCGCGTCCACGCCCGCCTTCCGCAATCCGTTCGATACGCCGCCGCAGGGAACGTGAGCATGATCCATCGTCTCATCGCCGAACTCGGCCCCTGGGCCTGGTGGGTGCTCGGCATCGTCCTGTTGATCCTCGAAGTGCTGCTGCCCGGCGTCTTCCTCGTCTGGATCGGTATCGCGGCCATCATCACCGGCGCGCTGTCGCTCCTTCTCTGGGAGCAGGCGCTCTGGACATGGCAGGTACAGTGGCTCGTCTTTGCGGTGCTGTCGCTGGTCGCTGCCCTCATCGGCCGGCGCATCGTCAGCAGCCGCGGCGGCGCCAGCGATCAGCCGCACCTCAATCAGCGTGGCCAGAGCCTCGTCGGCCGCACGGCGACGCTGGAACAGCCGATCACCGAGGGCCGCGGCCGTATTCGTCTCGACGATACGATGTGGAGCGTTCAGGGGCCGGACCTGCCCGTCGGCGCACGTGTACGCGTCACGGCCAGCAATGGCCGCGACCTCAGCGTCGAGCCGGTCTGACGCTGCGGCGTCAGGCGACGCCGATTCTCAGGAGATCGTGGAAATGCACGATGCCGACGGGGCGGAACGTCTCGTCGGTAACGATCAGCGCGGAAATGTTGTGCTGGTTCAGCAGGCCGAGCGCGGTGGTCGCCAGCGTCGCCGGCTTCACCGTCTTGGGGCTGCGCGTCATCACGTCGTCGACGATGAGCTCGGCAAGGTTGCGCGTCAGGTTGCGCGCGATGTCGCCGTCCGTGACGATGCCGGCAAGAGTGCCATCGTCATTGATGACGCCGACGCAGCCATAGCGCTTCTGCGCCAGCATGTGCACGGCATCCGGCATCGAAGTGCCGAGCGCGACGAGCGGCATGTTCTCGCCGCTGTGCATGATGTCGCCGACATGGGAGAGGCTCGCACCGAGCTTGCCGCCCGGATGGAAGGTCTTGAAATCCGTCGCCGTGAAGCCGCGCGCCTCCAGCAGCGCGACGGCAATGGCATCGCCCAGCGCCAGTTGCATCAGCGTCGAGGTGGTCGGCGCAAGACCGTGCGGGCAGGCTTCCAGCGCCTTCGGCAGCAGGAGAACCGTATCGGCGGCCCGCGCCAGGGCCGAGCGTTCGCCCGACGTCATGGCGATCAGCGGAATGGAGAAGCGGCGCGAATAGGAGACGATGCCCTGAAGCTCCGCGGTCTCGCCGCTCCAGGAGAGCGCGAGGATCACGTCGTCACGCCCGATCATGCCGAGATCGCCGTGATTGGCTTCGACGGGGTGCACGAAGAATGCGGGCGTGCCGGTGGAGGCGAGCGTCGCGGCGATCTTTGCGCCGACATGACCCGACTTGCCGATGCCCGTTATGACGACGCGCCCGGCAATGTCGCCGATGCGGCGCACCGCATCGCAGAACGCGTCGTGAAGATCGCCCTCCAGCGCGGCGGCGAGCGCGATCAGCCCTGCCTTTTCCGTTTCGACCGTCCGGATCGCGGAGGCAATGGCGCCGCCGCCGTCAAAATTCGCCTGTCTCTTGATCATGGCGCCTCGTTAGCGCCTTTGCCCGGCTCTGTCCATTGCGAACGTTGACGCGCATTGCGCGCCGCCAGCAACCAAGCGTTAACCATGGCGGTTTACGTTCGCTTAGGAAATTGAAGATTCGCAGGCCCATCATGACCGAGGCAAAAGGAATGGAACGCGGAGCGCCGGCGCCCCGCCCGACGCGGCGACTGGCCGGGCTTCTGCTCGCCGGCACCGTGCTTGCGGCCGTTCCCGCCCTGGCCCAGCAGTCAACCTCTACCTCCACCTCGACCACGGCCTTCCAGCCGCCCCTTTTGGGCGCGACGACCGGCACCGCGGAAACGGACCCGCTCGCCGGTGCGAGCACCACCACCGGCACCGGCACCGGCGCAGCGACGGACACGGATGCGACGACCACGGCCTCGACGGCGGCACGGCCCGCCCTTTCTGACGAAGCCGCCGCCGCGCTTGCGGACGAAGGCGACGCTTATGGGCAGACGGAACGCCGCGCCGAACGACTGAACCCGCGCGAAGGCAATATCGACGGTGCGCGCAGCAATTTCGGCGACCCCTACGAGCCGACGGGCATTCGCGTCGGGACCTTCATTCTCCGGCCGTCGATTACCCAGAACCTCGGTTATGAGAAGAACAAGACCGGCGCGACGGCAACGAGCCGCACCTATTCCCAGACCGGCTTTCGCGGTTCGCTGACCTCCGACTGGTCGCGCCACCAGTTGACCATCGATGCCGAAGGTATCTACCAGCGCAACCTCAGCGGCACCGGCGAGACCGAACCGCGCCTGCGGCTCGACGCCGATCTTCGCCTCGACCTCAGCGACGAGACGATCGCCAACATCACCGCCGGTTACGATTTCGAACGCGAGAGTTCGAGCGACCCGAATGCCGTCAACGGCGCCAGCGTCCAGTCGGGCGTCTCGACCTATACGGGCGGTGCACGCGTCACCCGCGATTTCGGCCTGATCCGCGGCACGATCGGCGCGGAGATCGAGCGACGCACCTATGGCTCGGCGACGCTTTCCAACGGCAGCAAGCTCATTCTGTCCGACCGCAATTACACCGAAGGCACGCTGACTGGCCGCGTCGGCTACGAACTTTCGCCCGCCCTCATTCCCTATATCGAGGCTTCCATCGGCCGTTCGATCTATGACGAGAAGGTCGATTCGCTCGGCTACGAGCGTTCAGCCTCGATGCTGGGTGGACGAGCAGGCGTGGAAGTCGATCTCGGGGAAAAACTGCGCGGCGACCTTGGCCTCGGCTATCGTCGGGCAAGCTTCGACGACAGCCGCCTTGCCGCGCTCAAGGCGCTGACCATCGACGGCTCCGTGCTCTGGTCGCCGCAGCGCGGCACCGACCTCCGCCTCGGCCTCGTGACGGACCTCAACCCCTCGACCGCCGCCGGAGCAAGCGGCTATGCGTCCTACGCCGCAACGGCGGACCTGACGCATGAACTGCGGGACAATCTGGTGGCGCGGCTGAGCGGCGCCTATACGCTGCGCGATTTCCAGACCGCCGGCACCGCGAACCAGTCGATCTATCTCGCCGGCGCGGGCCTTACCTGGAACATCAACCGCTTCCTCGCAATGACGGGCGACGTCTCCTACGAGCTGACGCGCCAGTCCGGCGCGTCCGACACCGGCGTCACGCGCGCCGGCATCGGTCTCATTCTGCGCCGCTGATTATTTCAGGCCGGCGACAAGCGCCTTCAGCGGGCCTTCCACGGCCGGACGGATATCCGCACGTTCCAGCGCAAAGGCGATGTTGGCGAGGATGAAGCCATCCTTGGCGCCGCAGTCATAGGTCTCGCCGCGGAAGTGATAGGCGGCGAACTTCTGGCTGTCGGCAAGCTTCACCATGCCGTCCGTGAGCTGGATCTCGTTGCCGGCGCCCCGCTCCTGCGTGGCGAGGATCGAGAAGATTTCCGGCTGCAGGATGTAGCGGCCGTTGATGAAGAAGTTGGAGGGCGCCGTGCCCTGTGCCGGCTTCTCGACCATCTTGGTGATCTCGAAGCCATCGCCGACCTTCTCGCCGACGCCGACGATGCCGTATTTGTGCGTCTGGTCCGGCGCGCATTCCTCGACGGCGATCACATTGGCGCCCGAATGCTCGAAGAGCTCGACCATGCCCTTCATGCAGCCCTTCTCGCCCTTCATGA
The DNA here is from genome assembly GCF_050172695.1 of Shinella sp. G-2. Classification (NCBI taxonomy): domain Bacteria; kingdom Pseudomonadati; phylum Pseudomonadota; class Alphaproteobacteria; order Hyphomicrobiales; family Rhizobiaceae; genus Shinella; species Shinella sp. G-2. The sequence goes on along the minus strand of NZ_JBBEYH010000003.1, from coordinate 176,171 downwards.
TCATGTCGGGCAGCAGGAGCGCGAAGGGTTCGTTGCCGACCAGTTCACGCGCGCACCAGACGGCATGGCCAAGGCCGAGCGGTTCCTGCTGGCGGGTGAAGCTCGTCGAGCCGGCGACCGGCAGGATGCTTTCGAGCAGCGTCAGTTCGGCGGTCTTGTTGCGCTGGCGCAGCGTCTGCTCCAGCTCGACCTGGATGTCGAAATAGTCCTCGATGACGGCCTTGGAACGGCCGGTGACGAAGATGAGGTGTTCGATGCCCGCTTCCAGCGCCTCGTCCACCACGTACTGGATAACGGGCTTGTCGACGACGGTCAGCATTTCCTTCGGAACGGCCTTCGTGGCCGGAAGGAAGCGTGTGCCGAGGCCGGCCACTGGAAAGACTGCTTTGCGAACCTTACGTGTCTGAGACATAGTCACCTCGTTAAGCCCATCGCCCTCATGGCAGGGACATATCTGTGCCGGAATAGAATCCAATTGCTATTTTTTTGCAAAGGAAGACGGGGCAAAAGTTTGATGGTAAAGAATTTGTTGACTTCGTTTTTATAAGTTTTGCGTTCAGCCGGTGGTTCGATGCCGCCGTCCCGAAATTTTAGAAACGGACATGACAGCCGATGACCCAGAATCTGAAGAACGTTCTGCGCCGATCTGCGCTCACCCTTTTCCTCTCGGCCGGGCTTTTCGCCCAGGCGACCGCGGCCCATGCGGATGCCCGATTCCAGAAATGGATCGCGGATTTCTACGCGACCGCATCGGAGGCCGGCATCAGCAAGGCCACCTACCAGAAGGCGTTTTCCGGCGTCAAGACACCCGATCCGGATGTGCTGGAAAAGGCCGCCTACCAGCCGGAATTCAAGCACAAGATCTGGGACTATCTCGATTCGCGCGTCAACCCCTATACGGTGCGCATCGGTCGTGAGATGGCAACCAAGCACGCCCGCACGCTTGCCGCGCTGGAGCGTCATTTCGGGGTCGACCGCAACATCCTCCTCGCCATCTGGTCGATGGAATCGAACTACGGCGCGGTTCTGCAGAAGGACGACCGGCTGCACTACGTACCGCGGGCCCTCGCGACGCTTGCCTATGCCGATCAGAAGCGCGCCAAATATGCGCGCACGCAGCTGATCGCCGCCCTCAAGATCATCCAGCGCGGCGATATCGACGCTGCCGACATGACCGGCTCCTGGGCGGGCGCGATGGGCCACACCCAGTTCATTCCGACGAGCTACATGATCTATGCCGTCGATGCCGACGGCAACGGCCACCGCGATATCTGGAATTCCGTACCGGATGCGCTGGCAACCGCCGCCAACCTTCTCGCCAAGAACGGCTGGCAGGCCGGCAAGACCTGGGGCTACGAGACCGTCGTTCCCCCGGGCGGCAGCAAGTATTCCGGCCAGACGAAGACGCTCGCCCAATGGGCGAAGCTCGGTTTCGCCCGACCGGGCGGCAAGGGCTTCAAGAACGGCGCGGACCGCGCCGAACTGAAGCTGCCGGCCAATGGCGGCCCCGGCTTCCTGATGACCAAGAACTTCTTCGTCATCAAGCGCTACAATGCCTCGGATTCCTACGCCATGGGCGTCGGCATGCTGGCCGACCAGCTCGCCGGCTATAGCGGCGTCAAGCAGCGCTGGCCGCGCCCGGAAGGCACGCTCGACATCACGGAGAAGTTCGAACTCCAGACGCGTCTCAAGGAACTCGGTTACTACGAGGGCGAGGTCGACGGCAATTTCGGCTCCGGCTCCAAGGCCGCGATCCAGGCCTTCCAGAACCGCATGGGCCTTGCCGCGGACGGCGAACCGAGCCAGCAGCTCCTGCGCGCGCTTCGTCGCTGACCGTATGAAAGAACAGGTGAAAGGGGCGCTCCGGCGCCCCTTTTTGCTTGTCGGTGCTTTCGCTCGCCGGCAGCCTTTGCCATGATGCCGCCACCGAACGCCCGCACAGTCCGGGTGGAGACGGAGAGCCTTCGCAATGAGCATGACGATCCGGATGATACGCTTCGGCCTTGCGCTCGCCGTTTCGGCAGGCGTCTTCGCCACGGCCGCCGTGCCGGCCGGCGCGCAGGAGCGCGTCGAGCGCCGGTCGATCCTCCAGCTGCTCTTCGGCACGCCGAAGCGCCGGGAGATCGAGCCCGAACCGGAATTCAGGAAGCCGCGCCCCGTGGTTCGCAAGAAGAAGACGACGGCGGCCGTCGCCAAGACGCCGGAGCCCGCCGCCGTCGAAAAGCTCCCCGATGCAAAGGTCGTGCTTGTCGTCGGCGACTTCATCGCAGGCAGCCTCGGCGAAGGCCTGATCGCGGCCTTCGAAACAACGCCGGGCATCGTCGTCGAGCGGCAGAGCAACGGTTCGTCCGGTATCGTACGCGACGACTATTACAGCTGGCCCGACTCCCTGCCCGCGTTGATCGCCGAAAAGAAGCCGGCCCTCATCGTGATCAGCATGGGCGCGAACGACCGCCAGCAGATGGTCGTCGCCGGCGAGAAGGAAAAATTCCGCTCCGAAGCCTGGACGAAGGAATATGAGGCGCGCGTGGCGCGCATCGCCGCGCAAGCCCATGAAGGCGGCCGGCCGCTGCTCTGGATGGGCATGCCCGCCTTCCAGTCTTCCGCGCTCACGGCAGACATGACGACGCTCAACACGATCTACCGCGCCGAGGTCGAAAAGGCCGGCGGCGCCTTCGTCGATATCTGGGACGGTTTCGTCGACGAGGGCGGCAAGTTCATCATATCCGGCTCCGACATCAACGGCCAGCAGGTGCGCCTGCGCGGCTCCGACGGCATCAACTTCACCAAGGCCGGCAAGCGCAAGCTCGCCTTCTACGTCGAAAAGGAAATCCGCCGGCTGCTCGGCGACGCCGCCACGGACGGCCCGGGCCTGCAGGGCGACCTCAAGGACCTTCTGGTCGTGACGACGCCGACGGAAGATGCGGAAATCACCAAGACGCAGCCCATCAGCCTTGCTGATCCCGCCCTCGACGGCGGAACGGCCCTCCTCGGTGGCACCACGCTCAAGGGCAACGGCAAGAGCCTGCGGGAGAAGCTGGTGGACAAGGGTGAGACCGCCGACGCTCCGCTTGGCCGCGTCGACGATTTTCGGGCAAACAAGACCGCAACGCCGTAAGGCACATCGCTGAAACGAAAAAGGGCGCGCCTGAAACAGACGCGCCCTTTGCTGTTTTCCGGCCGCCTTACCGCGGCAGCGTGGTCGAGCCCATCAGCGCCTCGTCGATGGCGCGCGCCGCCTGGCGTCCCTCGCGGATCGCCCAGACGACCAGCGACTGGCCGCGACGAATGTCCCCTGCGGTCCAGAGCTTGTCGACGGAGGTCTTGTAGTCGCGGTCGTTGGCAACGACGTTCGAGGAACCGCGCTTGTCGGTGTTGATCGTCAGCCGGCTGCCGAGGTCCTTCAGCACGCTGTCGGTGAAGGGACCGCGGAAGCCGATGGCGATGAAGGCGAGGTCCGCCTTGATGATGAACTCCGTGCCGGCGATCGGCTTGCGGCGGTCGTCGACCTGGCAGCACTTGACGCCCGTCAGCACGCCGTCCTCGTCGCCAACGAATTCCAGCGTACCGACCTGGAACTCCCGCACGGCGCCTTCAGCCTGCGAGGACGAGGTGCGCATCTTCGTCGCCCAGAAGGGCCAGACAGCGAGCTTGTCTTCCTTTTCCGGCGGCTGCGGGCGGATGTCGAGCTGCGTGACCTTTACCGCGCCCTGACGGAAGGCGGTGCCGACGCAGTCCGATGCGGTGTCACCGCCGCCGACGACGACGATGTGCTTGCCGCCGGCCAGGATCGGCGCGGAGGGCCAGCCGACGCTGTCGATGTTCTCGCGGCCGACGCGGCGGTTCTGCTGCACGAGATAGGGCATGGCATCGTGCACGCCGGCGAAATCGACCCCGGGAATGCCGGCATCGCGCGGGGTTTCCGAGCCGCCGCAATAGAGCACGGCATCGTGCTCGGAGAGCATCGCATCCATCGTCTTGTCGACGCCGACATTGACCCCGTAGTGGAAGGTCACACCCTCGCCGCGCATCTGGTCGACGCGGCGGTCGATGAAGTTCTTCTCCATCTTGAAATCCGGAATGCCGTAGCGCAGCAGGCCGCCGGCCTTGGATTCGCGCTCGTAGAGATGGACCTCGTGGCCGGCGCGGGCGAGCTGCTGGGCAGCCGCCATGCCGGCCGGACCGGAGCCGATGACGGCGACCTTCTTGCCGGTCTTCACCGTCGCCGGCTGCGGCACGATATAGCCCATCTCATAGGCCTTGTCGGCAATCGCCTGCTCGACGGTCTTGATGGAAACGGGCGTGTCTTCCAGGTTCAGCGTGCAGGCTTCCTCGCAGGGTGCGGGGCAGACGCGGCCGGTGAATTCCGGGAAGTTGTTGGTCGAATGCAGGTTGCGGATCGCCTCTTCCCAGTTGCCGTTATAGACGAGGTCGTTCCAGTCCGGGATCTGGTTGTGCACCGGACACCCGGTCGGACCGTGGCAATAGGGAATGCCGCAGTCCATGCAGCGCGCGGCCTGCTTCTGCACCTCGGCATCCGACATCGGGATGGTGAATTCGCGGAAATGGCGGATGCGGTCGGAGGCCGGCTGATACTTCGCCACCTGCCGGTCGATTTCCATGAAACCAGTTACCTTGCCCACTTCAATAATCCTTGCTCAAAGCGGGGCGCCCGTAGGCCCCCAGTACCAGTAGGCGGCTCCAGCCACCAAACCCAGCACGATGAATTCGATCCTGATTTCGCCGTTCACGAGGGTCGCGATCCCCGGGACCGCGACGGCCACACTCAGCGAAACCAGCCGGTGAAGGTAGATGAACCGCTGCCTCACTCGGCAGCGACCCCCATCCTCATGCGCTCCATCTCTTCGAGCGCGCGGCGATACTCGACCGGCATCACCTTGCGGAATTTCGGACGATACTCGGCCCATTTGTCGAGGATCTCCTTGGCCCGCGGCGAGCCCGTATAGTGCAGGTGGTTCGAGACGAGCTGGTAGAGCCGTTCCTCGTCGTGACGCGTCATGTCGTCGGACACGTCGACCATGCCCTTGTGCATGAGGTCGCCGCCGTGGTGATGCAGCTTCTCCAACATGTCGTCCTCTTCCGGCACCGGCTCGAGTTCGACCATCGCCATGTTGCAGCGGCGGGCGAAATCACCCTCCTCGTCCAGCACATAGGCAACGCCGCCCGACATGCCGGCCGCAAAGTTGCGGCCCGTCTGGCCGATGACGACGACGACACCGCCGGTCATGTATTCGCAGCCATGGTCGCCCACGCCCTCGACGACGGCCACAGCACCGGAATTTCGCACGGCGAAGCGTTCGCCGGCGACGCCGTTGAAGTAGCACTCGCCCGAGATCGCGCCGTAGAGAACCGTGTTGCCGACGATGATCGATTCATGCGGCACCGCCCTGTTGTCGGCCGGAGGACGCACGACGATGCGACCACCCGAAAGCCCCTTGCCGACATAGTCGTTGCCGGCGCCGACGAGATCGAAGGTGATGCCGCGGGCAAGGAACGCACCGAAGGACTGGCCCGCCGTGCCGTTGAGCGTCACGGAGATCGTGTCGTCCTTCAGGCCCTTGAAGCCGTAACGCTTGGCCACTTCGCCCGAGAGCATCGCCCCCGCCGAACGGTCGACGTTTTTGATGTCGACCGCGAAGGCGACAGGCGTCTTCGCGTCCAGCGCGGGCTTTGCTTGCTCGATGAGCTTGCGGTCGAGAATGTCCTGGATCGGATGGTTCTGCCGTTCGGTCCAGTAGGTCGCCTCCTTCGGCGCATCGACCTTGTGGAAGATGCGGGAGAAGTCGAGGCCATTGGCCTTCCAGTGCGAGATCATCGTCTCCTTCTCGAGAAGTTCGGAGGCGCCGATGATCTCGTTCAGCGAGCGGACGCCGAGCGAGGCCAGGATTTCGCGCACCTCTTCGGCAACGAAGAAGAAGTAATTGATGACATGCTCGGGCGCGCCCTTGAAACGCTTGCGCAGCACCGGATCCTGCGTCGCGACGCCGACCGGACAGGTGTTGAGATGGCACTTGCGCATCATGATGCAGCCCGCAGCGATCAGCGGCGCCGTGGCAAAGCCGAACTCGTCCGCACCGAGCAGCGCCCCGATGACGACGTCGCGGCCGGTCTTGAGGCCGCCGTCGACCTGAAGGGCGACGCGCGAGCGCAGCTTGTTGAGCACGAGCGTCTGATGCGTCTCGGCAAGGCCGATTTCCCATGGGGAGCCGGCATGCTTCAAAGAGGTGAGCGGCGAGGCACCCGTGCCGCCGTCGAAGCCGGCAATTGTGATATGGTCGGCACGCGCCTTGGCGACGCCGGCGGCAACCGTGCCGACGCCGACTTCCGAGACGAGCTTGACCGAGATATCGGCCTCGGGGTTGACGTTCTTCAGGTCGTAGATGAGCTGCGCCAGGTCCTCGATCGAGTAGATGTCATGGTGCGGCGGCGGCGAGATGAGGCCGACGCCGGGCGTGGAGTGACGGGTCTTGGCGACCGTCGCGTCCACCTTGTGGCCGGGCAGCTGGCCGCCCTCACCGGGCTTTGCGCCCTGCGCGACCTTGATCTGCAGCATGTCCGCATTGACCAGATATTCGGTCGTCACGCCGAAGCGGCCGGAGGCGATCTGCTTGATCGCCGAGCGCTCGGGGTTCATCGAACCGTCCGGCAGCGGCATGTAGCGGTCCGCTTCCTCGCCGCCCTCGCCGGTGTTCGACTTGCCGCCGATCCGGTTCATGGCGACGGCAAGCGTCGTATGCGCCTCGCGGCTGATCGAGCCGAAGGACATCGCCCCGGTCGAGAAACGCTTGACGATATCGACCGCCGGCTCGACGTCGTCGACGGAGATCGGCTTGCGGCCGAGCGCATCCGCACCCTTGATCGAGAAGAGGCCACGGATCGTGTTCATGCGCAGCGACGAGGCGTTCACCAGCTCGGCGAATTCCTTGTAGCGGTCGGCCGCGTTGCCGCGAACCGCGTGCTGCAGCGAAGCGATGACGTCGGGTGTCCAGGCGTGTTCCTCGCCGCGCATGCGGTAGGCATATTCGCCGCCGATATCCAGCGTGTTGGCCAGCAGCGGATCGCGGCCGAAGGCGGCCTTGTGGCGGTTGAAGGTCTCCTGCGCGATCTCGTCGAGGCCGATGCCCTCGATGGTCGTCGCCGTGCCGAAGAAGTACTTGTCCGTCAGCGCGGAGGAGAGGCCGATGGCGTCGAAGATCTGCGCGCCGCAATAGGACTGGTAGGTCGAGATGCCCATCTTGGACATGACCTTCAGGATGCCCTTTCCGATGGCCTTGATGTAGCGGTAGACGATTTCCTCCGCGTCCACTTCCTTCGGGAACTCGCCACGCTTGTGCATGTCGGTGAGCGTGTCGAAGGCGAGATACGGGTTGATCGCTTCCGCGCCATAGCCGGCCAGAAGGCAGAAGTGATGCACTTCGCGCGGCTCGCCGGATTCCACGACAAGGCCGACCGAGGTGCGAAGCCCCTTGCGGATCAGGTGGTGGTGCACGGCGGCGGTCGCCAGAAGCGCCGGGATCGCGACGCGATCCGGACCGATCTGGCGGTCGGAAAGCACGATGATGTTGTAGCCGGAGGTGACGGCCTGTTCGGCGCGCTCGCAGAGCCGGTCGAGAATTTCCGGCAGGCCTTCGGCTCCACGCGAGACGTCATAGGTGAAGTCCAGCGTCTTGGTGTCGAAGCGGTCCTCGACATGGCCGATGGAGCGGATCTTCTCCAGGTCGCCATTGGTGAGGATCGGCTGGCGCACTTCCATGCGCTTGGCCTTGGCCGCGCCGCCATGATCGAGAATGTTCGGCCGCGGTCCGATGAAGGAGACGAGGCTCATGACCAGTTCCTCGCGGATCGGGTCGATGGGCGGGTTCGTCACCTGCGCGAAGTTCTGCTTGAAGTAGGTGTAGAGCAGCTTGGTCTTGTCGGACATCGCCGAGATCGGCGTGTCCGTACCCATGGAGCCGATCGCCTCCTGCCCCGTCGTCGCCATCGGCGACATCAGGAGCCTTGTGTCCTCCTGGGTATAGCCGAAAGCCTGCTGGCGGTCGCGCAGCGACACGTCGCGGCGCAGCGCGCGCGGCTCGACCGGGCCGAGGTCTTCCAGGATGATCTGGGTGTTGTCCAGCCAGTCGCGGTAGGGATGCTTGGCGGCGAGCGCGGACTTCACCTCCTCGTCGGAGATGATGCGGCCCTCTTCCATGTCGATGAGCAGCATCTTGCCCGGCTGGAGGCGCCACTTCTTGACGATGCTCTCTTCCTTGACCGGCAGCGTGCCGGCCTCGGAAGCCAGGATGACGCGGTCGTCGTCGGTGACGAGGTAGCGGGCGGGACGCAGGCCGTTGCGGTCGAGCGTCGCGCCGATCTGCCGGCCGTCCGTGAAGGCGACGGCGGCGGGGCCGTCCCACGGTTCCATGAGGGCGGCGTGATACTCGTAGAACGCCTTGCGCTCCTGACCCATCAGCTGGTTGCCGGCCCAGGCTTCGGGGATCAGCATCATGACCGCATGGGCCATGGAATAGCCGCCGCGCACGAGGAACTCGAGCGCGTTGTCGAAACAGGCCGTGTCCGACTGGCCCTCGTAGGAGATCGGCCAGAGCTTGGTGATGTCGTCGCCGAAGAGCGGCGAGGAGACGGAGGCCTGGCGCGCCGCCATCCAGTTGACGTTGCCGCGCAGCGTGTTGATCTCGCCGTTATGGGCAACCATGCGGTAGGGATGCGCCAGCTTCCACGACGGGAAGGTGTTGGTGGAGAAGCGCTGGTGCACGAGGGCGACGGCCGACTCGAAGCGCGGGTCGGCGAGGTCCTTGTAATAGGCGCCCACCTGATAGGCAAGGAACATGCCCTTGTAGACGATGGTCGTCGAGGACAGCGAGACGGGATAGAAGTTGCTCTCCTCGCCCTCGTATTCGTCGTAGATGCGGTTGGAGATCACCTTGCGCAGGGTGAAGAGACGGCGCTCGAATTCGCCGTTCGTCGCGGCCTCGCGGCCCGCGCCGATGAACACCTGCACATGCCGCGGCTCGGTGGCGGCGATCTCGGGGGCCTTGGAGAGCGAGGCATTGTCGACCGGCACGTCGCGGAAGCCGAGCAGTACCTGCCCCTCTTCCGCCGTCACGTCGGCGATGACCTTCTTGAAATAGTCGACCAGCTTCTCATCCTGCGGCATGAAGATGTGGCCCACGGCATATTCGCCTGCCTTCGGCAGCGTGATGCCCTGCTTTGCCATCTCCTCGCGGAAGAAGCGGTCCGGAATCTGGACGAGGATGCCCGCGCCGTCACCCATCAACGGGTCGGCACCGACAGCGCCGCGATGCGTCAGGTTCTCGAGCATGAAAAGCCCGTCCTGGACGATCTGATGCGACTTCTTGCCTTTCAGATGCGCCACGAAACCGACACCGCAGGCGTCATGCTCGTTGCGCGGATCATAGAGTCCCTGTTTTTTCGGCAGGCCCGGCGTGGCGGCGCGCGTTTTGGCGCCCGTCGCAGTTGTCTGCGCCCGGGTCTGCCGCAAATCATGTGCTTGAGTCTTCACCACCATTGTCTTCCTCCGTTGGGCCCGCGCCTTGCAGGCATCCGTCTGGGCTCGTGTGGCCGCTGCCTGCCTTCCGGCAAGTGCGAGCACCGAGCGTCTGCTTCCTGAACCTGATGCAGCCGAACAGGACGGCCGATCAGCATGCGATCATCGGGACCGTCGTGGCTTCGGGCATTTCGGGAATGCATCCCGCCCGGCGCCGTTTTCGGCACCGTCCGGCGTCGCGGAGGGTGCCTCTTCGGTCTCTTGACCGAAATAGGACAGCAACACTGTCCTATTTCATGTGCTCTATGCCAGAAACACCCCCACCCCGCAAGGCCATCATGCCAAATAATCACCACCTCATGAAGAAAAATTGCCCGCGCCGGTGAGAGCTTGAAATTAAATTACGAGCCTTCGGCGCTTTGTTTCCGTTCCTTTCATTTTCCGGAAAAACGGTCCTTTCGGCCGATTCCGGCGATTGATCGCCGTTTTTTCTTCACTATGGTCCTCCGCAGGGCCTCATTCGCATTGGAAACCGCATGTTTTTCGCTTCCGACAACTGGGCAGGCGCCCATCCCGACATCGCACGGAGCCTCGTGGAGGCTGCCGGTGGCTTCGCGTCCGCCTACGGCACCAGCGACCTCGACAAGCGTGTGGAAAAGATATTCAGCGAGATTTTCGAGCGCGAGGTCGCCGTCTTCTTCGTCGGCACGGGCACGGCCGCTAATTCCCTGGCGCTCGCCAGTTTCAACCGGCCGGGCGGGCAGGTCTTCTGCCACCGCGAGGCCCATGTGAACATGGACGAATGCAACGCGCCGGAGTTCTTCGCGACAGGCTCCAAGCTCGTGCCGATCGACGGCTCCGCCGGCAAGATGACGCCCGATGCCCTTGCCGCCGCCATCGGCCGATTCCCGCCGGATTTCGTGCATGGCGGCCAGCCCATGGCCGTCACCATCACCCAGGCGACCGAAGCCGGCACAGCCTATACGCTCGATGAAATCGCCGCTCTTTCCGACGTCACGAAAAAGGCCGGTCTGCCGCTGCATATGGACGGCGCGCGTTTTGCCAACGCTCTCGTCCATCTCGACGCGACGCCGGCCGACATGACCTGGAGACGCGGCGTCGATATCCTCTCCTTCGGCGGCACGAAGAACGGCTGCTGGTGCGCCGAAGCGCTCGTTCTGTTCGATCCGGCCAAGGCACGGCAGATGCATTACCTGCGCAAGCGCTCTGCCCAGCTCTTCTCCAAATCCCGCTTCATCGCCGCCCAGTTCGATGCCTATTTCCGCGACGGCCTCTGGCTGAACCTCGCCCGGCACTCCAACGCCATGGCGAACCGCCTCGCCCAGGGCTTCGCCGCCTCCGGCAAGGCCCGCCTCGCCTGGCCGACCGGCTCGAACGAACTCTTCGCCATCCTGCGCAACGATGCAGCCGCGGCGTTGCGCGCGAAGGGTGCCACCTTCTACGACTGGCACCCCGGCCCGGATTTGAAGGCGGGCATGCGGGAAGACGAAACCCTGATCCGCCTCGTCACCAGCTTTGCGACGCGCGAAGCGGATGTGGACGGTTTCCTCTCGGCGCTCTGAAACGCACCGTCCACCACCGCGCCTGGCGCAAACAAAAAGGGCGCCCTTTCGGGGCGCCCTCTTCAGTCCGAACCGAAGCGGCTCAGTTGGTCTGCGCTTCGATCTGCGTGGCTTCGCGGCCGATGGCGGCGATCTCGATACGACGGGGCTTGGCGGCTTCCGGGATCTCGCGAAGCAGATCGATGTGGAGAAGGCCGTTCTTCAGCGAAGCGGCGCGCACTTCCACATGATCGGCGAGCTGGAAGCGGCGCTCGAAGGCGCGCTTGGCAATGCCGCGGTAGAGATACTGGCTTTCTTCGGCAGCATCGTCCTTCTTCTCGCCCTTGACGGTCAGCGCATGTTCGCGCGCCTCGATCGACAGTTCGCTTTCGTCGAAACCGGCCACCGCCATGGTGATGCGATAGGTGTTTTCGCCGGTGCGCTCGATGTTGTAGGGCGGATAGCTCTGGGCCTGATCCGGCTGGCCGAGGCTGTCGAGCATGGTGAAGAGACGGTCGAAACCGACGGTGGAACGATAAAGGGGGGAGAAATCGACGTGACGCATGGTGTCCTCCTTCAGAGCAACGGTTGCGGTCTTCTGAGGGCTGCTCCAGATTTCCGAAGGAACGGCCCGGTTCATCCGGCCTCCGCCCCATTCTGGCGACGGCAGCCTCGACGGACCCTTTCGGCGCCCGTGACGATGAGATGGGAACGCTTTTCCGCCCGTTCAAGGGGGATACCCCGCCGGAAAATCACGCCTCCCGGAAATTTCGCGATGAACGGCAAATGAACGATCGCTTCGGATAGCGTTCAGCTTGGCCCTGCTAGAACCACAACATCGGAAGCAACAACTTTCGACGACTGGGGTGCAACGTCCCTTCCGCCTCGGTCAAATTGCGCCGGACTGCATGTGTCTCACCCCCGTGTCACATGCATCCGGCTTTTTTCTTTGAGGCCCTTTTTCTTTGACGGCTCTTTTTCTTTGACGGCGGCGGTACCAGCGCCTATCCATCGAAGACCCGATCCGAGACGCGTCCGCCCGATGGATTCCATCCTCTACGCCACTGCCGACAATCCCATCCCGGAAAACCACTTTGCCGGTTTCCTGGAGGGCCGTGGCGGCGTGAAGATCCGCTATGCCGTGTTCCGCTCGAAGGAGCGCGAAGCCAAGGGCACGGTCGTGCTGCTGCAGGGCCGCAGCGAATGCATCGAAAAATATTTCGAGACGATCGAGGACCTGACAGCCCGCGGCCTCTGGGTCGCCACCTTCGACTGGCGTGGGCAAGCCGGCTCCGGCCGTCTCATCGACGGCAGCCGCGCCGGCCATGTCGCCCGCTTCGCCGATTACGAGGCCGATCTTTCCCTGTTTCTGGAAAAGATCGTGCTGCCGGATGCGCGCCTGCCCTTCTTCCTCGTCGCCCATTCGACGGGCGCGCTCGTCGCGCTTTCCCAGGCGCCGGAACTGGAGAACCGCATCGAGCGCATGGTGCTCACCGCGCCCTTCATCGCCCTTGGCGGCCAATCGATGAGCCAGAGCAAGATCGCCGTCATCGCCCGCCTCGCCTCGCTCGCCGGCTTCGGCAAGCGCACTTTCCGAAAAGGCGAGCCGTCGTTCGATTTCGCGCGCAATGTCGTCAGTTCCGACACCCGGCGCTTTGCCCGCAACGCCGCCATCTATGCCGAGCATCCAGCGCTTTCCATCGGCTGGCCGAGCGCGCGCTGGCTCAACGAAACGCTGGGCGCCATGCGGCGCGTGACGCATCAGGACCACCTGACACGCATCCGCATTCCCACGCTTCTGCTTTGCCCGACCGCGGATGTGCTCGTGCCGCGCAAGGCCGTCGGCGACCTTGCCCGCATCTTCCGCGCCGCCCGTCTCATCGAGATCGACGGCGCGCGCCATGAGCTTTTCCAGGAAGCGGACCGTTATCGCGCGCAGGCGCTCGCCGCCATCGACGCCTTCATTCCGGGCAGCGACGCCGAGGAAACCAGCCTCGGCGCCTGAGCAAGCCCCTACGCCCGGAGCAGCGCCATCGCCTCGTCATAGACCTTGCGGCTGCCGGCCGCGATGATCTCACCGCCCATTTCCGCCGGCCCGCCATCCCAGGCGGTAATGATGCCGCCCGCCTGTTCGATGACCGGAATGAGGCCGCCCACATCGTAGGGCTTCAGCCCGCATTCGACGACGAGGTCGATATGGCCCGCCGCCAGCAGCGCATAGGCATAACAATCGACGCCGTAGCGGAAGAGCCGCACCTTGTCCTGCACAGCCTCGAAACGGGTCTTGCGGCTCTCGGTGAAGAGATGCGGCGACGTGGTGAACATGATGGCGTCGGACAGGCTGTTGCAGGCGCGCGTCGAAAGCACCTTGCTGCCATCGGGACCGGCATAGTGCGAAGCCTTGCCATCGGCGAAGTAGCGTTCGCCGGTAAAGGGCTGGTCGACGAGGCCCATGACCGCATCGCCATTGCGATAGAGGCCGATCAGCGTACCCCAGACCGGCACGCCCGAAATGAAGGCGCGTGTGCCGTCGATGGGGTCGATCACCCAGACATATTCGCGGTCGAGACCGACGGAGCCGTGCTCCTCGCCGAGAATGCCGTGATCGGGGAAATGCTGCTCGATGAGCACCCGGATAGCCGCTTCCGCGGCACGATCGCCCTCGGTCACCGGGTCGAAACCGGCAGCCTCCTTGTTGACGACATCAGCCCCGACGCGGAAGCGCGGCAGGGTTTCCTTCCTGGCCGCATCGGCAAGGAGGTCGAAGAAGGCGCGGTCTGGAAGCATGGGGCTCTCTCGGCGGGATTTTACACCCGACTTCCTTACTGCATCGGCGGAAAAAACGGAACCGGATTGCGGTCGAAGGCCTTCACGGAAATCGCCCTCTTGCTTCGCAGCCGCACTTGACATTTGTGCAACGCAGCATTACCGTTTTCTTGCAGTCCTTCGGGGCTGTAATACCCTCCTTGGGTGTTTCCTCCCTAGACTTGACCGCGCCGCAAGCGCGGTTTTTTTTGACGGGAACGCCGGACTATTCCGCAGCCAGCGCCCGGTCGGCGGCAAACGCCTCGACATGCTCGCAGAAGTCCTGCAGGAAGGCGGAAATCGCCGTCTGCAGCACCGCGAAGTCGGGCCGTTTGGCCAGCGTCGTTTCATCCACATAGAGGCCGCGATTGACCTCGATCTGCAGGGCATGCAGCCCCTTGGCCGGCCGGCCGTAGTGTTCGGTGATGAAACCGCCCGCGTAAGGCTTGTTGCGCACCACCGAAAAGCCCATGTCCTCGAGAAGCCGCATCGCCACGCGGGAAAGTTCTCCGGAGGCGCTGGTGCCATAGCGGTCGCCGATGATGAAATCCGGCTTCACGCCCGTTCCCGACACGCGGATATTGCCCGGCATGGAATGGCAGTCGATCAGCACCGCAAAGCCGAAGGCGACATGGGTGCGCACCACAAGGCGGCGCAGGCACGCGTGATAGGGTTTGTAGACCGTCTCCACCCGCTCCAGCGCTTCTTCCACGGAAAAGCGATGGCGGTAGATTTCCATGTTTTCCGCAACGACGCGCGGAATGGTGCCGAGCCCGCCCGCGACGCGGATCGAACCGGTATTGGCGAAGGACGGCAACGGGCCGTCGAACATGCGCGGATCGAGTTCGTAGGGCTCGCGGTTGACGTCAAGCCAGGCGCGCGGGAAGTGCGCGACAAGCATGGGCGCACCAAGCGCCGGCGCCACGGAGAAGAGCTGGTCGACATAATGGTCTTCCGAACGGCGGATGCCGAGCGAATCGAGGCGCGAGCGATCGAGGAAGTCCTGTGGATAACGACGCCCGCTATGGGGCGAATTGAAGACGAGGGGCACGCTCTGCGAAACCGGCTCCAGCACTTCAAAGTGGCTGTTTTCGCTTGAGGCTCCCGCCATCACTGTCCTTTACCATGCCTGAAAGTCCTTATCTCGGCATGTTGCCAGCGGGCTTGCCGCGTGTCCATACTGAGAAAGGAGGGACGAGGCCTTGCCCTGCCCCATTCACCGGATATTTACCGGATTACGCTCTTGTAACAGAACCGCCCCCTTGTGGGCCGACAACCTTTAGCAACGGTTCCCGAATTCCATGACACCCAAGATTCTCCTCGCCGAAGACGACAACGACATGCGCCGCTTCCTGGTGAAGGCGCTCGAAAAGGCGGGCTACCAGGTGCTGTCTTACGACAACGGCGCCAGCGCCTATGACCGGCTTCGCGAAGAACCCTTCTCGCTTCTGCTCACCGACATCGTGATGCCGGAGATGGACGGCATCGAGCTGGCGCGTCGCGCCACCGAGCTCGACCCGGACCTCAAGGTGATGTTCATCACCGGCTTTGCGGCCGTCGCGCTCAACCCGGATTCCAAGGCCCCGAAGGACGCCAAGGTCCTCTCCAAGCCGTTCCACCTGCGCGACCTCGTCGAAGAGGTCAACAAGATGCTGGCCGCCTAAGGCCCGGAAAAGACCGCAAAATCGGCGCGCAAAAAAAGCTCAAAAAGCCTATTGACGCCGCCGGACGTTTTGTGGTCTATGCCCCTCATCGGATGGGCGTGTAGCTCAGCGGGAGAGCACTACGTTGACATCGTAGGGGTCACAGGTTCAATCCCTGTCACGCCCACCATTCGATTTTCAAAGGCCTTTCGGGAAACCGAAGGGCCTTTTGCTTTTCCGGTTTTCGCCATCCCTGAGCGGGATGATTTGGGTCGAATCAATCCTCTTCCCAGATTTCGAGATTCGGGTCGCCTGCAAGGAAACGGGCCTGATCGAGATAGGTTTGCGCCGCAGCATGATCGCCGAGCCGCCGGTAGCTTCGCGCAAGGGTGATCGCCGGCAGGGGATGCTTGTGGGATGCGCACCAGTCGAGCGCCTTCATCGAGACGGCAATGGCCTCCCGATACGCGCCGCTATCGTAGAGGGCAGCGCCGAGGCCGCTCTTGATCCAGTGGTCGATATCCGCGCCGGAAAGATGCGAATCCGCATAGTCCGATGCGGCTTGCCAATGCTTGACCGCCTCGGCATGGTGCCCGTCGACGCCGGCCTCTATTGCCTTCTGTGCAAAAGCCAGCGCTTCGGCTTCTTTCGGATTTTCCGTTTGTTTTCGGGGCATTGACCCTTCCTTTGCACGCTTTTTCGCGCCCGCGAAAGGCACGGCGGAAATACACATATGCCGTGCAGGAAACAGTTGACGGCTGCCATTGTTTTGCGCTCATATGATGGTCGGTACAAGTCGCCTTTTCTAGCCGACGGCGATACCAAGCCTGTGAAAAGGCAATCGAATTCGGCATGGAAGGGGCGCGCGGCGAATACTCCCCATCGCACGATTACCCCACGAAACCGTAAAGTGTTTATTGCCTGGCTATGCTTGAAGCGCTCTACCGCAGCGCGAAAAGATAGCGCACCCCGTTGGAGGACGGGAACAGGACTGTCGATTTGATGGGAGGGAGTATCCATGAGCGACACATCCAGCATACATCCGGTGGACGAGAAGCTGCCAGTCGGCAAGCTCGCGACGCTGGGCATTCAACACGTACTCGTCATGTATGGCGGCGCCGTCGCGGTTCCGCTCATCGTTGGCCGTGCCCTACAGCTCAGCCCGCAGGACGTTGCGTTCCTGATCTCGGCTGACCTTTTCGTCTGCGGCCTTGTCACCATCATCCAGTCGCTCGGCGTCACCCGCCACGTCGGCATCCGCCTGCCCGTCATGATGGGCGTCACCTTTGCCTCGGTCGGCCCGATGGTTTCCATGGCCACCATGGTGCCCGGACAGGAAGGTGCCCGAATGATCTTCGGCGCCATCATAGGAGCCGGTTTCGTGGCCCTGCTGCTTGCCCCCATCATGGGGCGGCTGCTGCGCTTCTTCCCGCCCGTCGTGACCGGCACGATCATCCTTGTCATCGGCGTATCGCTGATGCGCGTGGGCATCAACTGGACCTTCGGCAATCCCTTCGGTCCGACCGCGCCCAAGCTGATCAACCCGGCCCATACGGAATGGCTGGCCCAGATCAAGAAGCTCGCCGAGACCGGCGGCCCGGCCGTTCCGGATGGCTTCGCCATCGCGCCGACGGTGTCCAACCCGATCTATGCCGAACCCAGCCATATCGCGCTGTCGGCCCTGGTTCTGGTGTCCATCCTGCTCATCGCCCGCTTCGGTCGCGGCCTGATCAGCAACATCGCCGTGCTCAGCGGCGTCGTCATCGGCTGCGCCGTTGCTGCCGCACTCGGCATGATGCATTTCGACCGCGTGGCCGACGCCGGCTGGTTCGCCGTCGTCACCCCGCTGCGCTTCGGCATGCCGATCTTCGACCCGGTCCTGATCGCCACGATGACGCTCGTCATGATCGTCGTCATGATCGAATCCACCGGCATGTTCCTCGCCCTCGGTGAAATCACCGGCAAGAAGATCGACCAGCAGCAGCTCACCTCGGGCCTGCGCGTGGATGGCATCGGCACCATGATCGGTGGCCTGTTCAACACGTTCCCCTATACGAGCTTCTCGCAGAACGTCGGCCTCGTCGGCGTCACCGGCATCAAGACCCGCTATGTCTGCGTCGCAGCCGGCGTGATCATGATCATCCTCGGCCTCATCCCGAAGATGGGTGCCCTGGTGGAAGCGGTGCCGACCTTCGTGCTCGGCGGTGCAGGTCTCGTCATGTTCGGCATGGTCGCTGCAACGGGCGTGCGCATCCTGTCCAACGTGGACTTCAAGACCTCGCGCAACAACCTCTTCGTGGTTGCCGTGTCGGTCGGCTTCGGCCTGATCCCGCTGCTCGCCCCGAACTACCTGATGTGGCTGCCGCATGCGATCCACCCGATCATCGAATCGGGCATCGTTCTCGCCTCGATCGTCGCCGTCATTCTCAATGCCTTCTTCAATGGCCTGGGTTATGACGAAGCATCCGCGGTCGACGCAGCCCGCATGGCCGACAGCCACTGAGTTTGTCAGGGAAAAGTGGGAACCGGTTTTCCCGAAAAGACAAACGAAAACAAAAGAATTTAGAGCATGTCTGGCTCAATCTGAACCTGACATGCTCTAAAGACAGAAGCCCTGAAACAAGGAAGCCGGCCCGCCTGATGCGGGCCGGCTTTTCTTTGGCCGTATGACCTTGCCGCTCAGTTCAGCGGAACGCGCACGCCCCCGTCGGAGACCGGCGGACGGGCATAGGTGGTGTTGTTGTTGGCCGCCGTGGTGCTGCAGCCGGCAAGTGCCAGAATGGCAAGTGCGGCAACGACGAAACCGGAAATGGGGCGCATGGTCCTCTCCTTCTGAAGTGCCCTTAAGACATAGGGGGCGCGGACGATTCCGTCCACCACACCCGGTAACGAAAAGCCAGGCACCGCCCGGGTTTCCTTCCGAGCGGCCCTGAATACCCTCTGGACTTCCCGGTATCCCGCCCTATCTGGCTGTTTCGGCAGGCCTGATATCCCATCACGCCTCCGCCCTTCGCACCGCCCACCGCCATGCTTGCGGTCCCGGCCCCGCGTTTTCCCAATCCTTCGATCCGTCCATGCAAACCGTGAAAGCGGGAGGATTTTCATGACCCATGCCCAATGCGCCTGCGGCGCCCTGAGACTGACATCGACCGCACCGCCGCAACTGACGGCGCTCTGCCATTGCCGCGCGTGCCAGCGGCGGACGGGCGCGCCATTCAGCGCCAATGCGTTCTATGCGATCGGCTGCGTCGACATCACCGGACCGGCGACGGAGTTCGTTCGGGTCGCCGAAAGCGGCCGCAGGGTCCGCCAGTATTTTTGCCCGACATGCGGTTCGACCCTCTATTGGAAGGCCGACGCCTCGCCGTCCTGGATCGGGGTGGCGGTCGGCGCATTCGCCGATCCGGCCTTCCCGGCGCCCACGCTGTCCGTCTTCGAACAATCGAAACATGGCTGGGTGCAGCTTGACGGGAGCATGGAGCATTTCTCCGCTCTTCCCGCCGATTAGCGGCCGGGCCGGGCGCAGCCCCGGCCCGTTTCGTCGTCAGGGCTGCCCTGTCACCATTCGGCAACGCTGCCGTCCTCATGACGCCAGACGGGGTTGCGCCAGCGATGGCCTTCCTTGGCGCGCTCGATGACATATTGCTCGTCCACCTCGACGCCGAGGCCCGGTCCCTGCGGGATCGAGACGAAACCGTCGGCATAATGCAGCACCTCCTTGTTGGAGATGTAGTCGAGGATGTCGTTGCCCTTGTTGTAATGGATGCCGAGGCTCTGCTCCTGGATGAAGGCATTGTAGGAGACGGCGTCGACCTGAAGGCAGGCGGCAAGCGCGATCGGTCCCAGCGGGCAATGCGGCGCCAGAGCCACGTCATAGGCCTCGGCCATCGCCGCGATCTTGCGGCATTCGGTGATGCCGCCCGCGTGGCTGAGGTCGGGCTGGAGAATATCGACATAGCCGTCCGAAAGAACCGACTTGAAATCCCAGCGCGAATAGAGCCGCTCCCCGAGCGCGATCGGCGTCGAGCAATGGTTGGCGATCTCCTTCAGCGCCTCGCGGTTTTCCGACAGCACCGGTTCCTCGATGAACATCAGATTGTACGGCTGCAGTTCCTTGGCCAGCACCTTGGCCATCGGCCGGTGCACGCGGCCGTGGAAGTCGACGCCGATGCCGATATAGGGGCCGATGGCCTCGCGGATCGTCGCGATGGTCTCCACCGCCTTCTCCACCTTGTCCCAGGTGTCGACGATCTGCATTTCCTCGCAGCCGTTGAGCTTGATCGCCTTGAACCCGCGGGCGACGACCTCGCGGGCATTGCTCGCCACGTCCGAGGGTCGGTCGCCGCCGATCCAGCTATAGACCTTGATCTTGTCGCGCACCTGGCCGCCGAGCAGCGCATGGATCGGCTGGCCATAGGCCTTGCCCTTGATGTCCCACAGGGCCTGGTCGATGCCGGCGAGCGCCGACATGTGCACCGCACCGCCGCGATAGAAGCCGGCGCGGTACATGACCTGCCAATGGTCCTCGATCAGCAGCGGATCCTTGCCGACGAGATAATCCGCCAGCTCGTGCACCGCGGCCTCCACCGTCAGCGCGCGCCCCTCCACGACCGGCTCGCCCCAGCCGACGATGCCCTCGTCGGTCTCCACCTTCAGGAACAGCCAGCGCGGCGGCACGATGTAGGTGGTCAGCTTGGTGATTTTCATGATGTCTCCGTCCCTTGTCCGTGGCGGGGAATCTTCCCCGCAAAATGCGTCAGTTATCGTCGGCCTTGCCCATCAGGCCCGAAAGATCGCGCGCAGCGAGATCGAGGATGCTGCGCGAGCAAGCTTCCGCCCGCGCCCCGTCGCGAAGGCGCAGCGCATCCACCAGCTCCCGGTGCACGTCGAGCGCTTCGCCATGACCGGACGCGGCGCTGTTGGAGGCGTGCAGCGCATAGGAGAGCGCCGCGTGGATGATGGAGGACAATTGGTGGAAGACCTTATTGTGGCTCGCCTTCAGCAGGGTCTCGTGAAACCGGGCGTCCGCGGCGGTGAAGGTTTCCAGATCGTCCGAGGCACCCGCCATGTCGTTGCAGGCGCGTTCGAGATCGGCGATTTCCTGCGCCGTGGCGCGTGTGGCGGCGAGAAACGCGGCAGCGGGCTCGACGGTGCGACGCGCTTCGAGGATCGAGCCCAGAAGCTCGGTCGACAGCACGTCCGGCCCCATCCATTCGAGGATCTGCGCGTCGAGCACATTCCATTCCGCGCGGTCGCAGACCAGCGTGCCGACGCGCGGCCGGCCGCGCACGAGGCCTTTTGTCTCCAGCACTTTCAGGGATTCGCGAATGACGGTGCGGCTGACGCCGTAGGTCTCGCAAAGATCGCTTTCGCGCGGAAGCACCGCGCCCGGCGGAAAACGCCCGCCGCAAATATCGGTGCCGATGGCCGCCGTCACGTTATGACGCACCCGCGGCCGGCGCGACAGCGGGCGCTGCGCCTGTCTCTTAGCCTTGTCCGCCACACTACCCCCGTCGAATGGCTCTAAATCATCGTACAATTACGAAACAATTATACGACAAATTCATGGCAAAGACCATGGAGATTCCGGGTGGCGCATACATTTATGCCGCCAGTCTCCGACAGGATCCGACAGGAAATGCATACCGCGGGGCGCCGTCAGCGGGTGTGCATGACGATATTGACGAGCGTGCCCGCCGGATCGCGCACGAAGAAGCGCCGCACGCCCCAGGGCTCGTCCGCCGGTCCGTATTCGACGGCATAGCCGCCCTTCAAGACCGCGTGGTAGGCCGCCTCCACATCGTCCACCTCCACGGAAAGACCCGGCACCGGCGTACCGGAGCCGCCCTCGGAGGCAAAGCTCACCTGGAGCGGCATGGTGGCCTGCGAGCCGTAGGTGGCGATCCAGCCATGGTCCATCAGGAGATCGAGCCCCAGCACGTCCTCATAGAAGCGGGCGACGGAGGCCGGATCGGCGGTTTCGATATTGGCGACGATGCGTCTGACCTTCATTGACGACCTCTTCAGCGCGCGACGGGCGCGGCATAGACCGGCACTTGCGGGCGGTGCGCCGCCCGCAGATCCTCGACACGCGCCACAACCTTCGGCAGGGATACGACGATATGATGACGCAGCGTCTCCGCCGCCCGCGCGCCATCGTCCACGTCGAGCGCGCGGAAGACGGCTAGGTGCTCGGCGATGAAGGGTTCTTCCGCGGGCATCAGGTGCGAGACCCCGATAATGTGCTTGCTGACACTCAGCATGAAGCGGGCGCGGCGCAGCGCGATCAGCAACTCCCGGTTCGGGCAGTAGCTGAGACAGGTGATGTGCAGGTCCGTTTCGAGGCCATCCATCGCCGCGACGGGGAGGTCCGGATAGCGCGCCAGCGCCTCCTCCAAGCGCTCCGTCATCATCAGGCGCGCGTCGGGCGGGATGAAGGGTGCGGCCTGCACCAGCGCCAGCGGTTCCAGCGCGGCGCGGATATCGTGCAGATCGCGCATGCGCTCCGCATCGAGCGGCACAAGCGTCCAGCGCATGCGCTCGTCCTTCTCGACGATGCCCAGCGCTTCGAGCCGGGTCAGCGCATCGCGCGCCACCTGGCGGCCGACGCCACGGGCGCGCGCCAGCTCCACCTCGCTGATCCGGTGGCGGCCGAAGACGGAAAGATGCACCATCTCGCGCTCGAGGCTTTCATAGATCGCCTCCCAGGCCGGCGCCTTGCGAAGCGCCGGCGCCTCCTCGCCGAGCCCCAGCATCTCGGCCGTCAGAACCAGCCGCTTCGGCGCACCCCGCCCCTGCCCGACGAGAAAGCCGCGCCCGTCGAACCGCCGGATCGCCCCGGCGCTTTCGAGCAGGGCGAAGGCCTGCCGGACGGGCGTCCGGGTGGAGGCGAAGAGAGCCGCGACCGGCCCTTCCAGCAGCAGCGCGCCCTTCGGCAGCCGGCCGCTGGAAATCGCCGCCGCCAGCATGTCGCGGATGCGCAGATAGAGCGGGCCCTGCTCGAGCGCGCCCTCCGCGTCGTCTTCTGCCAGAATCTGCCCGGTGCCAAACATGGCGCGGACCATGGCACGAATGCACTGTGCCGACAACGGTCATGTCCTGCCGCCATCGGGGCAAGGAAATTACGTCGCAGCGGCGAAAATTCTCCATTCCTTTCGTGACGCGGGGGGTATTTTGCGTTAGGGAACCTTGCTGAGGCTCGCAATCCGGCCATCGACGGCCCATATGCCAGCCACGTCCATTTCGAGGAATTGACCATGCCCGCATATCGCTCCCGAACCACCACCCACGGCCGCAACATGGCCGGTGCCCGCGGCCTCTGGCGCGCGACCGGCATGAAGGATTCGGACTTCGGCAAGCCGATCATCGCGGTGGTGAACTCCTTCACCCAGTTCGTGCCCGGCCACGTGCACCTGAAAGACCTTGGCCAGCTCGTCGCGCGCGAAATCGAAGCGGCCGGCGGCGTCGCCAAGGAATTCAACACGATCGCCGTCGACGACGGCATCGCAATGGGCCATGACGGCATGCTCTATTCGCTGCCCTCGCGCGAGATCATCGCCGACAGCGTCGAATACATGGTCAACGCGCACTGCGCCGACGCCATGGTCTGCATCTCGAACTGCGACAAGATCACGCCCGGCATGCTGAATGCCGCCATGCGCCTCAACATCCCCGCCGTCTTCGTCTCCGGCGGCCCGATGGAAGCCGGCAAGGTCGTCCTGCACGGCAAGACGCACGCACTCGACCTCGTCGATGCCATGGTCGCCGCCGCCGACGACAAGATCTCCGACGAGGACGTCAAGATCATCGAGCGCTCCGCCTGCCCGACCTGCGGCTCCTGCTCCGGCATGTTCACGGCCAACTCGATGAACTGTCTGACCGAAGCCCTCGGCCTGTCGCTGCCGGGCAATGGCTCGACGCTGGCGACCCATGCCGACCGCAAGCGCCTCTTCGTCGAGGCCGGTCACCTGATCGTCGATCTCGCCCGCCGCTACTACGAGCAGGAAGACGAGAGCATCCTGCCGCGCTCGGTCGCCAACAAGAAGGCCTTCGAGAACGCCATGTCGCTCGACATCGCCATGGGCGGCTCGACTAACACGGTGTTGCACATCCTGGCCGCTGCCTATGAGGGCGGCATCGATTTCGATCTCGACGACATCGACGAACTGTCGCGCAAGGTGCCCTGCCTCTCCAAGGTGGCGCCCGCCAAGGCCGACGTGCACATGGAAGACGTGCACCGCGCCGGCGGCATCATGCGCATCCTCGGCGAACTCGACCGCGGCGGGCTCATCCACCGCGACACGCCGACCGTGCATGCCGAAACGCTCGGCCACGCCATCGACCGCTGGGATATCACCCGCACCAATTCCGAAACCGTGCGCACCTTCTTCCGCGCTGCACCAGGCGGCATCCCCACCCAGGTCGCCTTCAGCCAGGAAGCGCGCTGGGACGAACTGGATGCCGACGGCGAAAACGGCGTCATCCGCTCCGTCGAACACCCGTTCTCCAAGGACGGCGGCCTTGCCGTGCTTTCGGGCAACATAGCGCTCGACGGCTGCATCGTGAAGACCGCCGGCGTCGATGAATCGATCCTGAAATTTGCCGGCCCCGCCGTGGTCTTCGAGAGCCAGGATGCGGCCGTGAAGGGCATTCTCGGCGGCGAGGTGAAGGCCGGCGACGTCGTCGTCATCCGCTACGAAGGCCCCAAGGGCGGCCCGGGCATGCAGGAAATGCTGTATCCGACGAGCTACCTGAAGTCGAAAGGCCTCGGCAAGGCCTGCGCGCTCATCACCGACGGCCGCTTCTCGGGCGGCACCTCGGGTCTGTCGATCGGCCACGCCTCGCCGGAAGCCGCGCAGGGCGGCGCCATCGGCCTCGTTCGCCAGGGCGATCTCATAGAGATCGACATCCCGAACCGCACCATCAATCTCGCGGTCTCCGAAAGCGAGCTTGCTGCCCGCCGCGCCGAGCAGGATAAGCTCGGCTGGAAGCCGGCCGCGCCCCGCAAGCGCAATGTCACGACGGCGCTGAAGGCCTATGCGGCCTTCGCCGCCAGCGCCGACAAGGGCGCCGTGCGCATCCTGCCGGAATGATCTTTTGCCGGGCGCGGGCTTGTCCCGCGCCCGGGCCTCTTCCTAGAGGTGCTTCGTCGCCTCGGGCGTGTTCCACCAGGCATTGTTTCGTCCGTCGAAATACTGGATCGGCAGCGCCGCCAGGTCGCTGTGCTCGACATCATCGAGGCAGGCGACATTGATCGAAACGTATTCCCCGCCGATCTCCTCCACATAGCCGTGCCCGAATGCCGAGACGCCGCAGGTCTTGCAGAAGCGGTGGTGCCCGCTCATCGTGCCGAACTGGTAGTCGCCGAGATCCGCCTCGTCGCATTGCAGGCGAAAGGCGTCCGGCTTGATCTGGGCGCCCCAATAGCGCTTCTTCGAGCAGATCGAGCAATTGCAGCGGCCTGTGCCGGCCTCCAGGTCGATATCGGCCTCGTACTTTATCTTTCCGCAGTGGCAGCTTCCCTTGTAGGTCTTCAACATCGCGCTCTCCTCGCTTGCGTCATCGTGACGAAAATGACAATATACTGTCAAATTCAATCTCACACAATGACAGCATGTTGTCAATATGAATCCTGACCGTACCCCTGCCGGCGATGCCTTCGCCACCTTTGCCATCTCCGTCCTGCGCCTTGCCGGTCACCTGCAGAATGCCGGTGACGCGCTCGCCAGACCTGCCGGCCAGACCAGCGCCCGCTGGCAGGTCCTCGCCGCCGCCGATCACGCGCCGATGTCCGTCGCCGACGCCGGTCGGGCGCTTGGCATGACACGGCAGGGCGTGCAGCGTGTCGCCGACCTGCTCGAAAAGGACGGCCTCATTCTCTACGCCGAAAACCCCGCCCACCAGCGCGCCAAGCTGATGGTGCTGACGCCGGACGGCAAGGCCGCACTCGAAACGATCAAGGACCGACAGACCGTCTGGGCCAACGCGCTCGGCGAAACCTTGGGCAAAAAGGCAATCGCCGAGGCAACACAAACCGTCATTGCGGCGTTACAGGTACTTGAGAAACAATCCGCGCCGGAGGGATGAGAGCGGCCGTCGCTTTGACATGGGCCATTAATGTTGATACCAACTTATTTGTCGAAAGCCCGCGAAAGAGGAGTTCCGAGCATGAGACCGAACCACGAGATCGTATCCCAGGAGGAATGGCTCACCGCCCGCAAGGCGCTGCTTGCCATGGAGAAGGAAGAAACGAAACTGCGCGACAAGGTGCGCGCCGAACGCCTCGCCCTCCCCTGGGTCAGGGTCGA
Source organism: Shinella sp. G-2 (assembly GCF_050172695.1). Lineage (NCBI taxonomy): Bacteria > Pseudomonadati > Pseudomonadota > Alphaproteobacteria > Hyphomicrobiales > Rhizobiaceae > Shinella > Shinella sp. G-2. The sequence continues at coordinate 150,325 of NZ_JBBEYH010000003.1, read as the reverse complement.
CAAGAGCTACACCTTCGAGACCCCGGAGGGACGCAAGGCGCTGGCGGACCTGTTCGACGGGCGAAGCCAGCTCATCGTCTACCACTTCATGTACGGCCCCGACTGGGAGGCCGGCTGCCCCGGCTGTTCCTTCATGGCCGACCATATCGACGGCATGCTGCCGCATCTCAACCACCATGACGTCACCATGATCGCCGTTTCCCGCGCGCCGCTGGAAAAGCTTGCCGCCTACAAGAAGCGCATGGGCTGGAAATTTCCGTGGTTCTCTTCCTTTGGCAGCGACTTCAATTTCGACTACCATGTCTCCTTCACCCGGGAGGAACTGGCCAGCGGCAAGGTGAACTACAACTACCGCGAAACAGCCTCGCAGGACGCGCATGACGAACTGCCCGGCCTCAGCGCCTTCTTCAGGGACGAGGACGGAACCGTCTACCATACCTATTCCGACTACGCCCGCGGCGGCGAAGAGGCGCTGGGGACCTTGATGATCCTCGACCGCGCGCCGAAGGGCCGCAACGAGACAGGCACGCTCAGCTTCGTCAAGCGCAAGGACGAATATGACGATGCCCCCAGAACGTCTTCCTGCTGCGACTGAACCCATAGCCCAACCGAGAGGGGATGACCGATGCACAAGGACTACGGCAAGTTCTGCTGGTACGAACTGATGACCCCTGACGTGCCTGCAGCCCAGCGCTTCTATGCGTCGGTCGTCGGCTGGTCGATGCGCGATTCCGGCATGGAGGGCATGGACTACACGCTCGCCTATGCCGGTGAGGACCAGGTGGCCGGATTGATGCGGCTTCCCGCCGATGCCGAAGGCATGCCGCCGATGTGGATGGGCTATATCTTCACCGACCGGATAGAGAAGACACTGGAAGACATCACCGAAAACGGTGGCCGGGTCTACCGGCAACCGCAGGAGATTCCCGGCATCGGCCGCTTCGCCGTCGCCGCCGATCCGCACGGCGCGATCTTCTCCCTCTTCAGCACCGAGGACGAAGGCCCGGAGCAGCCCGGCATGATGGAGCCCGCCCGCGTCGGCTGGCACGAGCTGATGGCCGGCGATCTCGACGAGGCCTGGGACTTCTATTCCGGGATCTTCGGCTGGACGAAGGACCAGGCCGTCGACATGTCGGAAGCCGGCATGGGCACCTACCAGACCTTTGCCGTGAGCGGCGGCAACGCCTTCGGCGGCATGATGACGAACCCGCCCGGCTCGCCCGCGCCGCCGCTCTGGGGCTACTACTTCGTGGTCGAAGGGCTGGATGCCGCGGCAAAGCGTGTTCTCGACGGCGGCGGCAGCATCCTGATGGGACCGATGGAGGTGCCGGGCGGCGCCTGGATCCTCAATTGCACCGATCCGCAGGGTGCCCATTTCTCGCTGGTCGCCGCGGCCCGCTGAACGCCGGAAAGCGCAAGCGGCAAGGCCACGCCATTCCCGCTTGCAATCTCTCTTCGCCTTGCACAAACTCCCCCTCGCGGCGGCGCCAGACCGTCCGAGGGGAACAAGAGAGCGTATGTCGATCAAGGCCGGTATCTACCACCTCACCCACTACAAGTACGACAACCCGGTCCGCCTCGGACCCCAGATCATCCGGCTCAAGCCGGCGGCGCATTCCAAGACCAAGGTCATCAGTCATTCGCTGAAGGTTTCGCCGGAAAATCACTTCGTGAACCTCCAGCAGGACCCCTACGGCAACTACCTCGCCCGCTTCGTCTTCCCCGATCCGGTCACCGAACTGAAGATCGAGGTCGATCTCGTCGCCGACATGACGGTCTACAATCCCTTCGACTTCTTCGTGGAGGAGGAGGCCGAGCACTGGCCCTTCGATTATCCGGAGGATCTGCGCGAGGACCTGAAGATCTATCGCACGCCCGAACCGCTGACGCCGGCGCTCGAAGCCTTCATGGCAACCGTCGACCGCTCCCGCCAGCGCACGGTGGACATGGTCGTCGGCCTCAACGCGCGGCTGCAGCAGGAAATCGGCTATGTCATCCGCATGGAGCCGGGCGTGCAGACGCCGGAGGAGACGCTGACCGTCGCGCGCGGTTCCTGCCGCGATTCCAGCTGGCTGCTGGTGCAGATCCTGCGCAATCTCGGTCTCGCCGCCCGCTTCGTCTCCGGTTACCTCATCCAGTTGACGCCGGACCTGAAGGCGCTGGACGGCCCCTCCGGCACGGAAGTCGATTTCACCGACCTTCATGCCTGGTGCGAGGTCTATATCCCCGGCGCCGGCTGGATCGGCCTCGACCCGACTTCGGGCCTCCTGACCGGCGAAAGCCACATTCCGCTCGCCGCCACGCCGCACTACCGCAACGCCGCGCCGATCAGCGGCGGCTACTTCGGCGAAGCGCAGACCGAATTCGACTTCGCCATGACGGTGACCCGCGTCGCCGAGCATCCACGCATCACCAAGCCTTTCTCCGACGAGAGCTGGGAGGCGCTGAATGCGCTCGGCCGCGAGGTGGATGGCATACTCGCCGCCAATGACGTGCGCCTTACCATGGGCGGCGAACCGACCTTCGTGTCCATCGACGATTTCGAATCGGCCGAGTGGAACACCGCCGCCGTCGGCCCGACCAAACGGGAAAAGGCCGACACGCTCATCCGCCGTCTGCGGGAAAAATTCGCCCCCGGCGGCTTCCTGCATTACGGCCAGGGCAAGTGGTATCCCGGCGAAAGCCTGCCGCGCTGGACCTTCTCGCTCTACTGGCGCCGTGACGGCAAGCCGATCTGGCAGAACCCCGACCTCATCGCCGAGGAAGGCACCGCCCATCCCGTCACGGAAGACGATGCCGGCCGCCTGCTTACCGCCATTGCCGGCGAACTCGACATCGCACCCAGCCATGTCGTGCCCGCTTTCGAGGATCCGGCGGAATGGCTGGTGAAGGAGGCGAGGCTCCCCGACAATGTCGATCCGTCCAATTCCAGGCTGGAGGACGCCGAGGAGCGCAGCCGCATCGCCCGCGTCTTCGACCGTGGCCTGACCCGTCCGACCGGCTATGTGCTGCCGGTGCAGGCCTGGAATTCCCGCGCCAGCGGTCGCCGCTGGACGAGCGAGAAATGGCAGACCCGCCGCGGCCGGCTCTTCCTTACGCCGGGCGACAGTCCTGTCGGCTACCGTCTGCCACTCAATTCGCTGCCCTGGCTTTCACCCGCCGTCTATCCCTACATCAACCCGATGGACCCGAGCATCGAGCGGGACGACCTGCCGGATTTCGGCAAGGATACGGGCCGCCCCCTGCAGGCCGCCCACTTCCAGCCCTTTGCCGGCCAGCAGCCGCAGATCGCGCAAGCCGCCGACGAGATCGGCGGCCATGTGCGCACCGCCATCTCCGTCGAGGCACGCGACGGCCGGCTTTGCGTCTTCATGCCGCCGACCGTCAGTGTCGAAGATTATCTCGACCTCGTCGCGTCGGCGGAACGCGCAGCCGCCGCCCTCGGCCTGCCCGTCCATATCGAGGGCTATGCCCCGCCGCAGGATGAGCGCATCAACGTCATCCGCGTGGCGCCCGATCCCGGCGTCATTGAGGTCAACATCCACCCGGCCTCCACCTGGGACGACTGCGTCGACATCACCACGGCAATCTATGAAGAGGCCCGCCAGTCGCGCCTTGGCGCCGACAAATTCATGATCGACGGCCGCCACACCGGCACCGGCGGCGGCAACCATGTGGTGGTCGGCGGCAAGAACCCCAATGACAGCCCGTTCCTGCGCCGCCCCGACCTTCTGAAAAGCCTCGTGCTGCACTGGCAGCGTCACCCCTCGCTCTCCTACCTCTTCTCCGGCCTCTTCATCGGCCCGACCAGCCAGGCGCCGCGCATCGACGAGGCCCGGCACGACTCGCTCTACGAGCTGGAAATCGCGCTTTCGCAGGTGCCCGCTCCCGGTGAAGGCGTGACGCCGCTGCCCTGGCTCGTCGATCGTCTCTTCCGCAACCTGCTGACCGACGTCACCGGCAACACGCATCGCTCGGAAATCTGCATCGACAAGCTCTTCTCGCCGGACGGCCCGACCGGCCGCCTCGGCCTCGTCGAGTTCCGCGGCTTCGAAATGCCGCCGAATGCCCGCATGAGCCTCGCCCAGCAACTACTCATCCGCGCGCTCATCGCCCGTTTCTGGCTGAACCCGGCCAAGGGCGGCTTCGTGCGGTGGGGTACGACGCTGCACGACCGCTTCATGCTGCCGCACTATGTCTGGCAGGATTTCCTCGACGTGCTCGCCGACCTCCGGGACAATGGCTTCGACCTGCGCCCGGAATGGTTCGCCGCCCAGCTCGAATTCCGGTTCCCCTTCTGCGGTGAGGTCGAGTACGAGGGCGCGAAGCTGGAGGTGCGCCAGGCGCTGGAGCCCTGGCATGTCATGGGCGAAGAAGGCGCCATCGGCGGCACCGTGCGCTATGTCGACAGTTCCGTGGAACGCCTGCAGGTGACGCTGGAGACCGCCAATCCCGAACGCTATACCGTCGCCTGCAACGGCCGGCCCGTACCGCTGAAGGCTGCGGGCACGAAGGGCGTCTCCATCGCCGGCGTGCGTTTCAAGGCCTGGCAGCCCGCCTCCGGCCTCCATCCTGTGCTGCCCGTCAACACACCGCTTACGTTCGACATTTATGATACATGGTCGCGCAGAGCCATCGGGGGCTGCATTTACCACGTTGCCCATCCGGGCGGACGCAACTATGACACCTTCCCGGTGAACGGCAACGAGGCCGAGGCGCGCCGGCTGGCGCGGTTCGAGCCCTGGGGACACAGGGCAGGCGGCTATACGCTATGGCCGGAAACGCCGCCGGCGGATTTCCCGCTGACGCTGGATCTGCGCCGACCGCCCGGCCTCTAGCCTCGATACGGAGTACACGGATTGAAGACCACCAGCGTGGAAGCAGAACGCATGACGGCCGACGCGGCGCAGAAGCCGCAGCGCGCCTATGCGCCGCTTCCGGGTGTCGCCGACGAGATGGTCGACACGCAGGGCAATGTGCGCCCCGTCTGGCGGCATTTCCTCAAGGCGCTCGACCGCATGGACGAGGCCGATCTTGCCGGTCGTTTCGCCCGCGCCGACCGCTATCTTCGTGATGCCGGCGTATTCTACCGCGCCTACGGCAAGGAGGCGGGCTCGGACCGCGCCTGGCCGCTCTCCCATGTTCCCGTGCTCATCGACGAGGCGGAATGGGACAATCTCGCACGCGGGCTCGTCCAGCGCGCGGAGCTTCTGGAAGCCGTCGTCGCCGATATCTACGGCAAGAACGAACTGGTCGCCAACGGCCTGCTGCCCCCTGCCCTCGTCGCCTCCAACAGCGAGTTCCTGCGCCCGCTCGTCGGCGTGCAGCCGCATGGCCAGCACTTCCTGCATTTCGTCTCCTTCGAGATCGGCCGCGGTCCTGACGGAAACTGGTGGGTTCTCTCCGACCGCACGCAGGCGCCCTCCGGCGCCGGCTTCGCGCTGGAGAACCGCGTGGCGACGACGCGCGCCTTCTCCGATGTCTATGCGGAGACCCATGCCCATCGCCTTGCCGGCTTCTTCGGCGCCTTCCGCAACACGCTGCAGGTGGGCAAGCCGGCGGAAGACCGCATCGCCGTGCTGACGCCGGGCCTTGCCAACGAAACCTATTTCGAGCACGCCTATATCGCCCGCTACCTCGGCTTCATGCTGCTGGAGGGCGAGGACCTGACGGTCGTCGGCGGCAAGGTCATGGTGCGTACCGTCGCGGGCCTGAAACCGGTCGGCGTGCTCTGGCGCCGCCTCGATGCCGCCTTCGCCGATCCGCTGGAACTCAACCAGAACTCCCATATCGGCACGCCCGGCATGGTGGAGGCCCTGCGCTCCGGCTCCGTCACCTTCGTCAACGCGCTCGGCGCCGGCATCGTCGAAACCCGTGCCTTCCTCGCCTTCCTGCCGAACATCTGCCGGCAGCTTCTCGGCGAAGACCAGTTGCTTCCCTCCGTCGCGACTTGGTGGTGCGGCCAGAAGGACGAGCGCGCCCATGTCGCGGCCAATATCGAACGCATGGTCATCGGCCCGGCCTATTCGACACGGCCGTTCTTCGACGACAACGAACAGTCCGTGCTCGGCTCGACGCTGCGCGACACGGCAAAACAGTCGATCGCCGAATGGCTGGCGAACGACGGCACCAAACTCGTCGGCCAGGAGGCCGTGACGCTTTCCACCACGCCCGCCTTCGTCGAGGGCAAGCTGGTGCCGCGGCCGATGTCGCTGCGCGTCTTCGCCGCCCGCACCCGCGACGGCTGGCAGATCATGCCCGGCGGCTTTGCGCGCATCGGCTCTGGCGACAACGTTTCGGCCATCGCCATGCAGGAGGGCGGTTCGGCCGCGGACGTCTGGATCGTCAGCCAGAAGCCCGTCGAGCGCACCTCGCTGCTGCCCGCCGAGGAAATCTTCACCCGCAACATGCCCGGCAGCCTGCCGAGCCGCGCGGCCGACAACCTCTTCTGGCTCGGCCGCTACATCGAGCGGGCGGAAGGGGCGCTGCGCATCCTGCGCGCCTGGCACGGCCGCTATGCCGAATATGCCAATCCCGAGCAGCCGCTGCTGAAGGATGTCAGCGACTATCTCGATGCGCTCGACATCGACACGTCCGAAGCGGTACCGACGAGCCTCATCCGCAATATCGACAGCGCCGTCTTCTCCGCCAGCAACATCCGCGACCGCTTCTCGCCCGATGGCTGGCTGGCGCTCAACGACCTGTCGAAGACGGCTCGCCGCTTCCATGTCAGCGTGCAGGCCGGCGACGACGCGACGCGCGCCATGACCGTGCTCCTGCGCAAGCTCGCGGGCTTTGCCGGTCTCGTGCATGAAAACATGTACCGCTTCACCGGTTGGCGTTTTCTGTCCATCGGCCGCTACCTGGAACGCGGCCTGCATATGACACGCCTGCTCGGCCACATGTCCGGCGAGGACGCGCCGGATGGCGCGCTCGACATGTTGCTGGAGATCGGCGACAGCGTCATGACCCATCGCCGCCGCTACAACGTGGCGACTGCGCGCCTCACCGTCACCGACCTTCTGGCGCTCGACGCGCTCAACCCGCGTTCGATCCTCTATCAGCTCAACGAGATCAAGAACGAGGTCGAGCAACTGCCGAATGCCTACACCAACGGCCAGATGTCGCCCTTCTACCGCGAGGCCATGCGCCTGCATGCGGGGCTGGCGGTGATGACGCCGGAAACCATGACGGATGCCGTCTACAAGCGCTTCGAGGCGGAACTCGAAAAGCTGTCCGACATCCTCGCACAAACCTATCTGGGCTGAGCGAAAGGGAGGCGCTGTCATCATGCTCTACGACGTCAACCTCCATATCAGCTATCTCTACGACACCCCGGTTTCCGGTGGCCGGCATATCGTGCGCGTGCTGCCGCTCTCCATCGGCGGGCGCCAGCGGCTCGTCGCCGGCACGGTCGGCGTTACGCCCGGCCCGGGCGAGCGGGTCGATCACCACGACTTCTTCGAAAACCCGATGAGCGCGATCCTCTTCCGCAACGCGCATGAGCGACTGGACATTCGCATGCAGGCGCGCGTCCATGTCGACGTGCCGGAGCCGGCGGCCGATTTCTCGCCGCGCGCAGCGGATCTGCCGGAGGATATCGCGGGCTACTGGTCGCTCGACGCCGGCTCGCCGCATCACTATACCGGCCCGAGCCCGCGCCTGAAGGAATACCCCGAGATCGCCGACTATGCCCGCGCGATCGCCAAGCCGGACATGACGGTGCGCGCCATCGCCACGGCCATTTGCGCCCGCATCCACAAGGATTTCACCTACGATCCGAAGGCGACGAATGTCGACACCACCCCGCGCGAGGCCTTCAAGCTGAAGCGCGGCGTCTGCCAGGATTTTTCCCACGTGATGATCGTGGCGCTGAGAAGCCTCGGCATTCCCGCCGGCTATGTCAGCGGCTTTCTGCGCACGATCCCCCCGCCGGGCAAGGAGCGACTGGAAGGCGCGGACGCCATGCATGCCTGGGTGCGCTATTGGTGCGGCCGGGTGAACGGCTGGATGGAACTCGACCCGACCAACAACATTCCCGCCGGCACCGACCACATCGTCGTCGCCTATGGCCGCGACTATGCGGACGTCGCACCGGTCATCGGTGTCCTGAAAGGTTACGGGCAGCACCAGACCAGCCAGGCCGTCGACGTCATCCCTGTTCGCCAGACACCGTAAAATCCCGTTTGGAAACAACGGGAACGGTGGAAAGGCGGGGTCCGCGCAATTTTACGAAAACTATACCACGCCGCCGAACCCTTGAATAACACTTCGCTGCTAGGCTTCGCCCACATTATGACGATGGTGGGTGAAGTCTCATGACGACGAAGACGGAAAAGCGCTCGTTCCTGTCCCGGTTCCTAGGGGATCGCGGCGGCAATTTCGCCGTCATGGCGGCCGTCGCCGTGCCGGTCATCCTGGGTGCCGGCGGCTTTGCAATGGACCTCACCCGCATGGTGTTGATGCGGGCGGAGCTGCAGGACGCCGTCGACTCGGCCGCGCTCGCCGCCGCCTCGGCCCTTTCCAACGACAAGAAGACCGTCGCCGAGGCGAAGGTCATCGCCATGACCTTCTTCAAGACCCAGCTCGTCGGCTCTGCCGCCGAAGGCACCGACATGACCAAGTCCACGACGGTCAATATCGTGGAAACCGCCAAGGCCGGCTCTGCCAAGGCCTTCAAGGTCGATATCGCCACCGGCTACGACATGCAGCTCAATGCGCTGACGCGCCTGTTCGGCCAGACCACGGCGAAGATCAACACCAAGGGCTCGGCCGAAAGCTCCACGGGATCGAAGAACGCGGTCTCCATGTTCCTGGTCCTCGACCGGTCGGGCTCGATGTCCTTCAAGACAGATGAGGTCGGCAGCACGACGGTGTCGTGCCAGAACTGGACGGAGTCGAACTGGGGCGGCAACCCGAAATGGGAAGTACCTTGCTACATCCGCAAGATCGCCGCCTTGAAAACGGCCGTGGGAAGCCTTGTCGACGTGATGAACAAAGCCGACCCCAACAGCGAATATGTCCGCACCGGCGCCATCTCCTACAACAACTCGACGCAGAAGGAGACGGGCCTGGCCTGGGGAACGACCGATGCGCTGAATTATGTCAACGCCCTTCCCACGCAGCCGACCGGCGGCACGGATTCGCACACCGCATTCGCCACCGCCGTCGAGAAACTGACGGCCACCAAGAATGGCGAGGATACCGAGAAGAAGGAACACGCCGCAAAGAACGGGCTGGTTCCGGTGAAATACCTCATCTTCATGACGGACGGTGAAAACACCAGCTACGACAACACCGTGTCTACCTGGGGCGCCAATGAATCCGACAAGAAGACGTCGGCCTCCTGCACCACCGCGAAAGACGCCGGCATCCTCGTCTATACGGTTGCCTTCATGGCGCCGGAGCGTGGCCAGAAACTTCTGAAGAGCTGCGCCTCGACACCCGCGAACTACTATGAGGCAAAGAACCGCCAGGACTTGATCGACGCCTTCAACAATATCGGTAAGTCTGCCGCCGCCATGGTCTCGCGCCTCACCAACTGACCCCAGAAAAATCCGTCCGCAATATCGGCCCGCTGCGCTCCGCGCAGCGGGCTTTTTTAGCATGCCCTGGTTGTTTCAGGCATGTCGAAAATGCATGCGGCCTTTCTTGAAAAGGCATATTGCAAGCGCTTCGGATAGATGCATAAATTGATTTAAACGCGATTTTCGCCAGAACGAACGCATGGAATGCGAGGGGGCAAAGTTCACCGATGATGAACCGGGTAACCAACAACGACCTCGCGCCGGCCCCCCGGTCATCGGACCGGGAACAGCTCGCGACAGAGCTTCTGGAGCGCCTGAAATACCGCATCGGCAAGGACCCGAAAGTCGCCAAACCGCATGACTGGCTGACGGCCGCGATCCTGGTGGCGCGCGACCGCATCACCGACAAGTGGATGGATTCCACGCGTCGCACCTACGCCACCGGCGCAAAGCGCGTCTACTACCTGTCGTTGGAGTTCCTCATCGGCCGCCTGATGCGCGACGCCATGACGAATATCGGCATTCTCGACGAAATGCGCCATGCACTCTCTTCGCTCGGCGTCGATCTCGATGTCATCGCCGAGCTGGAGCCGGATGCCGCGCTCGGCAATGGCGGCCTCGGCCGCCTCGCAGCCTGCTTCATGGAGAGCATGGCCACGGTGGACGTTCCCGCCTATGGCTATGGCATCCGCTACGTGCACGGTCTGTTCCGCCAGCAGATGGCGGACGGCTGGCAGGTCGAGCTGCCGGAAACCTGGCTTGCCCATGGCAACCCTTGGGAATTCGAGCGCCGCGAAAGCTCCTACGAGATCGGCTTCGGCGGCGCGGTCGAGACGATCAATATCGGCGAGGACAAGCAGCGCTTCGTCTGGAAGCCGGCCGAGCGCGTCATCGCGACGGCCTACGATACGCCCGCCGTCGGCTGGCACGCCAAGCGCGTCAACACGCTGCGCCTGTGGGCAGCCAACCCGATCGACCCGATCCTGCTCGACGCCTTCAACGCCGGCGACCACATCGGCGCCCTGCGCGAAAGCAACAAGGCCGAAAGCCTGACGCGCGTGCTCTATCCGGCCGATGCGACGCCCGCCGGCCAGGAGCTGCGCCTGCGCCAGGAATTCTTCTTCTGTTCGGCCTCGCTGCAGGACATCCTGCGCCGCCATCTCCAGCAATATCCCGATTTCACGTCCCTGCCGGACGCCGTCGCCATCCAGCTCAACGACACCCATCCGGCGGTCTCGGTCGCCGAACTGGTGCGCCTGCTCACCGATGTGCACGGTCTCGATTTCGACGTCGCCTGGGATATCGCCCGCCGAACCTTCTCCTACACCAACCACACGCTTCTGCCGGAAGCGCTGGAAAGCTGGCCTGTTCCGCTGTTCGAGCGCCTGCTGCCGCGCCACATGCAGATCGTCTATGCGGTCAATGCCAAGATCCTCGTGGAAGCCCGCAAGGAAAAGGGCTTCGAGGATCAGCGCATCCGAAACATCTCGCTGATCGAGGAATCGGGCGAACGGCGCGTGCGCATGGGCAACCTCGCCTTCGTCGGCTCGCACTCGATCAACGGCGTATCGGCCCTCCATACCGAGCTGATGAAGGAGACGGTCTTCGCCGACCTCCACAAGCTCTACCCTGATCGTATCAACAACAAGACGAACGGCATCACGCCGCGTCGCTGGCTGATGCAGTGCAATCCGGGCCTGTTCGACCTCATCCGCGAGTCCATTGGCGAAGGCTTCATGGATGATGCGGAGGCGCTGAAAGCGCTCGACAGCTTCGCCGACAACCGGGATTTCCAGGACCGCTTCTCCGCCATCAAGCGCGAGAACAAGAACCGGCTGTCAAATCTCGTCGGCAGTCGCATGGGCGTGCGCATCGACCCTTCGGCGATGTTCGACATCCAGATCAAGCGCATCCACGAATACAAGCGCCAGCTCCTCAACATCATCGAGGCCGTCGCGCTCTACGACCAGATCCGCTCGCATCCCGAGCTGGACTGGGTGCCACGCGTCAAACTCTTCGCGGGCAAGGCGGCGCCGAGTTATCACAATGCCAAGCTGATCATCAAGCTGGCCAACGACGTGGCCAAGGTGATCAACAACGATCCGGCCGTGCGGGGTCTCCTCAAGGTCGTCTTCGTGCCGAACTACAATGTCTCGCTCGCCGAGATCATGGTGCCGGCCGCCGACCTTTCCGAACAGATTTCCACCGCCGGCATGGAAGCCTCCGGCACCGGCAACATGAAGTTCGCGCTGAACGGCGCTTTGACCATCGGCACGCTCGACGGCGCCAATGTCGAGATGCGCGACCATGTCGGCGAAGAGAACATCGTGATCTTCGGCATGACGGCAGAGGAAGTGGCGAAGGTGCGCTCCGAAGGGCACAATCCCCGCGCCATCATCGAACAGTCGCGGGAGCTGTCTCAAGCCCTGCAGGCCATCGCCTCCGGCGTCTTTTCGCCGGACGATCGCAACCGTTTCACCGGCCTCGTCGACGGCATCTACAACCACGACTGGTTCATGGTCGCCGCCGATTTCGACGCCTATGCGAAAGCCCAGCGCGAAGTCGACGCCATCTGGACCGACAAGACCGCCTGGTATTCCAAGACGATACGGAACACAGCCCGCATGGGTTGGTTCTCCTCCGACCGAACCATTCGCCAATACGCCAAGGATATCTGGAGGGCCTGATGACCGCACCGCCGAAAAAAGGCACGACGGGGGAGCCGTCAGAGCTTCTGGCGAAGGCGGACATCGATGCACTCTTGGAAAGCCGGCACTGGGACCCATTCGCCGTGCTCGGCCTGCATTTGGTAAGCGGTGGGGCGGCTGGCGACAGCTATGTGGCCCGCTGCTTCCTGCCGGGCGCAGCCGAAGTCACGGCCGAAACACTGGCCGGCAAGGACATCGGCGCGCTGAAACAAGTGCATCCGGCCGGCATCTTCGCCGGTGAGGTCGCGCTCAAGAAGCTGCAGCCGATCCGCTATCGCGCCCGCAACGACGGCGGCGAATGGATCGTCGTCGATCCCTACAGCTTCGGCCCCGTGCTCGGCCCGATGGACGACTACTATATCCGCGAAGGCTCGCACCTGCGTCTCTTCGACAAGCTGGGCGCCCATCCGATGACGCTCGACGGCATCGACGGTTTCCATTTCGCCGTCTGGGCGCCGAATGCCAAGCGCGTCTCCGTCGTCGGCAATTTCAACGAATGGGATGGCCGGCGCAATGCGATGCGCCTGCGCCGCGACACCGGCATCTGGGAAATCTTCCTGCCCGGCATCACCGAAGGCCACGCCTATAAATACGAGATCGTCGGCATCGACGGCCAGGTCCTGCCGCTCAAGGCCGACCCCTTTGCCCGCCGCTCGGAACTGCGCCCCAACAACGCCTCGATGACGACCGGCCCCATCGCGCAGAAATGGGAAGACGAGGCGCATCTGGCCCATTGGGCCACCACGGACGCCCGCCGCCAGCCGATCTCGATCTACGAGATCCATGCCGGTTCCTGGCAAAAGCATGAGGACGGCAGTTTCCTGAGCTGGGACGAACTGGCCGACCGCCTCATCCCCTACTGCGTCGATATGGGCTTCACCCATGTCGAGTTCCTGCCGATCTCCGAATATCCCTTCGACCCGTCCTGGGGCTACCAGACGACCGGCCTCTATTCGCCGACGGCGCGCTTCGGCGAACCGGAAGGCTTCGCCCGCTTCGTCAATGGTTGCCACAAGGTCGGCATCGGCGTCATCCTCGACTGGGTGCCGGCGCATTTCCCGACGGATGCCCATGGCCTCGGCCAGTTCGATGGTACCGCGCTCTACGAGCATGCCGACCCGCGCCAGGGTTTCCACCCGGACTGGAACACGGCGATCTACAATTTCGGCCGCGCCGAGGTGTTGTCCTACCTCATCAACAACGCGCTCTACTGGGCCGAGAAGTTCCATCTCGACGGCCTGCGTGTCGATGCCGTCGCCTCGATGCTCTACCTCGACTATTCGCGCAAGCACGGCGAATGGGTGCCGAACGAATATGGCGGCAACGAGAACCTGGAGGCCGTGCGCTTCCTGCAGTCCATGAACCGCCACGTCTATGCCGGCCATCCCGGCATCCTGACGATCGCGGAAGAATCCACCTCCTGGCCGAAGGTCTCCCATCCCGTGCATGAAGGCGGGCTCGGCTTCGGCTTCAAGTGGAACATGGGCTTCATGCACGACACGCTGCAATATCTGTCGCGCGAGCCCGTTCATCGCAAGTTCCACCACAACGACATGACCTTCGGTCTGCTCTATGCCTTCACCGAGAACTTCGTGTTGCCGCTCAGCCATGACGAGGTGGTGCACGGCAAGGGCTCGCTGATCGCCAAGATGACCGGCGACGACTGGCAGAAATTCGCCAATCTGAGGGCCTATTACGGCTTCATGTGGGGTTATCCCGGAAAGAAGCTGCTATTCATGGGCCAGGAATTCGCCCAGTGGCAGGAATGGAGCGAGGCCCGCTCGCTCGACTGGAACCTGCTCGAATACCCGCTGCACGAAGGCATGCGCCGCCTGATCCGCGACCTCAACGGCACCTATCGCCGCAAGGGCGCGCTGCATGCGCGCGACTGCGAGGGCGACGGCTTCGAATGGCTGATTGCCGACGACCGCGAGAACTCGGTCTTCGCCTGGCTGCGCAAGGCGCCCGGCGAAAAGCCGATTGCCGTCGTCACCAATTTCACCCCCGTCTACCGCGAGAATTACGGGGTTCCGCTACCGTCGGAGGGGCGCTGGCGGGAAATCCTCAACACCGATGCCGAGATCTACGGCGGCAGCGGCAAGGGCAATGGCGGCGCGGTGCAGGCCAAGAAACATGCCAATGGAAGGATAACGGCCAATATCACGCTGCCGCCCCTGGCGACGATGATGTTCGAGCTGGACGTGTAATGCCTGCAATTCCAGCAAGACTGAACAGCACCTTGCCGGAATTGCAGAAGACCAAGGGATAATCGGGAGGACACCATGCAGAAGCGCAATCAACCCCTCGCCCGCGACGCGATGGCTTATGTCCTGGCAGGGGGACGCGGCAGCCGCCTGAAGGAGCTGACCGACCGGCGCGCCAAGCCCGCCGTTCATTTCGGCGGCAAGGCCCGCATCATCGACTTTGCGCTGTCCAACGCGCTCAACTCCGGTATCCGCCGCATCGGCGTCGCCACCCAGTACAAGGCGCATTCGCTGATCCGCCACATGCAGCGCGGCTGGAACTTCTTCCGTCCGGAGCGGAACGAAAGCTTCGATATCCTTCCGGCCTCCCAGCGCGTCTCCGAGACGCAGTGGTACGAAGGCACGGCCGATGCCGTCTATCAGAACATCGACATCATCGAGGATTACGGCGTCGAATACATGGTCATCCTGGCCGGCGACCATATCTATAAGATGGACTACGAGCTGATGCTCCAGCAGCACGTCGATTCCGGCGCGCAGGTCACCATCGGCTGCCTGGAAGTGCCGCGCATGGAAGCGACCGGCTTCGGCGTCATGCATGTCGACGAGAAGGACCAGATCATCGACTTCGTGGAAAAGCCCGCCGATCCGCCGGGCATTCCCGGCAATCCCGACATGGCGCTCGCCTCCATGGGCATCTACGTGTTCCACACGAAGTTCCTGATGGATCTCCTGCGCCGCGACGCCGCCGACCCGACGTCGAGCCGCGACTTCGGCAAGGACATCATCCCCTATATCGTGCAGCACGGCAAAGCCGTCGCCCATCGCTTCACCGCCTCCTGCGTGCGTTCGGACTTCGAGCGCGAGGCCTACTGGCGCGACGTCGGCACCATCGACGCCTACTGGCAGGCCAATATCGACCTGACGGACGTCACGCCCGAGCTCGACATCTACGACGGTTCCTGGCCGATCTGGACCTTCGCCGAGATCAAGCCGCCGGCCAAGTTCGTGCATGACGACGAGAACCGCCGCGGCTCGGCGATCTCCTCGCTCGTGTCGGGCGACTGCATCATTTCCGGCTCGTCGCTCACCCGCAGCCTGCTTTTCACCGGCGTGCGCGCCAATTCCTACTCCCGCCTCGAAGGCGCGGTCGTGCTGCCGAACGTCATGATCGGCCGCCATGCACAGCTGAAAAACGTCGTCATCGACAGTCGCGTCGTCATTCCGGAAGGCCTCATCGTCGGAGAGGATCCGGAACTCGACGCCAAGCGTTTCCGCCGCTCTGAAGGCGGCATCTGCCTCATCACCCAACCCATGATCGACAAGCTGGAGCTCTAGCCGCGACATGAAAATCCTTTCGGTGGCATCCGAAGTATTCCCGCTCATCAAGACCGGGGGCCTCGCCGACGTCGCCGGCGCCCTGCCCATCGCGCTTGCCGGGCGCGGCATGCACATGCGTACGCTCATGCCCGGCTATCCGGCCGTCATGCAGCGTCTGGCCAAGGTCGAGGTGGTCGCTACGTTCGACGATCTCCTCGGCGAGCCGGCGCGTATCCTGGCGGCCATGCACGAGGGGCTCGATATCCTCGTGCTGGATGCACCGGGCTTCTTCGACCGTGCGGGCGGCCCCTATACGGATGCCACCGGCAAGGATTTCGTCGACAACTGGCGGCGCTTCGCCGCCCTTTCGCTGGCGGGCGCCGAGATCGCCCGTGGCCTTCTGCCGGACTGGCAGCCCGATGTCGTGCACGCCCATGACTGGCAGGCGGCGATGACCGCCGTCTATATGCGTTATACCGGCCTGCAGAATATTCCGGCCGTCGTTACCGTGCACAACCTCGCCTTCCAGGGCCAGTTCGGCGCCGAAATCTTCGCCGATCTCCGCCTGCCGCCGGAAGCCTTCACGGTCGACGGCCTCGAATATTACGGCGACGTCGGCTTCCTGAAAGGCGGGCTGCGCACCGCCTGGTCGATCACCACGGTGAGCCCCACCTATGCGCAGGAGATCACGACGCCCGACTACGGCATGGGGCTCGAAGGCCTGATCAATGCCCGCGCCACCGATCTTGCCGGCATCGTCAACGGCATCGACACGGCCGTCTGGAATCCCGAGACCGACACGCACATCGCCCGCCCCTATGCCGCCGGCTCGCTGAAGCAGCGCATCGCCAACCGCCAGGCGCTTGCCGAACGGTTCAACCTTGCCGATGACAATGGTCCGATCTTCTGCATCATCAGCCGCCTCACCTGGCAGAAGGGCATCGACATCGTGGCCGAAGTCGCTGACTGGATCGTCGGTGAAGGCGGCAAACTCGCGGTGCTCGGCTCCGGCGACCAGGGGCTGGAAGGCGCGCTGCTCGCCGCCGCCTCGCGCCATCGCGGCCGCATCGGCATCGTCATCGGCTACAACGAGCCGCTGTCGCATCTCATGCAGGCGGGCGCCGACGCCATCCTCATCCCCTCGCGCTTCGAGCCTTGCGGCCTCACCCAGCTTTATGGCCTGCGCTACGGCTGCGTACCGGTCGTCGCGCGCACCGGCGGCCTTGCCGATACGGTCATCGACGCCAACGAGGCAGCCCTTTCCGCCCGCGTCGCCACGGGCTTCCAGTTCACCCCGATCAATGCCGATGGCCTGCGCCAGGCGCTGCGCCGTGTCTTCCGGGCCTATAGCGAGCCAAAAATATGGGCCCGCATCCAGAACCAGGGCATGAAGTCGGACGTTTCCTGGGAAAACAGCGCCGCGCGCTACGCCGATCTCTATTCCAGCCTTCTTTCGAAAGCCTGAGCCATGACCATAAAGACCGTTTCGACCACACCCTACAGCGACCAGAAGCCCGGCACCTCGGGCCTGCGCAAGAAGGTTCCCGTTTTCCAGCAGAAGAACTATGCGGAGAACTTCATCCAGTCGATCTTCGACAGTCTGGAAGGCTTTCAGGGCGAGACGCTGGTCATCGGCGGCGACGGCCGCTACTACAATCGCGAGGTCATCCAGCTCGCCATCAAGATGGCCGCCGCCAACGGCTTCGGCCGCGTGCTGGTCGGCCGCGGCGGCATTCTCTCCACGCCCGCCGCCTCCAACGTCATCCGCAAGAACAAGGCCTTCGGCGGCATCGTGCTGTCGGCCAGCCACAATCCCGGCGGTCCGACGGAAGACTTCGGCATCAAGTACAATATCGGCAATGGCGGCCCGGCCCCGGAGAAGATCACCGACGCCATCTTCGCCCGTACAAAATCCATCGACAGCTACCGGATCGCGGATGTCGCGGACGTCAATCTCGACCTCGAGGGCAGCCATGAGATCGAAGGCATGACGGTCACCGTCATCGATCCGGTCGCCGACTATGCCGAGCTGATGGAACAGCTCTTCGATTTTGCCGCCATCCGCGCGCTGCTTGCCGGTGGTTTCCGTATCGTCTTCGACGCCATGAGCGCCGTCACCGGCCCCTATGCCAAGGAAATCCTCGAGAACCGCCTCGGCGCGGCCAAGGGCTCGGTGCTCAACTTCATGCCGCTGCCGGACTTCGGCGGCCACCATCCCGATCCGAACCTCGTGCACGCCCGCGCGCTCTACGAGACGATGATGGCCGACGACGCCCCGGACTTCGGCGCCGCCTCCGACGGTGACGGCGACCGCAACCTCATCATCGGCAAGGGCATTTTCGTCACCCCGTCCGACAGCCTCGCCATGCTCGCGGCCAACGCGCATCTCGCGCCCGGCTATGCCAAAGGCCTTGCCGGCATCGCCCGCTCCATGCCCACCTCGGGCGCCGCCGACCGTGTGGCGGAAAAGCTGGGCATCGGCATCTATGAGACGCCGACCGGCTGGAAGTTCTTCGGCAACCTGCTCGACGCCGGCCTTGCCACGATCTGCGGCGAGGAAAGCGCCGGCACCGGCTCCAACCACGTGCGCGAGAAGGACGGCCTCTGGGCCGTGCTCCTCTGGCTCAACATCCTCGCCGTGCGCAAGGAAAGCGTGCTCGCCATCGTCGAGCAGCACTGGGCGAGCTACGGCCGCAACTACTATTCCCGCCACGACTACGAGGAGGTCGACACCGACGCCGCCAACGGCCTGATGGCGAACCTGCGCGATCAGCTAGCCAGCCTGCCGGGCAAGAGCTTCGGCGCCCTTACGGTCGAGACGGCCGACGACTTCGCCTATAACGACCCGGTCGACCAGTCCGTCAGCAAGAACCAGGGCATCCGCATCCTGTTCGTCGGCGGCTCGCGTGTCGTCTTCCGTCTCTCCGGCACCGGCACGTCGGGCGCGACGCTGCGCGTCTATATCGAGCGCTTCGAGCCCGATGCCGCCCGTCACGACATCGACACGCAGGAAGCCTTGGCCGACCTCATCGCGGTCGCCGACGAGATCGCCGGCATCAAGAGCCGCACGGGCCGCACCGAACCGACGGTGATCACGTAACATGACCGTCACCGCCCCCTCCTTCGCGCCGGGCGCCACGCTCTCAGGGGACGGGGTGGAATTCGCAGTCCATTCGCGCGACGCCGCCCGCGTCGATCTCTGCCTGTTCGACAACCAGGGCGAGACCGAACTCGCCCGCCTCACCATGGGGCGGGACGAGAACGGCTTCCACCGCGTCTTCGTCGAAGGCGCCGCCGCCGGCACGCGCTATGGCTTTCGCGCCGATGGCGTCTATTCACCGGACCACGGCCTCTGGTTCGATCCGGCGAAGTTGCTCGTCGATCCCTATGCCAAGGAACTCGACCGCCGCTTCGTGCATGACGGACGCCTGGCGCTCTTCGGTGCAGAGACCGCCGACATCGTGCCGAAGGCCATCGTCATCCGGGACCAGCCAGTTGCGATAAAGCCGCCGATCTTCCGACCCGGCGGCGTCGTCTATGAAGTGGCCGTCCGCGCCTTCACCATGCTGCATCCCGACGTGCCCGCGGCAATGCGCGGCACGGTCGGCGCCCTCGCCCACCCCGCCGTGCTCGCCCACCTGAAGCGCCTCGGCGTCGATGCGGTCGAGCTGATGCCGATCACCGCCTGGATCGACGAGCGCCACCTGCCGCCGCTCGGTCTTTCCAACAGCTGGGGCTACAATCCCATCGCCCTGATGGCGCTCGATCCGCGCCTCGTTCCGGGCGGCATGAAGGAACTGGCCGACACCGTCGCGACTTTGCGCGCGGAAAACATCGGCGTCATCCTCGACCTCGTCTTCAACCATTCCGGCGAGAGCGACCGCCACGGCGCGACGCTCTCCATGCGCGGTCTCGACAATCTCACCTATTACCGCCACGTGCCCGACCGGCCGGGCGAGCTGATCAACGACACCGGCTGCGGCAACACCATTGCCGGCGAGCACCCGGTCGTGCGCCAGCTGGTGCTGGACAGCCTGCGCCACTTCGTGCGCCATGCCGGCGTCGACGGTTTCCGCTTCGACCTTGCCACCATTCTCGGCCGCGAGGCCGACGGCTTCTCCGCCCGCGCCGCCCTCCTCTCGGAGATTTGCAACGATCCGCTGCTCAGGGACCGCATTCTCATCGCCGAACCCTGGGACATCGGTCCGGGCGGTTACCAGCTCGGCAACTTCCCCGCCCCCTTTCTCGAATGGAACGACCGCTACCGCGACGACACGCGCATGTTCTGGCGCGGCGACAGCCACAAGCTCGGCGCCTTCGTCACCGCTTTTGCCGGCTCTTCCGACATCTTCACCCGCCACGGCGCCGAACGCACCCGCACGGTCAACTTCCTCGCCGCCCATGACGGCTTCACGCTGATGGATCTCGTCTCGCATACGGTCAAACACAATGCGGCCAACGGCGAGGACAACCGCGACGGCCACAACGAGAACCATTCCTGGAACAACGGCGCCGAGGGCGAAACCACGGACGGCGCCGTGCTTTCCGCCCGCCGCGCGGATGTAAAGGCGCTGCTGTCCAGCCTCTTCCTCGCGCGCGGCACCGTCATGCTGACGGCGGGCGACGAGGGCGGGCGCAGCCAGCAGGGCAACAACAATGCCTATTGCCAGGACAACGCGATCACCTGGATGCATTGGGACCGGCTGGACGAAGGCCTGATCGAACACACCGCCATGCTCTCGGCGATCCGCAAGCGTTTCCCCGCCCTCGGCGAAACGACCTTCCTCAGCGGCGCGGGCGATGTCGCCTGGCTTACACTCTCCGGCAGTCCCATGACGGTCGGTGATTGGGAGGCTCCCTTCGCCGGCACATTGCTGGTGTTGTTGAGAACGCCTGACCGCACGCAGCAGCGCATCGTCCACCTTGCTATCGCCATCAACCGCAGCCATGGCGAACAGGCCCTGTCGCTTCCACCGCCGGAAGGGCGCGGCTGGACGAGCCTTCTTGCCGTCAACCATCCCGCGAGCGGCATGCTGCAGGCACGCACAGTCGAAATTTTTGTCGAAACCTACTGATTTTCATTGCCCGGACAAACCGTCTCTCTAAAAAAGACTTCCTTCAAGCGGCGAGAAGGCCTCATGCCAGCCACCATTCATCTGAAAGACATTCCCGCCCAGGTCGGAAAGGAAATCGGCGTTTCGCGCTGGTTCACCGTCGACCAGGCGATGATCGACCGTTTTGCCGATGCGACGGAGGATCACCAGTTCATCCATACCGATCCGGTGCGGGCGGCGGCCGAAACGCCGTTCGGCGGCACCATCGCGCATGGCTTCCTCACCCTCTCCCTGCTCTCGGCGATGAACTACGACTGCCTGCCGCGCATCGTCGAACAGACGATGGGCATCAATTACGGCTTCGAAAAAATCCGCTTCATCACGCCGGTGAAGAGCGGTGCGCGCGTGCGCGGCCGCTTCACGCTGGCCGAGGCCCGCTTCCGCGGCGCGGGCATGGTGACGATCCGTTACGATGCATCGGTCGAGGTCGAGACCGAGCGCAAGCCGGCGCTGACGGCCGACTGGATCACCATCATCCAGTTCGATCCGAAGGATCGGCCGGAGAGCGTGTGAAGGTCCGTGCCGCCACGCGGGAGGATCCTCGCGCCCTTGCCGTCTGCGACTTCTCCTTCCTCGTCACCCGCGAGGCCGCCCCGCCCTTCGAGGGCGACTGGCTGGCCCGCGCCCACCCCGTGGAGCCCTATGCCAAGAGCTACGGCTTCGACCCGGCGGACCTCGAAGCCAGCATCGAAGCGACGGACAAGGCGCTCTTTGTCGTCATCGGCGACGAGACGCCGGTCGGCTACATCGCGCTTTCCATCGGCTGGAACAATTTCGCCGTCATCGACGATCTTGCCATTGATGTTGAATGGCGCGGGACGGGCGCTGCGCAGCGGCTGATGCAGCACGCCGCCGACTGGGCGAGGGAAAAGGGCCTGCCGGGCCTGCGCCTCGAGACCCAGACGAACAATGTCGCGGCCTGCCGTTTCTATCTGCGCCAGGGCTTTGCGCTCGGCGGTTTCGACAGGCACCTGTACGAAGGGCTGTCCCCCGGCACGCGGGAGACAGCCCTGTTTTTCTACCGCTTCCTCTGAGGGATCAGAGGCCGGCGTCTTCCGCACCTTCGGCGAGAAGACCGAAGGCGTAGGGCGAGAACGAGCGCCAGCATTCGACGCGATAATCCTCTTCACCCGTGCGCAGCAGCACGATCTCGATCTTGCCGAGCACCGTGCGCGCCGCCGCGCCGACCGGGAAGGCCGTATTGCCGAGGTCGAGCGGGCAGGCGCTGGCGATCGCACCGGCCGCATTGGGGCCGGAAACGAGGACCGCCGTGTTGCGGTGGGAAACGTCCGTCGCCGAATGCAGCGCGGAAACACCCGACGCGATGCCCATCAGGTCCGCGCCGTTCTCGTCGATCAGCAGCCACTCGTCCGGACCGAGCCAGAGCGCGTGGCGACCGCTGACGGACGCCGAGGTCTTCGGCCGCCGCGGCAGTTCGAGGCCGAAGGCCAGCGAGAGCGTGCCGATGGCATCCTCGCCCGCGCGGAGCGACAGACGGGTTGCGGGAGCGGCGGGCGTGACGCGCGCGCCGGCGGAGCCGCCATGGCGGCCGGCAAGCGGCGCCTTGCGAAGAGCGTGATCAGCCATTGAGGCGTCCTCCTTCCTTGTCGATGAAGACCATGTCGCTGACCTCGACCGCGATGGTGCGGTCGGGCATCGGCACGTAGAGCGTCTGGCCCAGGCGAGCCTGACCGCCGGCGACGAGCGCCATGGCGATCGACCGGCCGCAGTTTTCCGACCAGTAGGACGAGGTCACGTGGCCGAGCATCTTCATGGGCTTGGGTTCGTTCGGATCGGCGACGATCTGCGCGCCTTCCTCCAGAACCACCTTCGGGTCCTTCGTCAGCAGGCCGACAAGCTGCTTGCGGCCTTCCTTGACGAGGTCCGGGCGCTTGAGACCACGGATGCCCACGAAGTCCGCCTTCTTCTTGGAGACGGCCCAGCCGAGGCTGGCGTCGAAGGGCGTGACCGTACCGTCCGTATCCTGGCCGACGATGATATAGCCCTTCTCGGCGCGCAGAACGTGCATGGTCTCCGTGCCGTAGGCGCAGGCGCCGAGCGGTTCTGCCCGTGCCCAGATGGCTTCCCAGACGGCCTGACCGTAGTCGGCGGGAACGTTGACTTCGTAGCCGGCTTCACCGGTGAACGACATGCGGAAGAGCCGGGTCGGCACGCCGCAAATCTTGCCTTCGCGCACGCTCATATGCGGGAAGGCCTCGTTGGAGATGTCGATGCCTTCGACCAGCGGCTCGAGAATTTCGCGCGCCTTCGGGCCCTGTACGGCAATGACCGACCACTGTTCCGTGGTCGAGGTCAGCCAGACCTTGAGATGCGGGAATTCCGTCTGCAGGTAATCTTCCATGTGGTGCATGACGCGCGGCGCACCGCCCGTCGTGGTGGTGACGTGGAAGCGGTCTTCCGCCAGGCGACCGACGACGCCGTCGTCATAGACGAAACCGTCCTCGCGCAGCATGATGCCGTAGCGGCAGCGGCCTGGCTTCAACGTATCCCAGGCGTTGGTGTACATGAGGTTCATGAATTCGCCGGCATCGGGACCGACGACTTCGATCTTGCCGAGCGTCGAGGCGTCGAACAGGCCGGCGACGTTACGCACCGTGCGGCACTCGCGGTTGACCGCATCGTGCATGGTCTCGCCCGAGCGCGGATAGTACCAGGCACGCTTCCAGTTGCCGACGTCCTCGAAGACCGCACCGTGCGCCTCTTCCCAGGCGTGGATCGGCGTCTTGCGCGCCGGGTCGAACAGGTCGCCGCGCGAATGGCTGATCAGCGCGCCGAAGGTGACCGGCGTATAGGGCGCGCGGAAGGTGGTGAGGCCGATCTTCGGGATCTCGCGGTTCAGCACTTCCGACGCGATGGCAAGGCCGTGGATGTTGGACAGCTTGCCCTGGTCCGTCGCCATGCCGTTGGTGGTGAAGCGCTTGATATGCTCGATCGAGTGCATGCCCTCGCGCACGGCAAGGCGGATGTCCTTGGCGCAGACGTCGTTCTGGAAGTCGACGAAGGCCTTGACGGTCGTGTCGACACCCGCGCCCTCGCCTGCCCCGGCCATGCCGCCGGTCCACTCGAAGGCGTTCTCGCCGCGAAGCTCGACCTTGCCGCCACCCTCGTTGCCGGTGGCGCGGGCCATCAGCTCGCCGGCCGCCAGCGATTCCTCAATGGTCGCCTGCAGGCCGTCCGTGCCGTTGCACGAGCCGACCGAAAGGCAATCCTGCGCATAGGTGCCGGGCAGGAAGCGGCCGGAAGCCGCATCATAGGCGACCTTGCCGCGCGACTGCGAGAAGAGGTGGACGGAGGGCGTCCAGCCGGCGGACATCAGCAACGCGTCGACCGGGATGGACCGTGCCGAACCGCCGCCGTTGCGGGCGACCGAAATGGAGGAGACGCGCAGCTTGCCCTTGGTGTCGATGACGGAATGGCCGGTCAATACCTCGATGCCGAGCTTGCGGGCTTCGGCAAGCACGGCCTCGCCGGGCTTGTCACGGTTGTCGACGATGGCGGCGACGGTGACACCGGCACGCTTCAGGTCGAAGGCGGCCTCGTAGGCAGAATCGTTCGCCGTATAGACGCCGATCTTGCGACCGACCGCGACGCCGAAATGATTGAGATAGGTGCGCGCCGCCGAAGCCAGCATGATGCCGGGCCGGTCGTTGTTGGCGAACACCATGTGCCGCTCGATGGAGCCGGTGGCGAGGATGACGCGCTTGGCGCGGACCTGCCACAGCCGCTCGCGCGGCAGCGTCTTGTCGGGACGTGCGAGGTGATCCGTCACGCGTTCCACGAGGCCGACGAAATTGTGGTTGTAGTAGCCGAAGGCCGTCGTGCGGGTGAGAACGGTGACGTTCTCCATCGCCTTCAGCTTCGCGGCCGTCGCCTGCGCCCAAGCATAGCCGCTCTGCCCGTCGATCTTCACCGACAGGTCGTAGTGCAGCGCACCACCGACTTCCGGCTGCTCGTCGACGAGGATGACGCTTGCGCCGGCTTCAGCGGCGGCAAGCGCTGCGGAAAGGCCGGCAACGCCGGCGCCCGCGACCAGCACGTCGCAATGGGCATAGCGGTTGGCGTAGTGGTCCGGGTCCTCTTCCGTCGGCGAGACACCGAGGCCGGCGGCGCGGCGGATGAAGGGCTCGTAGAGCTTCTCCCAGGCGGCCTTCGGCCACATGAAGGTCTTGTAGTAGAAGCCGGCCGCAAAGAAGGGCGACATCAGGTTATTGACGCCGCCGATATCGAAGGCGAGCGAGGGCCAGCGGTTCTGCGACGACACCTTCATGCCATCGAAGACTTCCTGCACCGGCGCACGCACGTTCGGCTGGCGGCGGGCCGCGTCACGCGAAACGTCGATCAGCGCATTCGGCTCTTCCGGGCCGGCCGAGAGAATGCCGCGCGGACGATGATACTTGAACGAACGCCCGACGAGGTGCACGCCATTGGCGAGCAGCGCGGAGGCGACGGTATCGCCTTCCAGCGCATCGATCGTCTTTCCGTCGAAGGTGAAACGCGCCGTCTTGGCGGGCGTCAGGCGGCCCTGACCGGCAATGCGATTAGCACCGCTCATTTCGCGGTTCCTTCCGTGGCTTCATAGGTTTCGACGGTCTTTTCGGTGGCAGGGGTCACACCGGGAATTTCGGGCTTCGGCTGGCCGGCCTTGTAGCTCATGTAGAACTTGTCGCTCACCGTGTCGCGCGCCGCATTGAAGAAGCGGCCGCAGCCATGGATGTGGCGCCAGCGCTCGAAGATCAAACCCTTCGGGTTGTCACGCAGGAAGAAGTAGTCCTGGAATTCCTCGTCGCTGATATCGGCCATGTTGGTCGGGCGGGCGATATGCGCGTCGCCGCCATGGCGGAATTCGAGCTCGGAGCGCTCTTCCTCGCAGTAAGGGCAGTAGATGAGAAGCATCGGGTTTCTCCTGTCCCGCGCCGGCCGGCCTTTCGGGGCCGCCGGGCGCGCGGGGTGAAAAAATGGGAACTCAGTGAGCCACGGCCGCGGCCGCTGCCTCGTCGATGAGGCGGCCGGTGCGGAAGCGGTCGAGCGTCAGGCCGGCCGCCAGCTTGTGCGGCTCGCCCTTGGCGATGAGATGCGCGAAGAGATGAGCCGAGCCCGGCGTCGCCTTGAAGCCGCCGGTACCCCAGCCGCAGTTGACGAAGAGGTTCTTCACCGGCGTCACGCCCTGGATCGCCGAACGGTCCGGGGTGTTGTCGGTGATGCCGCCCCACTGGCGCATCATCTTGACGCGGCGGAACATCGGGAAGAGCTCGCAGATGGCATCCAGCGTATGGGTGATGATCTGCAGGCCGCCGGTCTGGGAGTACGAATTGTACTGGTCCGTGCCGGCGCCGATGACGAGCTCGCCCTTGTCCGACTGCGAGATATAGGCATGCACCGAGTTGGACATGACCACGCAGGGGAAGATCGGCTTCATCGGCTCGGAAACGAGCGCCTGGAGCGGCACCGAATGCAGCGGCAGCTTCACGTCGGCCATGGAGAGGATGACCGAGTTGTGGCCGGAGGCCGACACGGCGACCTTCTTGGCGCCGATGAAGCCCTTGGAGGTCTCCACACCCGTCACTGCGCCGTCGGGTCCGCGGCGGATGCCCTTGACCTCGCAATTCTGGATGACGTGCACGCCGCGGTCGGACGCCGCGCGGGCATAGCCCCAGGCCACGGCATCGTGGCGGGCGGTGCCGCCGCGGCGCTGCAGGGCCGCGCCGTTGATCGGGTAGCGGGCGCTGGCGGAGATATCGAGAACCGGCACGAACTCCTTCGCCTGCTGCGGCGTCAGCCATTCGTTGTCGATGCCGTAGAGACGGTTGGCATGCACGTGACGCTGGAAGGACTGCTTGTCGTGCACATTGTGCGACAGCATCATCACGCCGCGCGGCGAATACATGACATTGTAGTTGAGATCCTGGCTCAAGCCCTCCCAGAGCTTCAGCGAGTGCTCGTAGATGTCCATGCTCTCGTCATAGAGATAGTTCGAGCGGATGATGGTCGTGTTGCGGCCGGTATTGCCGCCGCCGAGCCAGCCCTTCTCGATGACCGCGACATTGGTGATGCCGTGCTCCTTGGCAAGGTAGTAGGCAGCGCCAAGGCCGTGGCCGCCACCGCCGACGATGATGACGTCATATTCCTTGCGCGGCTCGGGCGAGGTCCACTGAGCCTCCCATCCCTTGTGGCCACGCATCGCCTCGCGGGCGACGGCGAAAACCGAATATTTGCGCATTACCCAAGTCCTCGATGTCTGCCGGCCGCAGCCGGCTGTTTCCTGTCCCGATAGAAAGCAAATCCTGGCGTCCCGCGCCGTATTCTTTGCGACGCATTCAGGCGCACCTTGTACCACATGCGACATGACCCCGAAGGGTGCCGCAGAACGGTTTTCCCGGGCTTCCACGCAAATATCCTTAACATCGAAGCGCAGGAGACTGGACTTCTGCGCAGCTATCTGGTACTCGACGCGCCAATCGTCAGCCTTCTGGGCTGCACGAACGTCATCTATTTGCCTGACGACCCACAGAATCGCCGGGCTTGCAACAACAAAGGAACGGGATTCTCGTGCAGGTACTTGTCCGCGACAACAACGTTGATCAGGCTCTCCGCGCTCTCAAGAAGAAGATGCAGCGCGAAGGCATTTTCCGTGAAATGAAGATGCGCGACTATTACGAAAAGCCGTCGCAGAAGCGTGCGCGTGAAAAGGCTGAAGCCGTTCGTCGCGTTCGCAAGCTGGCTCGCAAGCGCGCCCAGCGCGAAGGCCTCATCGGCGGCCGTCCTGGCGCCCGCTAATCGGCCGTCATTTCGACGTTTTCGGATGCAAGACCGGGCGGGGGCGATGAATTCGCCGCCGCCTTTTTTGACGTGACCGGAAGAATTTCACGGATGTGAAAGACTTCCCGTGCAATTCCGGGCTCGACCGCTACGCACCCTTGCCGGAATTGCCTTGAAGGCCGTAGCGTATTCTTCGCGCATGAAGCGTGAAGAAGCCCATTTTGAGGATTCGCACTTGGACATGGCTGCATCTACCGGGTTCCCGATCGAACGTTCCCTTTCCGCGTCCGCTCGCGCTCGCCGTCCCCTGGTGGCTGCCGTTGCCGCAGCGTCGCTTGCGCTTCTGCTCGCCGGCTGCCAGTCGACCACCTCGACGGACGTTCTGAAGGTCGAGCGCGCGCAGGGCTCGCAGGAGAACATCTCCTCGCTCTCCGCCGTGATTGCCGCCAATCCTCAGGATCCCGAAGGCTACAACGTCCGTGGCTCGGCCTATGGCCGCGCAGGCGAGTACCGCCGGGCGCTCGAAGACTTCAACCGCGCCATCGAGCTGAACCCGCGCTTCTATCAGGCCTATGCCAACCGCGCGCTCATCCAGCGCAGCCTCGGCGATCAGGCGCAGGCCGCCGCCGACTACAACACGGCGCTGCAGCTCAACGCGAACTATGACGTCGCCTATATCGGCCGCGGCAATCTCTATCGCCAGGCCGGCCGCCTGGACGACGCCTTCCGCGACTTCAACCGCGCCATCCAGCTCGACACGACCGATCCGCGCGCCTATCACAATCGCGGCCTGATCTATCAGGCCCGCCGCCAGCACGACAAGGCGATCGAGGACTTCTCGAAGGCCATCTCGCTGTCGCCGAATTCGGCGGAACCCTATAACGGCCGCGGCATTTCCTATGCCGCCCAGGGCGACGACGACAACGCGTTCCAGGATTTCAACACCGCGATCAACCTCGACGGCAAGCTTGCCGAATCCTGGGCGAACCAGGCGCTGATCTACGAGCGTCGCGGCGACCTCGCCCGCGCAGCAAAGTCCTATTCGCACGCGCTCAAGCTGGACCCGAACTACGCGCCCGCCCGCGACGGCCTTGCCCGCACCCGCGGCGCCGTCGCCAAGCCGGCCTGATCCCGTTCATCCATCCATTGACGAAAAAGCCCGCGATCGTCTCGCGGGCTTTTTGTTTCGGCCGGAACGTTGCGTGGCCCTTGGCTGGACCGCTTTTCCATGCACAAACGCAAAAATCCGCCCGGCCCCTTCCCGGAGCCGAGCGGATCGAACGCGGTATGGCGAAGGCCGCCGAGGCGGCCGTTCGGATCAACGCAGGGCGAAGAAGCCGACGACGTTGAGGATGATCAGCAGGAGAAGGCTGGAGAAGAAGCCGGCGCTGGTGAAGAAACCGGCAGCCATGGCGATCAGCAGCGCCACGCAGAACAGCGTGCCGTACTTGGCACCGCCGATGAAGAGATCGTAGGTCTTCTCGTGCTCGGGATAGTCCATCGGAGCACCGAGTTCGACCGGTCCGTTATGATGTTCAGCCATAGTCACCTTCTCCTAAGCAGCCGCACCCGCCAGCCGGAAAACTCCACCCGATGAGCGCCTATTCAAGGCCGGACCCATGCGGGCCGGCGATTCCCTCAAGCGCGAAAATGCGCGTCTTTCTGGCCATACACAATGGCTGCACAAAGCGCAACGGCAAGGCGCAGTCCGCCTGCCCCGCGCCATGGTTTCCGAAACGGAACGGGCCGGTTTCCCTCTGAAACCGGCCCGTCCTGCGACATCAGAACGCAAGTCTCAGCCGTAGATCCCGCCCGCGATGTCGATGCGGCTATGGGCATGGGCAAGGCGCGCCGTCGGGCGCACCGTGAGCGGGCTGAACGGCATCTCCTCGCCGCGCGCAAACAGCAGGCGCCGCTCGAAGGCTTCCGACTGGAAAAACGGAAAGCGCTTGTAGAGCGAGGAGCGCACATCCTTGCAGCGGGTCGCCATCAGCATCAGGTCGATGATGAACTTGCCCTGGTTGCTCTTCGGCGAGGCGACGAAGTCGCCGTCGAAAACGCGCCGGTAGAAGGCGGCATGCGCCGGCTTGACCATCTGCAGCACGCGGTCGGCATCGAAATAGTCCGCCGCCATCGTCGCCAGCCGCAGCGTCAGATACGGGATCGCCGGCATCTCGCTCCAGATTTCCGGATCGGCGGCCAGGCGGACCGGATCGATCAACGACATGCCTGCATCCAGGAAAGCCTTGATCTCGTCGGGAAACACTTTGCCCGAAGAGGTGACCCGGTGATCCGGCGTCACATGATGCAGGCGCACCGTCGAGATCAGCCGTTCCTCGTGATAGACGCCGAAGACATAGGCCTGGCTGTCGAAGTCAGCCTCGTCGATCAAGAGCGGCGTTTCCTCGCCCAGATGCATCACGCTGCCGGCCTTGTAGGCCTTGTAGCGGATGCGCGCGATGTCCTCCATGTCCTCGCTCGTCTCGACGCGGCGATACTCCACCTTGTCGAGCAGCCCGAGAAGCTTGTCGGAAAAACGACCGTTCGTCGTTTCCATCATGGCCATTGCCCCATACCCCGAATTCAGAAAGCCGGCCGCACCCCGCCGCCGACACCATAATCGCCGATATAGGACAATTTGTACAAAATACTATTTGTTAACTTTAATACGTGGTTAACGCTAAATTCGGAGAAACTGATATATCGTGTAGATTTATGGATTTAGCGAAGGGAAAAGCCTGGTGCGTCAGGCGACGCGGCGGCCGCGACGGCGCGGTTCGACCGGTTTGCCGCCAAGACTCTCGTACCGGTCGCGCAGGGCATCCGGCGACATCGGCGCGGCAAAGACGTAGCCCTGCACCAGATCGGCACAGCGGTACTTGTTGATGAGAGCAAGCTGTTCCTCGGTCTCCACGCCTTCCACGACGATGCGCAGGCCGAGTTCGCGCGAGAGGTTCACCGTGCCGCGCAGCAGCTTGAAGCGACGCGGATCCTCGGCGATGTTGCGCACGAAGGAGCGGTCGATCTTGATGACGTCGAGCGGCAGCTGGTCGAGATAGCTGAGGCTGGAATAGCCGGTGCCGAAATCGTCGATGGCGATGGTGATGCCGCGGGCACGCAGCTCCTGCAGGATCGCCTGAACCTTGATCGGCTCCTCCATCAGGCAGCTTTCGGTGACTTCCAGATGCAGCCGGTGCGGCGCAAGGCCCACGGCGTCGAGCGCCTGCGCGACGACCTCGATGATCGCCGAGCTGCGCAGGTCCTGTACCGAGAGATTGACGGAGACGCCCATATGCTCCGGCCAGGTCGCGCAGTCGGCGCAGGCGCGGTTGATCATGAAGCGGGTGATCTCGGAGATGATGCCCATCTCCTCGGCGACCTTGATGAAGACGTTCGGCGCGACGGGGCCGCGTTCGGGATGCGTCCAGCGCGACAGCGCCTCGCAGCATTCGATGCGTGAACCGTCCGGCACGAACATCGGCTGATAGGCCACCGACAGCGCATCCTCGGCCAGCGCCAGGCGCAGGTCGTCCTTCAGCTTCTGGCGGTCCATGTAGCGCGCGTCCATCTCCTGCTCGAAGACGGTGACGCTGCCCTTGGCACGCGACTTCGTCTCGAACAGCGCGAGGTCGGCGCGGATCTGCATCTCTTCCAGCCGGAAGTCATCGCTCGCCACCGTCACGCAGCCCGCGCTGAACGAAACGAAGAGGGTCATGCCCTCGAACTCGTAGGTGCCGCGCAGCTGGTCGTGGAAGCGCCGCATGCGATCCTCGAGATCGCGCCGGTTCGCCTCGTTCGGGAAGAACAGGATGAATTCGTCGCCCATCAGATGGCCGGCCAGCACCCGCTCGCCAGCAAGCCGGCGCAACCGCTCGGCGATGGCGCAGAGCAGCCGGTCGCCGGTCACGTGGCCCTTCATGTCGTTGACATGCTTGAAGTCGTCGACGTCGAGAACCATGAAGCCGACGGTGCCGGGCTTCTTGCGCTCGGCCAGCGCCTCCTGCACCAGATCGGCGAAATAGGTGCGGTTCGGCAGGCCGGTGAGGCTGTCGTAGCGCACCATGTGCAGGATCTTCTTTTCTGCCCGCACGCGCGCCGTCACATCCTCGAAAATCAGTACGGCACCACCATTGTCGCGCGGGGCCGCGGTGAATTCGAGATAGAGCCCGTCCGTCACCTGAACGAGCGCGCGCGAGCGCTCGCCGCGCAGCAGCTCGTCGAGCTGGCGCAGGATCGTCTTGCTCTGCTCGGCGTTGAAGAAGGTGTTGCGCACGCCGAAGCGCAGGACGACGTCGAGATGGCAATCCTTCAGACGCTCCTGGCTTCCGAGATGCAGAAGCTCGCAGGCCCGGCGATTGGCAACGAGGATGCGATGGTCCGCATCCAGCATGAACAGGCCGTGCGGCATGTTGTTGAGCGCCGTGTCGAAGCGGTCGGCGATGGTCGCAAGGTCGCGCGCGGCGAGCACGTTCTTGTAGAGAAAGGTGCGCACGCCGTTCGCCATGGTGCGCGTCGTCATCGCGAAGGGCAGGACGAGCGAGGCGAGCACGGCGTGGTAGAAATCCTGCAGGGCGAGGAAACCGACCGCGATCGGGAAGCAGGCGGAGAAGACCATGTAGTCCACCGCCCGCGGCGAGCCGTAATTGCGCCCGACGACGGAGACCATCGTGGCGAAGGTCACGGAAATGCAGGCGATCTCGGCAAAGCTGTCGCGGCTGACGATCAGACTGTAGCAGCAGGCCGTGCCCAGCGCGAGCGTCGTGCCGACGGCGCCGAGATTGTACCAGTTCTCCCAGTAACGGATGCCATCCATGCCAAGGGCGCTTTTCTCCGCCCGGTCGAAATGGCGCATGCCCTCAGCGCGCAGCGACCAGACGAGCACGACAAGCGCGCTCCAGACGAGGAAGAAAGGATCGGACGTCTTGGCGTAAACGAAGGAGAACGTGATGACATGCGAAATCATGCCCACGAAAAGGGTCTGGCGATTTCCATACAGCGAGCTGACGAACGACAGGTAGACATCAGCCGGCAGTGTGTTTTGACCCTTATCCTTCATGGACTCGGCACTCCCTATGACGTTCGAGGGTTACCGGCCAAAATTTAATGAATGATTTCGGGAAATTACCCAATAAAGAGGGTACGTTCAGGCATTATTGCACGCCTTTTCAACCAAGGGAAGCTCTCTTCAACTCAATATTGCAGAATAACAAGTTTCACGCAAAGAAACTCAACCTGCCATACATGCGTCGCGCAATTTCCTGACTCCGACGCGATAGAGTATTGCGCGAATGAAAGTGCGAGAAACTTGCATTGCAATCCTCGTTTGCAGGAGCGTGGTTAACGCCCTCCCTTCGCCAGCCCCCTCAAAACTAGCAGGGTATCGTGATGCGCGGGCGACACGGTACCGCTCAAACCCGCCTTTTTGTCGTCATTTCGCCAGAAAGGGGGAATTGACTGGCGCGGGATTTGATAGCAAATCCTCTTTTGGTATTTCTTTTTCCGGAGCCCATCATGTCGAAACCCGTCGTCGCCATTCCCGCCGACATCAGGGAAATCGAAGGCAACGTCTGGCAGGCCACCCCGAACCAGTATGTGCGCGCCGCCGTCAAGGGCGCAGACGTCACCGTCTTCCTCGTGCCGGCGCTGGAAGCCGACAACGATTTCGACGGCATCCTCGACCGGGTGGACGGGCTTCTGGTCAGCGGCTCGCGCACCAACGTGCATCCCTCGCTCTACGGCAGGGAAGCCACCGACGCCGAAGGCCCCTATGACAGGGCGCGCGACGCGACCAGCCTGCCGCTCATCGAGCGCGCGCTGGAGCGCGGCATTCCGCTGCTCGCCATCTGCCGCGGCATCCAGGAACTCAATGTGGTTCTCGGCGGCACGCTTGCCAACGAGATCCAGGACCAGCCCGGCATGTGGGACCATCGCAAGCCGGATACGCCCGTGCTGGATGTCGCCTACGGCATTCGCCAGACCGTCAAGGTCAACGAAGGCAGCTGCCTCGCCTCGGTGATCGGCGCCGGCGAGATTCAGGTCAATTCGCTGCACCGTCAGGCGATCTCCGAAAAGGCGCCGCGCCTTGCCGTGGAAGCCCTTGCCGAGGACGGCACGATCGAAGCCGTCTCGGTCATCGGCGCGAAGGCCTTCGCCGTCGGCGTGCAGTGGCATCCGGAATATTGGGTGGGTTCCGACCAGCCTTCCAACAAGCTCTTCGCCGCATTTGGTAAGGCCGTGCGGGACTATGCCGCCGCCAAGGCCGGCATTGCACAGGCGGCCGAATAGGCCGCCGTCAGTCCGCTGAAATCATCGTGACCATCGCGTCGGCGGGCTCGACGGCCTCATAGGCAAGCCCGTCGCCGTCGACGACCGTCAGGATCGCCTCGCCCTGCGCATCCGCGACGACGACCGTGCCGTCGCCATTGTTGGTCCAGGTCCGCGCCTTGGAAAGACCGGGCCAGACGCTATCGCAATCCGCTCCCGCGACGAAGCGGGCGCTGCGGCTCGAAATCGGGCTGCCGCGCTCGCCAAGGCAGGCCGTGTTCGCCACCACGTTGGAAATCGTATAGCTGTGCCCGGCCGCCCCGCGCGCGGGAATGGAGCCCGAAACCACGGGGTCCACGCCCGGGGCCTGCTGGCTCATGAAATTCCAGAGACCCAGCGACACGGCACCGGCCAGAACGGCAATCGTCAGTGTCTTCATGGCTTTTCTCCGTCGGCGACTCGATGGGAAAAGCATGCGCCTGCAAACTTGCCGAAAGGTTAACGAAGGCTTTCCGGCCCCTACCTCGTTTTTCGCGTAAAGGGTGTTTCCGGCACCGGCGTCAGCGCCGCGCCGCGATCGAACCAGGCGAAGAGATTGTCGGCGACGAGATCGGCCATGGCATTGCGCGTCACCACCGAGGCCGAGGCGACATGGGGCAGCAGCGAGACGTTCGGCAACCCCAGCAGCGCCTCCGGTACATTCGGCTCGTCGTAGAAAACATCGAGGCCCGCGGCGGCGATCACACCATCCCGCAGCACATCGGCAAGCGCCGCCTCATCGACCGTCCAGCCGCGTCCGACATTGATCAGAACGCCATCAGGCCCCAGCGCGCGCAGCACGTCCGCGTCGATGGTCTTATGGGTGTCCGCCGTCTTCGGCACGATGGCGATGAGGATATCGACCGCGCCTGCCAGTTCCAGCAGCGAGGGGTAATAGGCATAGGAGACGCCCTCGCGCGGGCGGCGGGTGTGGTAGGCGATATCGAGCCCGAACCCCTTCAGCCGCTCGGCAATCGCCTGCCCGATGCGGCCGAGGCCGTAGATCCCGGCCCGGCGGCCACGCAGGCTGAGCGGCGTCAGCGGAAAGGCGCCTTCGCGCTTCCAGCGCCCCTCGCGCAGCCAGGCTTCCGCCTGCGGAAAGCGGCGCACCGTGTTGAGCAGCAGGCCGATGGTGGTGTCGGCCACCTCATCGTTGAGGACATCGGGCGTGTTGGTGACGGCAATGCCGCGCGCGGCGGCGGCCGCGACATCGACGCCGTCATAGCCGACGCCAAAACTCGCGATGACTTCGAGCGCCGGAAGATGCTCGATCAGCGCCGCCCCGAAGGAACCGGAAACGGCCGCACCCGCGATGCTCGCGGCCTCCGAACGGGCGAGCAGCGACGGATCGGCCCGCTCGATACGCACGATGTCGAAATCGTCCCTCAGGCGATCGAGCACCCGCTCGCGGATCGTGCCGGGCACGAGAATGCGTGTCTTGGCCGCCATGGCAAAACCTCCTCTGGTCGGGTGGGCTCAGCCTTCCGGATGAGGCTTCAGCGGTCCGGTGGATTGCCGGATGCGCATTTCCGGTTTGATGAGATGAATGCCATCGGGCTCATGGCTGCCGGAAAGTTTGTCGAGCAGCGCGCGGGCGGCGTTGCGCCCGACCTCGGACTGGCCGTTCCAGACGGTGGTAAGGGCGGGCGTCGCGATCGCCGCCTCCTCCAGGTCGTCATAGCCGGTGACGGAGACGTCGCGGCCCGGCACGAGCCCGGCGCGGGCGATGCCGTTCATCAGGCCGATGGCGACGAGGTCGTTCCAGCAGACGGCAGCCGTCGGCTTCTGCGGCAGGGAAAGAAAATGCACCGCCGCCTCGAAACCGCCCTGCTTGGTGCGCGGGCCGGGAATGCGCAGGCCCGGATCGACCTCGATATTGGCCTTGCGCAGCGCATTGACATAGCCCTGGTAGCGGTCGCGGCCGGTCGATGTCTGGTCCGTGCCCCCTACCATGGCGATGGTGCGGTGGCCGAGGCCGATCAGGTGATTGGTGGCGAGCGAGATGCCGTAGCTGTCGTCGCCGCGGAAGATCGGCACGTCCAGCCCCTCGATGGAGCGCGCGATCAGGATCGCCGGCATGCCGTTGTCCTCGGCGAGCTGGATATCCTCCGGCGGCGTTCCGATGGCCGGCGACATGATGACCCCGTCGCCGCCGAGCTGCAGCAACGTCTCGACGAAGTTGCGCTGCTTCTCGACGGAATCGTAGTGGTTCGAGAGGATGAAGGTCTGCCGGTCGCGGTCCAGCTCGCTTTCGATGGATTTCAGGATTTCCGCATAGAACGGGTTCATGATGTCGTGCACGACGACGCCGATGATGCCCGAGCGGGATGTGCGAAGGCTCGCGGCCCGGCGGTTGTAGATATAGCCGAGCGCGCGCGCCTGTTCCTTGATCTTGTCGCGCGTTGCGGCAGCGACGAGCGGGCTGTCGCGGAGCGCAAGCGACACCGTCGCCGTGGAAACGCCCAGCGTCTCCGCGATGGTGGAAAGCTTGATTTTCTGTGCCACGATCCCTCCCCGACGAACGCGCAGCAACGCGGCTTTAAAACCGTTTATTTAAACAGTTTAAATGTCGTCGGCAACCGTCTTTTCGCCGTTGCGAGACGCATCCGGCAGGGCGGCATGAAGGTTCTCGTCCATTGCGCGCAACAGCTTGAGGAGATTGCGCACGTCCTTTTCGCTGAGCCCCTCGGCCGCCTGCTGTTCGCTGAGCCGGCCCGCCTCCGTGATATGCCCGACGGAAGCGCGCCCGGCTTCGGTGAGATGCACGACCGTGAGGCGCCCGTCCGTCTCGTCCGGCCTGCGCGCGACGAAGCCCTGCGCCTCCAGCCGGCCGATGGTGCGCGTCATGGTCGGGGCCTTGACGCCGAGCCGGACCGCAAGCGCGCCGGCCGTCAGCCCGCCCTCTTCCGAAAGTGCGAGGATCACCCCGTCCTGCCCGGCATAGAGGCCGGTGGCGAGCAGGTTGCGCGACAGCACGGTCCGCATGGAGCGGGCGGCACTGACGACGGCAGCGGCAAGGCCCGCGCCCGAAACGTCTTCGTGCGCCTTCTTTTTCTTGGCCTTCTTCCCGTCCTTGCCGTCCTTGTGCTTCTTGCCCATGCATCGCCTCCTGCACCGCCGCAGCATCGTCCCAGTATCGCCCTTGCATCGCGGGCTCGGCCCTGTATGACAGAGGACCAAGGCTGGCGGCAAGTAAGGATCGGAGAGACGCCATGGCGCATCCCAAGATGCGGTGGACCGAGAACGACCCCATGCTGACGCCGGAAGACCGCGCCGACTGGATCGCCGTCCTGCCGCTCGGTGCGCATGAGGGTCATGGCCCCCACCTGCCGCTGGAAACCGACACGCTGATCGCCGACGGCATCGCCGAACGGCTGATGGCCGTGCTGCCCGTTCACCTGCCCGTGACGGTCCTGCCCACCGAGTCGGTCGGCTATTCGCCCGAACATCTCGACATAGCCGGCACCCGCTCCCTTCCCTATGCCGACGCCATCGAGCGCTGGCTGCGCATTGCCGAAGACCTCCACCGCTTCGGCATCCGCAAGCTCGTGCTGCTCAACGCCCATGGCGGCAATTCGCCCTTGATGACCATCGTGGCGACGGAAGCGCGCGTGCGGCTGAACATGCTCGTCGTCGCCACCGCCTGGACCCGTTTCGGCCAGCCGGACGGCTGGATCGCGCCGGAAGACAAGGCCATCGACATCCATGGCGGCGACATCGAAACCTCCGTCATGCTCGCCCTCCATCCCGACCGGGTGAAGATGGAAAAGGCCGAGCGCTTCGGTTCGCGGCAGGCCGAGTTTGCCGCCCGTTTCGCCCATCTGCGCGCCTATGGTCCGCATGCCTTCGGCTGGAAGATGGCCGACCTCAACCCGAAGGGCGTGGCAGGCGATGCCAGCGCCGCGACGGCGGAAAAGGGCGAGCGGCTGATCGCCCATGCCATCGGCGGCCTCGTCGCCCTGCTGGAAGATGTCGCGGCCTTCGACGTGCGGACACTTGTCTAGAGCACGCTGGGGATCAGCCGAAAATCATCGGCATCGATTTGCTGCAACTTCATAATGGACTGGCTAAAAAGATATTAGTGCCGTTTAAAATCTAACCACGGATAAAGCTCCACCGTCTTATTGAGAAAACCAAAAGAGAAAAGCCACAATACAAATATAAACGACGTGGTTTTGAGGATTGATCGGTATTTTTTCGCCACCCATTCTGGACAATCTGGATGCGAAGTATTGACCTCTACAAAAAGAGGTGGAGTATACCGCAGAAACGCGTTCTCACCACCTGCTTCTTTAGCCAATTTTCGCAACTCATAAGACGAGAAGACGCTAAGAGCAAAAAGGGAAATAATCTGTAATACGTACAAAAACATAATAAAATTTGACAATTCCACCCTTTAGCTCCCGCGCTTCTCAAAGTTATTCGTCGAGCCACATTTATTTTGATCAAAATTACCTCAACTTTCAAGAGTTGGACATATGAAGCTCAGTATACGCAGGAGTGAATTTTGCAGGGTTTGATTGACTGATCGTCAATCGATGTGCGCGGCACAATTGATCCGCTGGAGTGGCAGGGCCTGGATGGGCGATGGTTTGCGGCAGCGTGCTCGTCTGCGGTATTTGCGCTCGCCCGTTCGATCTCCTATATCAGTCGCAACGACGGACGCGCGTCCCCTTCTTCGAGGTTCCCATGACCGAAACAGCTCTCCCCAAGCCCATTCCCGTCACCGTGCTCACCGGCTATCTCGGCGCCGGCAAGACGACGCTTCTCAACCGCATCCTCACCGGCAACCACGGCAAGAAATACGCCGTTATCGTCAACGAGTTCGGCGAGATCGGCATCGACAACGACCTGATCGTCGAGTCGGACGAGGAAATCTACGAAATGAACAACGGCTGCATCTGCTGCACCGTGCGCGGCGACCTGATCCGCGTGGTGGAAGGCCTGATGCGCCGCCCCGGCCGCTTCGACGCCATCATCGTGGAAACGACGGGCCTCGCCGATCCGGTGCCGGTCGCCCAGACCTTCTTCATGGACGACGACGTTCGCCAGAAGACCGAACTCGACGCCGTCGTCGCGCTCGTCGATGCCAAGCACCTGCCGCTGCGCCTGAAGGACAGCCGCGAGGCTGAAGACCAGATCGCCTTCGCCGACGTCGTGCTCGTCAACAAGGCCGACCTCGTCTCTCCCGAGGAGCTGGCGACGATCGAAGCGACCGTGCGCGCCATCAATCCCTCGGCCCGCATCCACCGCACGACCCGCTCGGAGATCGACCTCACCAAGGTTCTCGACCAAGGGGCCTTCAACCTGGAACGGGCGCTGGAAAACGATCCGCACTTCCTCGACCACGATCACCCGGACCATGTCTGCGGCCCGGATTGCGGCCATGACCACCATCATCATGGTCACGACCACGATCACCACCATCATGATCATGATCATGATCATGATCACGACCATCACCACCACGATCACGATCATGGCCACCATCACCACGACCACGGTGTCTCGCCGATCCATGACGTGACGGTGCAGTCGATCTCGCTGCGCGGCGGCGAGATGAACCCGGACCGCTTCTTCCCCTGGATCCAGAAGATTACCCAGACGGACGGCCCGAACATCCTGCGCCTCAAGGGCATCATCGCCTTTGCCGGCGACGACGAGCGCTACGTCGTGCAGGGCGTGCACATGATCGTCGAAGGCGATCACCAGCGCGCCTGGAAGGACGGCGAGAAGCGTGAAAGCCGCCTCGTCTTCATCGGTCGCGATCTCGACCGTGAGAAGATCGAACGTACGTTCAAGGCCTGCGAGGCGCAAAACAACTGATGCCGACAGTCGCGCCTCTCGATCTCGACGGCCACGTCGTCGCGGCCGCCTTCCTCGGCGACGTGCCGTTCTTCGCCACCGCCTCCGGCGCCGTCCATCGCCTCGATCATGGCCAGAAGGTCACCGAGGCGCATGACGGCCTGCTCGCCTGTATCCGCGACGAGGCGACCGACACGCTGATCACCGGCGGTGAAGACGGCAAGGTGCAGCGCATTGCCGCCGACGGCACCGCCACGCTGGTTGCCGAAGTGCCGCGCAAGTGGATCTCCGTCGTCGCCGCCGGTCCGCAGGGTGCGGTGGGCTTTGCCGAGGGCCGGACGGCGCGCGTGCGCCTCGCGGACGGCACGATCAAGGAATTCACCGAGGCCCGCTCGGTCGAAGGCATCGCCTTCGCGCCGAAGGGCCTGCGCCTCGGCGCCGCCCGCTACAACGGCGCGTCGCTGCATTGGGTGGCGACGGCCGCCCAGCCGGTCGATCTGGAATGGAAGGGCGCCCATACCGGCATCACCTTCTCGCCGGATGGGCGCTTCGTCGTCACCAGCATGCAGGAAAACGCCCTGCACGGCTGGAAGCTCGACACCAAGCCCGGCGCGGAAACCCGCCACATGCGCATGACTGGCTACCCCACGAAGGTGAAGTCGCTCTCCTGGTCCGCCAAGGGCAAGTGGCTGGCCTCTTCCGGTGCACCGGCCGCCATCGTCTGGCCCTTCTCGGCCAAGGACGGCCCGATGGGCAAGCCGCCGCTGGAGCTCGGCACCCGCGCCGACGTCATGGTGACCTCCGTCGCCTGCCATCCGGCCGAGGACGTCGTCGCCATCGGCTATTCCGACGGCATGGTGCTCGCCGCCCGCTTCGCCGACAGCCGCGAAGTGCTGCTACGCCGCCCCGGCAAGGGCGCCGTCACGTCCATGGCCTGGAGCCGCAACGGCAAGCTGCTCGCCTTCGCCAGCGAAGCCGGCGATTCCGGCGTGATCGATCTGGCGGGATAGGAGATCGTCGTGGCGCACCTGGCGAGCCTTTCTGTGCTTTCCACGGCCGCACGGCCCGAAGGAACCGTCTGGCGCGCCATCCGCACCGCGGCCGAGGCGCTTGCCGCCGCGCAGCCGCTTCTACGTGACCTCCTGCTCCCGGTCCTGAAGGCCGCGACCGGCCGCCAGATGCTGATCGGCACGCTGGCCGCCCGCCTCGCCCATCGTCCGGGCGACAGGGCGCTCGCCGCGCAGATCCTTTCGTCGGTCGAAGACGCCGCGCTTCTCGCCGAAACGGAAGCTGACATCGCCGCGATCGTCTCGCGCGATCCGGCCAATCCCGATCCGCTGACCATTCTTCTCAATCTCAAGGGTTTCCAGGCCCTGCAGGTCCATCGCTTCGCCCATCGCCTCTGGCAGGCGGGGCGGATGGAGGCAGCCCGCTGGCTCTCCTCGCAGGCCTCCCTCGTCTTCGGCCTCGACATCCATCCCGGCGCACGCCTTGGGCAGGGCATCATGCTCGACCACGGCTCGGGCATCGTGATCGGCGAGACGACTGTCATCGAGGACGACATCTCCATCCTCCAGCAGGTGACGCTCGGCGGTACCGGCCGCGACAAGGGCGACCGCCATCCGAAGATCCGCCGCGGCGTCCTCATCGGCGCCGGCGCCAAGATCCTCGGCAATATCGACGTCGGCGCTTACAGCAAGGTCGCCGCGGGCAGCGTCGTCCTGGACCCTGTCCCGCCGCACAGCACCGTCGCCGGCGTGCCCGCCAGGGTCGTCCGCCACCACGCCGCCGAGGAACGCCCGGCCGCGACCATGAACCAGCAGATCGACTGACAATCCCCCGCCATCGCGGCCCGCCAGCTTGAAGCAAGCCTGTGTCTCTACACGTCCGGCGGGTAGCCTGGGTCACGACGGCTGCGTGCTTCCCGGGGACAATCTCGCCTGTGGCCGAGATCGAATGCACGCTTATCCGATCCCGCAAAGCCGAGCGCCATCAAATCGGCCGGCTCCGGGCATCAGCAAAGGACGTTTCGGATGATTGAGAAATACGACTATTATGCCAGCATCTCGAGCTCGGTTGAGCGCGCGATGGAGACGATCCGCAACCTGCCCTTCGCAAAGTGCTACGACGTCGACTACATCGAAAAGGAGCTGGTCCTCGAACTCGGCCTCAACGACGAATCCCTGCACGAGCAGCCCGGCGAACTCGCCCCCTATTTCGGCAAGGGCCTGCATCTGTGGCAGTACCCGTCGCAGCTTGCCAACTACCTCGTCTGGCTGACGCATAACGGGCGCGAGGTCCGTAACTACACGGAAATCGGCTGCCGCTGGGGCGGCACCTTCATCCTCGTCAACGAATGGCTGAAGAAGATCGGCGCCCCGCTGGAATTCTCCCTCGCCATCGATCCGATCAAGCCGACGCCGTTCATCGAGAAGTATCGCGAGCTCTCCTCCACGCCGGTGCACTATATCGAGGACTACTCGACCTCACCGAAGGTCGCGGAATATCTGCGCACCTTCAAGCCGGACATGGTCTTCATCGACGGCGACCATTCGCTGCAGGGCGTGATGAACGACCATCTTCTGGTGCGCAAGACCGCAAACATCATCGTGCACCACGACGTCTCCTCGCAGGCCTGCATCGCCACGACGATCTTCTGGAACTACCTCAAGCAGGCCGAGACCGATTTCGACGCCTGGGATTTCGTCCAGCAATACGACTCCGTCGAGGGCAGCTTCCTCGGCATCGGCGCCCTGAAGCGCAAGTAACGCCGTCCTTCAGACGGAAAACCCGGGAGAGCAATGCTCTCCCGGGTCCACTGACCACGGGGACGGGGCGGGGGGAGGCGCGGTCAGTGTTTACGCTTCTTGCAGCCGCAGTCGCTGCCGCCGCCACCCAGGATGCCAAGAACGTTGCCGTTGAGCACGCCCGACAGGGTGCCGTTCAGATTGTTGTTGAGCACACCATTCAGAATGTTGTTGCCATCGTTGTCGCTGAGGATGTTGCCGACGCCAACGCCAACACTCGGGGCAATCACGATGCCGCCGGTCTTCGTCTTGTTGCCGTTCAGAATGCCGAGGCCGCCGAGAAGGCCGCCAGCGGAAGCCTGACCTGCGCCAGCGAGGGCGATCACGGTTGCGATGGCGATGATGCGGGTCTTGTTCATGCTCTCTCTCCTTTGGTTGTGCACCTCGTTGGTACACAATCGAAGGTAATATAAGCGCCGATTTACTCAACCCGATTTGCCATATATAGCAAAGAGTTAACCATAACATAGACAAGTTTAACGAGTCCGAACCGAATACAACTTTCAATATAGAAAATTGCATTTCAAGGGTGAAACTCAACCATTGAGAGAAATTTTAACCATGCAACTCTAGGATTCTGCTCCAGAAACGGACAGGGCAGATTCCGATGCGTTCTCTTCATGGTGTGTTCTGCGTGGCCTTCGCGCTGGCGATTCACAACCCGGCAAAAGCCGGTTCAACCATCGATTACAGCGCCGGTGGCGGCTGGACCTCGAATATTTTCAAGGACCCGACCCAGCTTCGGGCCTCTTTCAGCGAGGTCAAGCTCGGTCTGCGCGGCAGTTTCGACCTGGAAGACTCGCAATTCGCCTATGGGCTGACCGTGAGCGGCCGGCGTGTTCCGCGCTACCGCTTCGTCGATGAGCGCAAGGTCGGTCTGGAAGCCGGCTATATCGTCGATCTCAGCGAGACCATCAAGCTCACGCTCAAGGGCGGCATCGAGCACCGGCGGGACGGTGACCTGTTCCTCGCCCTGCCCGGCCTGACGATCGGTTACAGCAAGGAGGACATCGCCGCGGCGGCCAGCGCCGGCATCACCGTGGAACAGGGCGGCGGCAAGAGCCACGCGACCGTCGCGCTTGCCAACCTCAACCGCGGAGAAGCCGATTTCACCCTGGCGGGACTGCCGCGCACGAAGCTGGAGGCCGGCAACCGGCTCCTGGACCTGACCGGCGGCCATATCCGCCCGCTTCTCGGCGGCGAGGTCGGCGTGACACTGCAATACCGGACCAACCACATTCCCGCCGACGAACAGGCGCTCGAGCGTTTCCCGGCCAGGACGCTGCGCGGTTCGCTCGCCTATGGCCGCGCCTTCGGCAACGGCATCACGCTGATGGCCGAAGCGGGTATTGTCCGCGTCGCCAGTTCCGACCTCGGCAAGTCAGTCGATCCCACCCGCCCCTTCCTGAAGGCCGAACTCGCCTGGCAACTTCCCGCGGACACCGTGTTCAAGGCGACGCTGTCGCGCGACATCCAGCTTGCCGATATCGACGATCCGCTCGGCGAGGACGTGCGCACGGTCGGCCTGTCACTGGAAAAGGCGCTGACGGAAAAGCTGAAGCTCGCCCTCGCCTTCGAGCAGGCCTATAGCGACTGGCTCTACTACGATTACCGCACCCGCACGACGAGCACCGTGGCGACGCTGAGCTACACGCTGGCGAAGGGTGCGGCGCTGGCGCTGGAATACAGCCATCTCGTCCGCCGCGAAACGGACAAGGCCGCCGACTTCAAGGTCGACGGCCTTG
Organism: Shinella sp. G-2; assembly: GCF_050172695.1. Classification (NCBI taxonomy): domain Bacteria; kingdom Pseudomonadati; phylum Pseudomonadota; class Alphaproteobacteria; order Hyphomicrobiales; family Rhizobiaceae; genus Shinella; species Shinella sp. G-2. The sequence continues at coordinate 106,015 of NZ_JBBEYH010000003.1, read as the reverse complement.
CGGCGCGTTTCTCGGGTTCGTTTTGAACCTTACCATTCCAGTTCCAGATGCGGGCGGCCGTTCGAGGTCTTTTCCGCCGTCCGGCCCGTCTCGTCCACCGTGCAATGAATGCGCTGGCGGAAGGCGGAGAAGCTGTCGAAGGTCACCACATCCACCGGCTCGTCGAAATGCAGGGTCATCCGGTAGCGGCCGGGCTGGCTGGACAGGGCCTGCACACCCAGCACCTGCGCATCGAAGAGCTGGCCGAGATAATGACCGCGCACGCGCGAGCCGAGCATCCACGGATTGAAGGCCGGCCTGTTGCCGGCAGCCGCATGCAAGGTGTTCCAGTCGCGATAGCCGTATTGGGCGGCGATGAGTTCGAGCGCGCGGGAATGGGAAAGGGGCTGTCCCTCATCGGAAAAGCGCGCGCGCAGCCGCTTTGCCTGGTCCTTCAGGGCATCGAGGGATGGTAGGGGCGTCGGTGATGGACGCATGTCGGATCTCCAGTCATGGCATGCGTCATTTCGGAGGGGGCCCGCATTGCCACCGGTTCGCATGCGTGATGCTGGAAGACCGATTATTCTGGGAGAGACTTCACCAAAGCTTGCGCTCGCGGACGGCAGGGGCTCTCACCCTTGACCCGCACATAAGCATTCGCCGCGCCGATGTCAAATCGCCGTGCTTCGGCCCCTTGCATCCCGGCGGCAGGCATGGGAGCAATTCGGCCGGGAGGAACCGCCATGACGCTCGCCATCTTGCTTGCCTTCGCCGCCGTCGCCTTTATCGGCATCGCCACCCCCGGCCCCACCGTTCTGCTCGCCCTGACCAACGGCTCGCGTTATGGCCTGCGCCGTGCCCTGCCTGGCATGCTCGGCGCCGTGCTCTCGGATTTTGTCCTGATCGGCGCCGTCGCGCTCGGCCTCGGCGCGCTGCTGGCCGCTTCGGAATTCTGGTTCAGCGTGGTCAAGTGGCTGGGCGTCGGCTATCTCGCCTTCATCGGCATCCAGATGCTCCGCTCCACCGGTTCCCTCGGCAATGCGCTGAACGATGCGCCGGCCAGCATCGGCACGCCGCGCGCCATCTTCGCCAAGAGCCTCCTCGTCGCCGTCACGAACCCGAAGGGCTATCTCTTCTTTTCCGCGTTCCTGCCCCAGTTCATCAACCCGGCAGCGCCGCAGGCACAGCAATATCTGCTGCTCGCCCTGGTTTTCGCGGCAATCGACTTCCTCGTGATGCTTGGCTACGCGGCGCTGGGCTCGCAGGCCATCCGCCTGCTCCGCCAGTCGGGCGCCCGCTGGCTCGACCGCATCTGCGGCGGCGCATTGCTGGCGCTTGCCGGCTCCCTCGCCTTCTATCGCCGCGCGGCGAACTGATCCGGCCGGGACCTTGCCAGGCAAGGTTCCGGTGGGTGCTCCGATAGGTGTGGGCCGTCAGGCCGCCTTGCGCAGATCCGCCGCAAGGCGGCGACCGCTGGCGACGAGCATGCCCGCGGCGCCGTCAAGCCAGCCGTCCTTCAACTCCAGCGCCAGGAAACGGCGACGCTCGAAGGGACCGGGCATGACGAGGTGCTGCGCCTTGTCGGCGAAGAAGCCGAAGCGCTCGTAATATTCGGGATCGCCGACGAGCAGCACCACGCCATGGTCACGATCACGCGCCTCGGTGATCGCCGCGCGCATCAGCGCGCCGCCAATGCCCTTGCCCTCGTGCTGGCAATCGACGGCCAGCGGGCCGAGCAGCAGGGCCGGAACGGCATTGCCGTCGGAATCGACGCCCGCCTCGACATTCCACAGCCGAACCGTGCCGATGACATGACCGTCCGCATCGCGGGCGACGAGCGCGAGGCCCTCGGCCGGCAGGCGATTGCGGCGCAGCTTTTCCGAGGATTTGCGGAAGCGGGCTTCGCCCATGACGCGGTCGAGCAGGCGCTCGCGCGCAACGATATCGCCGGCATTTTCCCGGTCGATGGTGAAGGCGGCATGCGCGAAGAACGCGCGGACAGAGTCAAGAACAGTGGCCATCTCTGGGCCTCCCGCACGGCATGCCGCGCCCGGCGCGCCGAGCGGAACATGCCAAAGTTGAGGGTCCGGAGCCGCAGGGCGTCTCCAGAGACCGCTTCGTGAATTGTGAAGATTGGCGCTCCCGCAGGGACGGGAGCGCCGGGTGGTCAGATGACGTAGGCCTTGAGCGGTTCGAAGCCGTTGAAGGCGACGGCCGAATAGGTCGTCGTATAGGCGCCCGTGCCTTCGATCAGAACGTCGTCGCCGATCGAGAGCGTGACCGGCAGCGGATACATGTTCTTCTCATAGAGCACGTCGGCCGAATCGCAGGTCGGGCCGGCGAGCACGCAGGGCTCCATCTCGTCCTGATCGCGCGCCGTGCGGATCGGGTAGCGGATCGCCTCGTCCATCGTCTCGGCGAGACCGCCGAACTTGCCGATGTCGAGGAAGACCCAGCGGTGGTTGTCGTTGTCCGACTTCTTCGAGACGAGAACGACTTCCGCCTTGATGACACCCGCATTGCCGACCATGCCGCGGCCCGGCTCGATGATGGTTTCCGGGATCTGGTTGCCGAAGTGCTTCTTCAGCGCGCCGAAGATCGCCTTGCCATAGGCTTCGGCCGACGGCACGTCGCGCAGGTACTTCGTCGGGAAGCCACCGCCCATGTTGACCATCTTCAGCTCGATGCCCTGCTTCTTCAGCTGCACGAAGACGCGCTTGGCATCGGCAAGGGCCGAATCCCAGGCGTCGAGCTTCGTCATCTGCGAACCGACATGGAACGAGACGCCGTAGGAGGCAAGGCCCAGCTGGTGCGCGTAGACGAGCACGTCGACGGCCATCTGCGGCACGCAGCCGAACTTGCGCGACAGCGGCCACTCGGCGCCTTCGCCATCCGTGAGGACGCGGCAGAACACGCGGGCGCCGGGGGCGGCGCGGGCGATCTTCTCGACTTCCTCATGGCTGTCGACGGCGAAGAGGGAGACCCCGAGCACATGGGCGCGGGCGATGTCGCGCTCCTTCTTGATCGTGTTGCCGAACGAAATGCGGCTCGCGGTCGCGCCGGCATCGAGCGCCATTTCGATTTCGGCGACGGACGCGCAATCGAAGTTGGAGCCCATGCTGGCGAGAAGGCGCAGGATTTCCGGCGCCGGATTGGCCTTGACGGCATAGTAGATCGCGCTGTCGGGCAGCGCATGGCGGAAGGCCTTGAAGTTGTCGCGCACGACATCGAGATCGACCACGAGGCACGGGCCGTCGGGACGTCGGGTGTTCAGAAAGTCGATAATACGTGCAGAAGCCATCTCGGTATTCCCCATATCCAGGTTGCTCCGGGGAAACCCCAGAGGACAAAGGGCAGATGCGGGAATGCTCTGGAACCAGCCGGTGGAGACCCCGGAACCAAGCATGCGCAACTGCGCGAACGGTGAACCGAAGCCCGCCTAGGCTTCAATTCGCTTTGTCTGCCATGGATTGGTGGGAGAACCCGACCGCACGTCCGGCAATGAAGGTGTGCCTCTTCAGTAACCCCGGCTGATGGAAAGCCGGCAGACACCAGAAAGGCCCGCACCGTCGTTGCTTCAAGATGTCCTCGCATTTCCCGGTTGGCCGGAATAGCGACTGGAGCGGTTAGTTCCAGGTACCTTACCGATGATCCTCACCAAATCGAGGGTCGGCGGACACCCACAGGCACGTGCGACTTTGGGCAAGCCGGGAGATAAGAAGAATCGCTGTCGTAATCAAGAGGTTTTTTGCGGCCTGCTATTGAAAATATTGCAGCAGCCACGACATTCGCCGGACTGGTTTTCAAAGATCGGATATAACGCACCGGCCGCCGCTTTTTGGCCGCAGCTTCGCCGCCCGCCTCCCAAGCGGACCTGCGGCAGGCATCCAAGTGGGGACGCATGGATACATTGACCCGAATCCGGGCCTTCATCGACGTGGTCGATGCCGAAGGCTTTTCCGCCGCATCGCGCAAGACCGGCCGGTCCAAGGCGCTGCTTTCCAAATATGTGCGCGAGCTGGAAGACGAGCTGGGCGCGCTGCTGCTCAACCGCACCACCCGCCAGTTCTCGATGACCGAGCCAGGGCATACCTATTACCGCACCGCCTCCGACATCCTGAAGGAGATCGACAACCTTGCCGATCTCGTGCGCGAGAAGAACACGGACCTGCGCGGCAAGCTGAAGGTCTCCGCCCCGCGCACCTTCGTCGATGCGGATATCGGCCAGTCGCTCATCGATTTCGGCCGCGAACATCCCGAGCTTTCGCTGGAAATCGTCTCGGACGACCGCTTCGTCGACCTCGTCGAGGAAGGTTTCGACGTCGCGATCCGCATCACGCGGCTCGAGGATTCCGCGCTCATCGCCCGCAAGCTCGGCGACTTCTTCCTGAAGATCTGCGTGACGCAGGAGTTCCTGGATCGCGTCGGCCCCATCAACCATCCGAGCGACCTTGCGCGCCTCCCCTGCATCATCGACACCAACGGCAAGTCGCACAGCAACTGGCGTTTCGTCGACGAGAAGGGGGCCGGCTTTTCCGTGCCGGTCGGCGGCCATATCGAGGTGAACAGCCCGACGGCAGCCGTGCGCGCGGCGGCAAGCGGCCTCGGCGTCGCCCAGGTTCCGGCCTTCATCGCCCGCTCCTGTCTGGAATCCGGCCGGGTCGTCTCGATCCTCGAGGATTACCTGCCGACCGACCGGGGCATCTACGCGATCTACCCGCACCGCCGCTACCTGCCGGCCAAGGTCCGCACCTTCGTGGACTTCCTGCATGGCTGGTTCCGCCGCAACCCCGGCATCGAGGCGTAAGGTCCCAATTCCGACCCAATTGCGCTTCATCCATCCCGTCGAATAACGCCGCCCGAGAGGTCTGAAACTCCATGCGATTCCTTCCTCTTCTCGCCGCCGGAGCCGCGCTCGTCGCCCCGACAGCGGCGCTCGCCCATCCGCACATCTTCGCAGAAGCGCGGCTGGAAGTGGTGGCGGGCGATGACGGCACGGTCAGCGAATTGCGCAATGTCTGGCGCTTCGACGAGATGTTCTCCGCCAGCGTCGTCATGGATTTCGACAAGAACAGCAATGCGCAGCTCGATCCGGAAGAGCTGGCCGAAGTCGGCAAGACCGTGCTCGAATCGCTGGAGGAATTCAGCTACTACACGACCATCACCGAGGACGGAAAAACGGTGAAAGTGGCCAAGCCCGACGCGATCAACGTCGACTACAAGGACGGCCAGCTGCTGATGTTCTTCACGGTCAAGCCGGGCGAGGCCATGCCGCTCAAGGGCAAGCTCACCTTCGGCGTCTACGATCCCACCATGTATGCCGCGATGGACTTCGCCTCGGACGACGACCTCGTCGCCGTCGGCGACAAGTTCGCCGCCTGCAAGCACGCGGTGGTGCGCCCCGACCCGGACGAGGTCCTCGCCCAGAACCAGGACAGCCTGACCGAAGCCTTCTTCAACGACCCCGCCGGCACCGACATGTCCAAGCTCTTCGCCACGCGGCTGGAGCTGACATGCTGAACCGGACATTTTCTGGCACTGCCCTCCAGCCGGCAGGTGGAAAGGGCGTATCCCGCACGGCGCACCTCGCAGTTGTCGCGGTCCTTGCCCTCATCGCCACAGCGACCCTCGCCCACGCCCAGTCCCCGCTCGGCATCGGCTCGGCCGAGCCGGGCTTCAACACGACGGGCACCTTCGGCAGCCTCTTCGCCTGGATCAACGCCCAGCAGCAGGGTTTCTACCGGCTGATGACCGGGGCGCTGAAGGACATGCGCGACAATCCCTGGGCCGCCTCCACGCTGGTTGGCCTCTCCTTCGCCTACGGCGTCTTCCATGCTGCCGGCCCAGGCCACGGCAAGGCGGTCATCTCCTCCTACATGCTGGCGAACGAGGTGGAGCTGAAGCGCGGCGTGGCCCTCTCCTTCCTTTCCGCCCTGCTTCAGGGCGTCGTCGCCATCCTGCTCGTCGGTGCGGCCTATCTGTTCCTGCGCGGCACCACCGTCTCGATGACCGACGCCACCCGCGCGCTCGAAATCGGCAGCTATGCGCTCATCGCCCTTTTCGGCGCCTGGCTCCTTCTGCGTAAACTCCGCCCGGCGCAGCGCCCGGTCGCCACGCTCGGGCTGCAGGCGGTCGAGGTCCACGACCATCACCATCATCACGCAGGCGACGTCTGCGCCACCTGCGGCCATGCCCATGCACCGGATCCAGCGCTGCTGAAGGGCGAGCGCTTCCGGCTCCGCGAGGCATGGTCCGCCATCGTCGCGGTCGGGCTGCGCCCCTGCTCCGGCGCGCTGATCGTGCTGAGCTTCGCCCTGCTGAACGGGCTTTATCTCGGCGGCGTGCTTGCCGTGCTCGCCATGTCCGTCGGCACCGCCATCACCGTCTCCATCCTTGCCACGCTCGCCGTCACGGCCAAGGGCGCGGCCGTACGCTTCGCCGGCAACGGCTCGGCGGCCCTGCGCGTCGGCACGGCCATCGAGGTCGCCGGCGCGGCGCTGGTGATGATCCTGGGATTACTTCTGCTCGGAGCGGCCTTGCAGGCCTAGGCATTTCCGGCCGAAGCGGCCTCGCTTCGGTGTTGGACAATGCGGCTACCGGAACGGCCCTAGTTTTCCCGGTTGCGCTGGTAGCGCGCCCGCAGCCAGAACAGCAGGAAGAAGCCGAGCACCAGCAGCGTGCCGAACACGCCCGCCAGCCAGGGCGAGATGTCGCCGAGCGCGATCATGATGCGGGGCACGAAATAGAACACCACGCCCGTGCCGAGGAGAATGACGAGCGCCGCGATGGCCGCCGACTTGCCCTTGCCGTCCGCGCTCATGCCGTGCCCGCCTTGGCGATCTCGGCGCGAATGTCTTCCAGCTTGCGCTTCTGCTGGCCGCCGGCATCGAAATTGTCTGGCGAGAGCCAGGCGTCGAAGGCCTTGGCGATGACGGGCCATTCGCTGTCGATGATCGAGAACCAGGCGGTGTCGCGGTTCTCGCCCTTGGAGAGCATGTGCTGGCGGAAGACGCCTTCGAAGGTGAAGCCGAGGCGGGCCGCGGTACGCTTGCTCGCCGCGTTGCCATTGTGGCACTTCCACTCGTAGCGACGATAGCCAAGATCCTCGAAGACGTGTTTTGCCAGGAGATACTGCGCCTCGGTGGACAGCGGCGAGCGCGACATGCCGCCGCCATGGGCGATGCCGCCGATCTCGACGACACCGTTCGCCGGGTCCGGCCGCATGTAGTGCGCCATGCCGACAACCTTGCCATCCGCCTTGTCGACGATGACCTCACGCACCCAGCCGCCCTTGATCATCGCTTCGGACCAGGCGTCAAAAGCCTCGATCCCGGTGAAATCGGCCTGCGTGAAATAGAGCAGCAACGGGTTGATCGCCATGCCGCCGAGCCCGTCCCAGAGGGCCTGCAAATGCTTCGCGCGATCATAGGGCTCGATGCGCACGGTGCGGCCTTCGAGCGCCACGGGTGCCGGCGGCGGGCAGCCCTTCCAATCCTTGAGATCGCGCATGACATTTCTCCTTCGGTCTTGTCGAAGGGATAGAGCAGCGGATCGACAGGCGCAATGCGGAAAGGAGGGAGCGGCGTTCGGCCGCTCCCCCCCAACCTGTCAGACGGTAGCGGCGGAAACCGTCGCCTCGATATGGTCGACCAGCGCATCGGCGAGGCCGAGACGGCCGGCGAGCAGGTCGAGATAGCCGCGCTCGGCGCGCGACTTCGGCTCGATGGCGAGGCGCGAGGCGGTGTAGAGTTCGACGCGCTGCTCCTCGGTGGAGGCCGCCGCGACAATCGCGTCGAGATCGATGGGATTGGCAAGCTCGTCCTCTAGGAACTTCGCGGCGTCGGCGCCAAGGCCGGAGACCTTCAGCTTGTCCATGATGCGGGCGCGCTCGGCATCGTCGATATGGCCGTCGGCGCGCGAGGCGGCGATCATGGCGCGCACGAGGATGAGGGCGAAGTCCGTGCTGACCGCCTCGGGGTGGAAGCCGGAATCCGTCGGCGGCGGCAGGAGTTCGGGCGTGCCGCCCTGGGCGGTCTCGACCGGGTTCTGGCCGTCGCGGTAATTCTTGTAGGCCTGGTAGCCGAGGCCGGCGATGGCGGCCAGGCTGCCGAGCTTCAGCGCCGAACCGGCGACCTTGCGCCCGCCATCCGTGCCGAGCAACACGCCGGCAATGGCGATGGTGGCGAGCGGATTGTCCTTGGCAAGCTGTGTGACCTGACCGGCGCGGTCGCGCACGGTTCCGCCCGCGCCGGGCACCTGCGAACCGAGGAACTGGTCAAGCAACTTCTTGGCGTCAAACATGGGCGTCTCCGTTTCTCTCGTCGCGCGGGGGCCGACTGCAAGGCAAGATAGGAATGCCCGTTCTAAATTACAAACGCATAACGGGCGACCCAGGGCCGCCCGCTTGCAAATCCGCTGAACCTTGGCTCACCCCTTAAGGGCGGCGGCCTCGGCGGCGAGCTTCTCGATGCCCGCCCAGTCGCCCTTGGCGACGAGGTCCTTCGGTGCGACCCAGGAGCCGCCGACGCACACGACGTTCGGCAGCGAGAGGTAATCTCGGGCGTTCGACAGCGAAATGCCGCCGGTCGGGCAGAACAGCGTGCCGGCAAGCGGCGAGGAGAGCGACTTGAGATAGGCCGCGCCGCCAGCCTGTTCGGCCGGGAAGAACTTCAGCACCTCATAACCTTCTTCGCGAAGGCCCATGACTTCACTGGCGGTCGCCGCGCCCGGCAGCAGCGGGATTTCGGAATCGGCGGCCGCATCGATCAGTTCCTGCGTCGTGCCGGGGCTGACGATGAACTGCGAGCCCGCTTCCACCGCCGCCTCGAACTGCGCGGCGTTGAGGATCGTGCCGGCGCCGGCGACGGCGCCCTCGACCTCGTTGGCCACGGCGCGGATCGCTTCCAGCGCGGCCGGCGTGCGCAGCGTGATCTCGATGGCCTTGAGGCCGCCCTTGACCAGAGCGCGCGCCAGCGGCACGGCCGTCTTCAGGTCATCGATGACCAGAACCGGCACAACCGGCTGCAGCTTCAGGACGGAAAGGAGCTTGGCGTTCTTCTCGCTCATGGCACGACCTTTTAAAACGATTGAATTGAGATCGGAATAGCGTGTCTGCTGGGTCCTGTCGAGCCTAAAGCATCATATATGGCCTTGTCATGACACACTTCTCGTGTAGTCTGCGCTCGCCCATGCCCATCTCCAACAGCGAAAGCGAGCCTATGGCGAAAGAGATCGAGCGGAAGTTCCTGGTGTCGGGCCAGCGGTGGCGCACCTTCGCAGATGGAGGCATCGCCATACGGCAAGCCTATGTCGTTGCCCAGGACGACCGGTCTCTCCGGGTCCGCATCTACGGCGACGGGCGCGCGCGCATCACCCTGAAAGTCGGCCATACGGCGCTGGTGCGCGACGAATACGAATTCGACATCGACCGTGACGAAGCCGAGGACATGCTGCGCCATGCCATCGGCAACGTGATCGAGAAAGTACGCTACAAGGTGCCGCACGAGGGTCATGTCTGGGAGGTCGACGTCTATGACGGCGCCCATCGCGGCCTCGTCATCGCCGAGGTCGAACTTTCCTCCATCCACGACGAGCCGGCGCTGCCGAACTGGGTGGGCCGGGAGGTGACGGGCGAGAGCCAGTATTCCAACCAGTCGATGGCGCTCGGCGCCAGCAACGGCGCAAGCCTGAAGCGGCTCGCCTGAGCCGCGGCGACGCCGCGCCGCATTGCCTGAAATGCCGCGAGGCTGTATGTGGCGGCCATGACAAACACGACCCCTTCGCCCGCGCAGGAAACCGGTTTCCTCGTTGCCGCCCTCTATCATTTCGTCTCGGTGCCGCGTTTTGCGGACCTGCGCGCACCCTTGCAGGCGCTGTGCGAGGAGAACGGCGTGCGCGGCACGTTGCTGCTCGCCCATGAGGGTATCAACGGCACCATCGCGGGACCGGCCGCCGGCATTCGCACCGTGCTTTCCTTCCTGCGCAGCCAGCCGGAATTTGCCGGGCTGGAGCACAAGGAAAGCTGGGCGAGCGAGATGCCCTTCCTGCGCATGAAGGCGCGGCTGAAGAAGGAGATCGTCACTATGGGCGTCGAGGATATCGACCCCACGCGCTCCGTCGGTACCTATGTGGCGCCCGAGGACTGGAACGCGCTGATCTCCGACCCCGACACCATCGTCATCGACACGCGCAACGACTACGAGACGGCCATCGGCATGTTCCGTGGCGCCCTCGATCCGAACACCAAGACCTTCCGCGAATTCCCGGAATGGGTGCGGCAGAACACCGGCCTGCACAACAAGCCGAAGATCGCCATGTACTGCACCGGCGGCATCCGCTGCGAGAAGGCGACGGCCTTCATGAAGGCGGAAGGCTTCGACGAGGTCTACCACCTCAAGGGCGGTATCCTGAAGTATCTCGAGGACGTGCCGGCCGAAGAAAGCCTCTGGGACGGCGCATGCTTCGTCTTCGACGAGCGCGTCTCCGTCACCCATGGCCTGGAAGAGGGCGAGCACAAGCTCTGCCGCGCCTGCCGCCACCCGCTGACCGCCGAAGAGATCACCTCGCCGCTCTACGAGGCCGGCGTCTCCTGCCCGCATTGCCACGCAACGCGCAGCGAGGATGACCGCCTGCGCTTCCGCCAGCGGCAGAAGCAGATGGACCTTGCCCGCCAGCGCGGCGAACGCCACCTCGGCAAATAATCTGGGGCAAGTGACCTGGAGCATTTCCGGCCGAAGCGGCTTCGCTTCGGCGTCGGATATGCGCCACAAGCAAGAGACCAGGTGAACCCGGGTCCACCGGAATTGCTCTAGCCGGCCGCCCGCGCGTCGAGCTGCGGCGCGAGGAGCGCACCGAAGGCCTTCTCGCTCATCGGCTTGCCGAAGAAATAGCCCTGAAGCTGATCACAGCCGCACAGATGCAGGAAGGCCGCCTGCTCGGCGGTTTCCACGCCCTCCGCCGTGACCGGCATGTCGAAGGAGGCCGCGAGCGCGACGGTCGCCTGCAGCATCGCCCCACCCTTGATCGACTGTTCCGCCGCCACCGTCAAAGAGCGGTCGATCTTCATGCGGTCGAAACCGAAGCGGATGAGATAGCCGATACTGGAAAAGCCGGCGCCGAAATCGTCGAGCGCGATGCGCACGCCGCCGGCTTTCAGCCGGTCCATGACCAGTTTCGCCCGGCTGGGATTCTGGATGAAGTAGCCCTCGGTGATCTCCAGCGTGATACGGGCCGGTTCGATGCCGGCCGCCGCGATGATGCCGAGCGCCTGATCGGGGAAATAGGGATTGCGGAACTGTGCGGGCGAGACATTGATCGAAATGCCGATCTCCGGCCAGTTGCGCGCCGCTTCGCAGGCCCGCCGCAGCACCAGCGGCCCCAGCGCGTCGATGATGCCGGTCGCCTCCGCCAGCGGAATGAAGACATCCGGCGGAACGGGCGTCGTGCCGCCGCGATACCAGCGGACCAATGCTTCCACGCCGCAGACCGAGCGGTCGCCTGCCCGCACGATGGGCTGGAACACGACGTCGATCTCGTCGCGCGAAACCGCCGCCCGCAGCGCATCCTCCATCTCGCGCCGCGCGTCGCGGTCGTCGTCCATCATCACGTCATAGGGCATGGCGCGGCCGCGGCCGGCCTGCTTTGCCCGGTACATGGCGACATCCGCCTGCCGCAGCAGTTCCTCGCCATCGACGGCGCCGCGGTGCGACACGGCAATGCCGATGCTGGCGCCGACGATGGCGACCCGCTCGCCGATGGCGAAAGGTTCGGCGAAGAAGTCGAGCAGGGACGCCGTGAGCCGTTCCACCGCCTGTCCGCCGGGCTCGCCGATGAAGGCGATGGCGAATTCATCGCCGCCGATGCGGGCGAGCATGGCCCCCTCTGGCACGAGACGGCTCAGGCCGGCCGAAACCCCGCGGATCAGCCGGTCGCCGACGGCATGACCATAGAAGTCGTTGACCTCCTTGAAGCCGTCGAGATCCAGATAGAGCATCACCACGTCGCACTGCTGCGCGGCCGCGCGGGCGGTCAGGTCTTCCAGACCGGCATAAAGGCCTGTGCGGTTGCACAGGCCGCTGAGCCGGTCGGTGACCGCCTGCAGCCGCGCCTTGTTCTCATCCGCCTTGAGACGGATGGTGAAGGCAGCGCCGGTGAGGACGAGAAGCGCGAAGAAGAAGATGACGCCGCCGAGCGCCAGCAGCACAAGCGGACGCACCTGCGCATAGCTCTTGTCGCCGGGCGCTTCCGGCGTCCAGGAGAGAAAGCCGATTGCCCCACCATCCGGCGCGGTGACGGCGACACTCTCGCCGCCAACCGGCTTTTCGTCGGAAAACAACAGACCGGAAACCAGGAAATTATCGGCGATGCGCGCGATGCGGGCGGGTGTCAGGTGGCGGATGATGACGAGGGTGCGCAGCGCCTCCGCCGGCGCCTCCACCGTCCCGGAGGCCGAGCGGACCGTCGAGAGCGCGGCGACGGCCGGGCCATCCGGCGTGCGCAGGAAAGCGCCCAGCTCTTCGCCGGGCTTCAGCCCCGCCACCATCACCTTGCCGTAGAGTTCCGCGAACACCGCGCCGCCATAGGACTGCGCATCCGCCGGAAGGGGAGCGCCGTTTCGATAGGCGAGCATTGTCCTGCCCGTCTCGTCGACGAGAAAAACCGTGTCGAACAACGGACCGCCTTCCGTCGCCAGACCGAAATTGGCGATGAGCCAGGGCGTGTCGGGCGCACCATAGACGGCGCCCACCGCATCGTCCCAAACCGCATAGTCCCGCACGGTGGTGACCATGGAACTGCGCATGGAGGAGAGCGCACCGAAGACGGCCTGGCGGGTGCGCTCCTCGTCCAGCTCGTTGGCGCGGGTAGCAAGGAAGCCGAGGGCCATCATGACGAGAGCGGTGGCGAGGCTGACGACGACGGCAAAGGAAACCAGGACGCCGAGAACGACAGCAAGCCGCCTGGCGCCGATCATGCCTGAAAGGTGGTGCGCAAGCCGCAGCATCGTCTTCTCCGACCAGGCGGCGATGATGCGGCAGAAGCGTTATGATTCCTTTACGGTGCGATGGTTGCCTTTGGGAAAGTGGCCGGCAAGGGCGCTGTACCAGTGGCCGCTCTTCTTGATCGTGCGCACCTGCGTTTCATAATCGACATGCACGATGCCGAAGCGCATGCGGTAGCCTTCCGCCCACTCGAAATTGTCCATCAGGCTCCAGGCGAAATAACCGCGCATCGGATAACCTTCGGCGATGAGATCGGTGGTGACGGCAAGATGCGCGGCGATGTAGTCGAGGCGCGGCTGGTCGTCCACGGTGCCGTTCGCAACGCCCATATTGTAGCAGGCGCCATTTTCCGTGATGTAGCAGGCGGGCAGCGGGTAATCGGCGTTGAGCTTGCGGACAAGAGCGCCAAGCGCCGGCGCAAAGACCTCCCAGCCGATGTCGGTCTTGACATCCGCGACCGGCGGGGCGGGCACGGTGGCCGGGAATTCGGCGCCTTCGGCCGGATCGTGCGCCACGCGCATCGGCGTATAGTAATTGAGCCCCCACCAGTCGAGCGGCTGGGCGATCGTCTCCATGTCGCCCGGCTCGATATCGGGCATGCGATGGCCAAGGGCGGAGAGAAAGCTCTCCGGATATGCGCCGTTGAAGACCGGGCCGAAGAACACGCCGTTGTGGAAATCGAAGGCGCGGGCGGCGGCCGCCTCGTCCGCCGGGCTGTCGCTGCCCGGATAGATGGAATGGGCATTGAGCACGAGACCGACAGGAAGGCTCGGCCGCTCGGCGCGAATGGCGGAAACGCCAAGACCATGGGCGAGATTGGTAAAGTGGAGAGCGTGCAGCGCAGCGTCCATGTTGCGCTCGCCCGGCGCATGAATGCCGTAGAGATGGCTCAGCCAGACGGAGCACCAGGGTTCGTTGAAGGTCGCCACCGCATCCAGCCGGTCGCCGAGCCGGGCGATCGCGGTCTTGGCGTAGCGCTGGAAGGCATAGGCCGTCTGCCGCGCCGTCCAGCCGCCCTCGCCCGCCAGCATCAACGGCAGGTCCCAATGGTAGAGCGTCGCGAAGGCCTTGATGCCGCGCGCCTTCAGCCCGTCGACGAGGCGGTCGTAGAAATCGAGACCCTTCTCGTTCACCGGCCCCGTGCCCTCCGGCACGATGCGCGGCCAGGCGATGGAAAAGCGATAGGCCGTGACGCCGAGCGACTGGATGAGGTCGAGATCCTCGTTCAGCCGGTTGTAATGGTCGCAGGCGACATCGCCATTATGCCGGCCGTAGACGCGGCCCGGCATGTTGGAAAAGGCGTCCCAGATCGAAGGCTTGCGTCCATCCATCTTCGACGCGCCCTCGATCTGGAAGGCGGCGGTCGCCACGCCGAAGACGAAATCGCCGGGGAAACGGTCGGCGAGGGTTTTGGGATCGATCATCGGCTCTCTCGGGTTTTCGGTATCAAGCGGCAATCTGCAACGTTGCAGTAATGCCGTTTCACGGAAAGTCAACCGCCTTTCGCGACATGAAGCGGCGGGAACCCCGTCCGTATGGCAGATGGACCATTTGCCGAGTCTGCCTCCTTTTCTCCATCAGCCCGAGCTCGATCCAATGTCCGGTTCATTCGCATCGGCGCGTACCAGAGGCTCGCCGCATACATGAAATCCGCTTAGTGGCTCAAAGCAAACTCACCGTAAAACAGCGCATCCTTAAACAAAGGCTTAGGATTTCACCCCCTAAAATGCCCTGTATTGGGTGGAGGCAGACGGCGTGGTACGGCGAATTCCGAAGCAGCTTGTTCGCAAAGGCATGTTCATCGAATCGGTGGAATGCCCGACCGCCGAATTCTCCGCCCGCCGCTTCCTTCTCGACACCGACGACACGCTGCGCGCCATTCTCGCCACCTCGGCCACCCATGCTCTGGTCAACGCCGAGAAGAGCAAGGTGGATATCGACGCAGGCCCCTCCCCGGCAGCACAGCAGGCCGAGGAGCGGCGGCGCACGGTGGAAACCGTGGCCGAGGCGAAGAGCGCCCTGCGCGGCAGTTTCGATGCCGCCCGCATGGGGCGGCTGGAATTGGACACGCTGAACCCCGTGGCGGACGAGATTTCCGACCGGATCGACGCGGCGCCCGATGTCTTCCTGAAGGTGACGCGCCTCAAGACCAAGGACGAAGGCACCTATGTGCATTCGCTGGCGGTGAGCGCGCTGATGATGCGGCTTGCCCGTTCGCTCGGCTATGGGGACGAGAGCGTGCGGGAGCTCGGCGTCGCCGGCCTGCTGCACGATGTCGGCAAGCTCATGGTGCCCAACGCGATCCTCAACAAGAAGGGCGGGCTGGAGGCGGAGGAGCGGCGCCTGATCCGCAACCATCCCGAGGTCGGCTACCGTCTGCTGAAGGAGCAGGGCAATATCTCGGACACGATCCTCGACATCTGCCGGCACCACCACGAGACCCTCGACGGGACCGGCTATCCGGCCGGCCTCAAGGCGGACCAGATCAGCCCGGAAATCCGCCTCTCCACCGTCTGTGACGTCTTCGAGGCCTTGACCAGCGCCCGCCCCTACAAGCGCCCCTGGACCACCAGGGACGCGCTGAACTGGATGTTCGACCGGGGACAACTCTTCGACAAGAAGATGGTCATCCACCTCGGCGGCATCTTCGCCGGCTGACCGTCAGACCTTCACCCAGGCCCCGTTCTTCTTCGAAGACTGCACGCAGGCATCGACGAAGAGCATGCCCTTGAGGCCGTCATCGACCGTCGGATAGGTGACGGCCGGGTCGACCTTGGCGCCGCTGCGCTTGGCATGGATCGCGCGGGCAGCCTCGGAATAGATAGTGGCGAAGCCTTCCAGATAGCCTTCCGGGTGACCGGAGGGGACGCGGCTGACGCGCGCGGCGGCAGGTCCGGAGCCGGCGCCGCCCCGGGTGATCAGGCGCTTCGGCTCGCCGAAGGGCGTGTACCACAGGTAGTTTGGATCGGCCTGCACCCATTCGAGACCGCCCTTGGTGCCGTACACGCGCACCTTCAGGCCGTTCTCGTGGCCGGGCGCGACCTGGCTGCACCACAGCATGCCCTTGGCGCGCGCGCCGTCCTTTTCCTTGAAGCGCATCATGACATGGGCATTGTCGTCCAGCCGGCGACCCGGCACGAAACTGTCGAGGTCGGCCGAGAGTTCCTCCAGATCGAGGCCGGAGACGAAGCAGCCGAGATTGTAGGCATGGGTGCCGATATCGCCGGTGGAGCCGCCCGCGCCGGACTTGGTGGGGTCGGTGCGCCAGGCGGCCTGTTTCTGGCCGCTGCTCTCGATATCCTCCGTCAGCCAGTCCTGCGGATATTCCATCTGCACGAGGCGGATCGCGCCGAGATCGCCGTTGGCGACCATCTCGCGCGCCTGCCGGACCATGGGATAGCCGGTATAGTTGTGCGTCAGCACGAAGAGGGCATCGCTTTCCTCCGCAAGCTTCTTCAGCTTGCGGGCATCGGCCAACGTCGAGGTCAGCGGCTTGTCGCAGATGACGTGAATGCCGCGCTTCAGGAATTCCTTCGCGGCCTCGTAATGCACATGGTTGGGCGTGACGATCGCCACGGCCTCGATACCGTTCTTCAGCTTGGCCTCGCGGATCGCCATCTCCTTGAAGCTGCCGTAGCTGCGCGACGGATCGAGCCCGAGTTCGCGCGCCGACTGTTCGGCCTTTTCGGGCGAGGACGACAGCGCACCGGCGACGAGCTCATAGTGATCGTCGAGCCGGGCGGCGATGCGGTGAACCGCGCCGATGAACGCGCCGGAGCCGCCACCCACCATGCCGAGCCGGATGCGACGCTCCCGCGCCTCGTTTGCGCTTCCTTCGATGGCCATCCTGTAGTCCTCCTTGGCTTTTCCTCATCCGGTCTGCCGGCCACCATCCTTCCGCAAGCGGGGCGAAGGAGGTGGGCCGGACCGTTTTCCAGACCGTCAGCGTTCATATAGGGCGCATCCCTCTCCCGCCTGCGGGGAGAGGCCGGGGCCTCAAAGCCCCAGCATGCGCCGGTTGGCGGCGTCGTCCGTGCCTGCGTCGGCAAAGTCGTCGAAGGCCTTTTCCGTTACGCGGATGATATGGGCCTTCACGAACTCGGCCCCCTCGCGCGCGCCGTCCTCCGGGTGCTTCAGCGCGCATTCCCATTCGACCACGGCCCAGCCGGCGAAGTCGTTGGCGGCCATCTTGGAGAAGACGGCGCCGAAATCGACCTGGCCGTCGCCCAGCGAGCGGAAGCGGCCGGCCCGGTTGACCCAGCCCTGGTAGCCGCCATAGACGCCCTGCCGGCCCGTCGGGTTGAACTCGGCATCCTTCACATGGAACATGCGGATGCGGTCCTTGTAGATGTCGATATTGTCGAGATAGTCGAGGCACTGCAGCACGTAGTGCGAGGGATCGTAGAGCATGCAGGCGCGGGCATGGTTGCCGGTGCGCTCGAGGAACATCTCGTAGGTGATGCCGTCGTGCAGGTCCTCGCCCGGATGAATCTCGTAGCAGACGTCGACGCCGCAGGAATCCGCGTGGTCGAGGATCGGCTTCCAGCGCCTCGCCAGCTCGTCGAAGGCCGTCTCGACGAGGCCGGCGGGACGCTGCGGCCAGGGATAGACGAAGGGCCAGGCGAGTGCGCCGGAGAAGCTGGCCATGGCGTCGAGGCCGAGATGCCGCGAGGCGGTCAGCGCCATCTTCACCTGATCGACGGCCCATTCCTGCCGCGCCTTCGGATTGCCGCGCACCTCGGGCGCCGCGAAGCCGTCGAAGGCCTCGTCATAGGCGGGATGCACGGCGACGAGCTGGCCCTGCAGATGGGTGGAAAGCTCGGTGACCTCGACGCCGTTCTCGCGCGCCGTGCCGGCGAACTCGTCGCAATAGGCCTTGGAGGAAGCCGCCTTCTTCAGATCGATGAAACGCGAATCCCAGCTCGGGACCTGCACGCCCTTGTAGCCGATATCGGCGGCCCATTTGGTGATCGCATCCCAGGAATTGAACGGCGCGGCATCGCCGGCGAACTGGGCGAGAAACAGGGCCGGGCCCTTGATCGTCTTCATCTTTGGCGTCCTCCCGTGGGCGGGGCCGACCCTCGCGGCCCGTCGAAGTGGTCTTGCGGTACGTACCGCAACGCGTCGAAAGCTATCGGCCTTTGGCCGGGTGGGCAATGCGCAATTGCGGGATCGGTGGAATGTCCTGGAGGGAAATGGCGGGCTGGAACGGTATCAGGCAATTTCCGGCGCTACGCGTTTCCCTATCCTTTGTCATCCCCGGGCCCAGCCCGAAGATGACTTGGAGCATGCAACCGCCCGGGCATAACCCGGGCGGCTTGTTTCTCGTCGGATCAGAACGGGGAATCCGGGAAGTAGAAGTCCTTCGCATTGTCCTTCGTCACCAGCGTGGCATCGATGGTGTAGACGCCACGGACCGGGACCTGGCCGTAGAAATTGGCGGCGGTCATTTCCAGCGCGGTGCCGACCATTGCCGGCGGATAGAGAACGTCGACCGGGATCATCTTGTCGCCGTCCATGACCTTCTTGATCATGTCCTTCGAACCGGCGCCGGCAATGACGTACTGGATGTCCGTGCGGCCGGCCTGTTCGATGGCCTGGAGAACGCCGACGGCCATGTCGTCGTCCTGGCACCATACGACGTCGATCTTCTGGTACTTGGTCAGGTAGTCCTGCATGACCTTGAAGGCGTCGTCGCGGTTCCAGTTGCCGTACTGGCGATCGAGAATCTTGACGTTGGAACCTTCGATACCCTTGTCGAAGCCGTCCTGGCGCTGCTGGTCGATCGGGATCGCCATGCCGCGGATGACGACGACTTCGGCGTCCGGCGTCGTGGTCTTGATGTATTCGCCGGCCGTCTGGCCGAGCGCGAAGTTGTTGCCGGCGACATAGAGGTCACGAACGGAACCGTCGTTGGTGCTCGGCGCGCGGTCGACGAGCGCGACGAAGGTGCCCTTGCCCTTGACTTCCCTGATGGCGTTGACGAGCGGGTCCGGATCGGTCGGCAGGATGACGAGTGCGTCGATGCCCTGCGTCTCGAGGTCCTGCACGGCATTGGCCTGGCTTGCCGGATCGGCCGACGTCTTGACGATGACGTTGAGGCCCGGATTGCGCTCCATGAGGAGCTTGGCGACGCGCTCGGCATGATAGACGACGCCCGCGGTCCAGCCATGGTCGGCGGCCGGGATCGATACGCCGATCGTCACCTTCTTGTCTTCAGCGTGAACGGCGCCGGCAATCAGCGCCATGGCGGCGACCGTCAGGCCCAAAAGTTTCTTGCGCATGAGTTTCCTCCCAAAAACCAGGTCTTTCTTCGTGGCCGGGCGACCCGTTGACCCGGCTGTTCCCCATGCAGTTCCAGACGCAAAGGCTGGAACCGCCTGGCTACGACTTCCGCACCAGCGAACGCTGGACGAGCATCGCAATGATGATGATCGCGCCCTGGATGGCACCGATCAGATATTCGCTGATGAAGTTGGAGAGCAGCATGATGTTGCCGACCAGTTCGAGGATGAAGGCGCCGCAGATCGTGCCCCAGACGCGCCCTGCCCCGCCCTTCAGCGCCGTGCCGCCGACAACGACGGCAGTGATCGCCTGCAACTCCCACAGGATGCCCGTGGTGGCGGAGGTGGAGCCGAGGCGCGGTACGTAGAGCAGTACGGCGATGGCCACGCACAGGCCCTGGATGACGAAGGCGATGGTGCGCACGCGGTTGACCGGAATGCCGGAATAGCGCGCGACGTCGCTGTTCGAGCCGACCGCCACGACATGGCGGCCGTAGCGCGTACGATAGAGGATGAAGGCCGCGATGGCGGTGACGACGAGGATGACGACGATCGGCACCGGCACGCCGAGGATATAGCCGAAATAGGCCGGACGGTAGAGCGCCTGCAATTCCGGCTCGCGCAGCGTGATCGCGCCGCCCTGCGACAGCCAGGTGGTGAGGCCGCGATAGATGCCCATCGTGCCGAGCGTGGCGATGAAGGGTTCGATCCTGCCGACCGTGGTGATGAGGCCGTTGGCAAGGCCGCAGGCCCCGCCGATGACGACGGTCAGCACGACGGCCGCTGCCAGCATGAGGCCCGGATCGGCGATGACGCCCGAATTCATGAAGAGGATCATGATCGAGGCGACGAAGGCCACCATGGAACCGACGGAAAGATCGAGGTCGCCGGAGGAAATGACGAAGGTGGCGCCGACGGCGATGATCGCGATGAAGGCGCTGCGCGTTGCGACATTGGCAAGGTTGTTGAGACCGATGAAGTTCGGGTTCACCAGCGCGCCGACGATGAGCAGCAGCAGGAGTGCGGCGAAGGGCGCGACCGCCCTCAGGTCCACGTCCCGCCAGCTTCGGCCCCGCGGTTTCGTTTCGACTGCGTCTTCCGTCATTGTTCGTCCCCGACGTAAATTCGTTGTGTTGGCAGCCGGCTTTCGCTCAGGCCGCGGTCTTCTTCTTGAGGCCCGCCGAATAGCGCATGATCTCCTGTTCGGAGATTTCCTCGCCTTCGAGAATGCCGACGATCCGCCCTTCCCGCATGACGGCGACGCGCGTGCAAAGGCCGATGATCTCCGGCATCTCCGAGGAGACGACGATGATCGACTTGCCGTCGCGGGCGAGCGCCGAGATGAAGTGGTAGATCTGCTGCTTGGTGCCGACATCGATGCCGCGTGTCGGCTCGTCGATGATGATGACGTCGGGCTCGGTCTCCATGACCTTGGCGAGCAGGAGCTTCTGCTGGTTGCCGCCCGACATGCGCCCGGCGACGACGCGCCCATCGCGCACGCGGATATCGAAACGGCGGCGGGCGCGCTCCAGCGCGGCAGCCTCACTCTTCGGGCTGAGATAGCCGTACTGGCCGTGCTTCTCCAGCGACTGCAGCGTGAGGTTCGCCGTCATGCGCGAATTGAGCAGCAGGCCCTTGTGCTTGCGATCCTTGGTCATGTAGGCGATGCCGACCCGGTTGGCGGCATGCACGTCGCCGCCCGGAACGCTCTCGCCGCGCACCGAGACCTCGCCGGCCGAGCGGGCGCGCAGGCCCGCGACCGCTTCCATCAGTTCGGTGCGACCGGAGCCGATGAGGCCGGAAAAGCCGAGGATTTCGCCCTTGCGCACCTCGAAGCTCGCATCCTTCACATAATGCGTCGAGAGATCGGCGACGGCGAGCGTCACCTCTTCGTCGACGCTCGGCTCCTGCTTGGCGGGATAGAGGCTGGAAAGTTCGCGGCCGACCATGAGCTGGGCGATGGATTCGCCGTCAAGAATGTTGGTCGGTGCGGTCTTCACCCATTGCCCGTCGCGCAGCACCGTGACGCGATCGGTGAGCTCCATCACCTCGTCCAGCTTGTGCGAGACGAAGACGAAGGAGGTGCCCTTTTCGCGCAGCTTGCGCACCTGGCGGAAAAGATAGTTGGTTTCCTCGCGGGAAAGCACGGCGGTCGGCTCGTCCATGAAGATGATGCGCGCGTCGCGGCTGATGGCTTTCGCGATCTCCACCATCTGCTTGTCGGCGATGGACAACGAGCTGATCATCGCATTCTCGTCGACATGGGAGCCGAGCTGGTCGAGCACGCGGCGCGTCTCGGCGCGCATGAATTTGCGGTCGAGCACGCCGAAGCGCGTGACCTCGCGGCCGAGGAACAGGCTCTCCGTGACGGTGAGATGTTCGGCCAGATTGAATTCCTGATGGATGATGACGATGCCGAGCGCTTCGGCCTGGCCGTTCGGCGGCAGCTTGACCGGCTGGCCGTCCAGCAGGATCTCGCCGGAGGTCGGTTGTTCGAAGCCGGAGAGAATCTTGACGAGGGTGGATTTGCCGGCGCCGTTCTCGCCCATCAGCGCATGAATCTCGCCGGCGCGCAGCTCGAAATTGACGCTGAACAGCACCTGCACGCCACTGAAAGACTTGCTGATACGGCGTGCGGCAAGAACGACGGGAGCCCCGTCGGCAGCGTCCGGATTCATGATTTCCTCCCTGCGGCTCCTCGACCGCTTGGCCATGATGTAAACCTTTACACTCCCTATGTAAAGGTTTACATCATTGGATATCAGGAATTTTCATCGAGCGCCGTTTGACCCGCGGGCCAGTCTGTGTAGTGTCCCCGCAAATCCGTAATTGCCGTGATTGCCGACGCTTCCTGCGCCGTCTTTTTCGGTAGAACCATCGCCGAGTGAGAGCCAGTTTGTCGATGTCCAGCCCCGCAACGATCGAGGATGTCGCGCGCATCGCGCAGGTCTCGATCGCGACCGTCTCGCGGGCGATCCACACACCGGAAAAGGTGGCGAACTCGACGCGGCTGAAGGTCAACCAGGCGATCGCCATCACCGGCTACACGACCAATGCCATGGCGCGGAGCCTGCGCCTCGGGCGGTCGAACATGATTCTCGTCGTCGCGCCCGATATCGGCGACCCGAACTTTTCCAACATCCTCGTCGGCCTGGAAAACGAGGCGCGCGCCCACGGTCACGGCATCCTCATCGGCCACACGCAGAACGACCCGCAACGCGGGCTGGAATATCTGAAGTTCCTCAATTCCAACCAGGCGGCGGGGCTGATCCTCTTCACCGGCACCCTGCCCTTCGGCCACCAGACGATGACCGCGCGCCTGCCGCCGAGCGTCGGCGTCTTCGAGCCGGTCTACAATGGCGGCATTCCCTATGTCGGCGTCGACGACATCGAGGGCGCGCGCAAGGCCGTCGACCTCCTGATCGCCGAGGGTCACCGCAAGATCGCCTTCATCGGCGATTCGCGCACGCGCCTTGCCTATAGCCGCCGTCGGCAGGGCTATGACGAGGGGCTTGATGCGGCCGGCGTTCCCGCCGGCGAACGCATCATCCTCGAAGGCGACGGCACCATCGAGAGCGGACGGCTCGCGCTCGAACAGCTCTTCATGCGCGACACGCTGCCGAGCGCCTTCATGTGCGTCAACGACCAGACGGCCATCGGCGTGATGATCGGCCTAGGCGCACGCGGCTACGACATTCCGAACGATTTCTCCGTGACGGGCTTCGACGACGTGCCGCAGGCGACCTTCATGACGCCCTCGCTGACCACCGTACGCCAGCCGCGCACCGCCATCGGCAAGAGCGCCATGGCGCTGCTCTTCGACCTGCTCTCCGGCAGCCCGCCGCCGGACGCGGAGATCCTGTTGACGCCGGATCTCATCGTGCGCAATTCGGTGACGGTGCCGGCACGGCGTTTTGTGAAGCGATAGGTTTGTCGCCGTAGCGGCCGGTGCTCTGCTTCAAAGAGGGGAGACGCCCCTGCCTTCGCCCGGCCTGTGCAGCGTCGTTCCCGGCAAGCATGGCGGGAGAGATGCGCTGCACCTTTTCCCGAACCACAATCCTCACGCTACGGGCAAATCCCTCGCCCCGCTTGCCGGGGAGAGGGCCAGGTGAGAGGCAAGTCCCCGGAGACACGCTCAACGGGGAGATTGCCCTCAACCATAGCGCCGGTGCGCCGGCTTCGCCGGTTGTTCACTGCGCACCGCCGAGACTGTGAAGCGATCGACCAGCCCCTTCAGCGTCGTGCTGATCTGCATGAGATTGTGGGTGGCAGCGTTGGTTTCCTCCACCATAGCGGCATTCTGCTGGGTCATCTGGTCCATGCTGCCGACGGCGGTGTTGATTTCGGAAATGCCGGCGGACTGTTCCCGGGCAGAGCTGGCGATAGCGTCGATATGGGCGTTGATATGCACCACCTGCTCGCCGATATGGTGCAGCGCCTCGCCGGTCCTGTTGACCAGCGACACGCCGCGCTGCACGTCCTCGAAGGACTTGTCGATCAGGCTCTTGATCTCCTTGGCGGCCTCGGCGGATTTCTGCGCGAGTTCCCGCACCTCCTGTGCCACGACCGCAAAGCCCTTGCCCGCTTCGCCCGCACGGGCGGCCTCGACGCCGGCATTCAGCGCCAGCAGATTGGTCTGGAAGGAGATCTGGTCGATGACCGCGATGATCTGCGTGATCTTGCCGGAGGATTCCTGGATGGCGCTCATGGCCGAAACCGCCTGCTCGACGACGTCGCCGGAACGCTTCGCCTCCTCCGTCGCGCTGCCGACGACGCGGCGCGCTTCTTCCGCCCGGCTTGCCGCTTCGCGGGAAATGGTGGTGATCTCCTCGACGGCCGCCGCGGTCTCTTCCAGCGAGGCCGCCTGCTGCTCGGTGCGCTTGGCCATGTCGTCGGTGGCATGCACCAGTTCGCCTGAATTGCCGGCCGCATCGTCGGCTGCCGTGACGATGGCGCCCAGCGTATCGTCGAGCCGTTCGATGGCGGCATTGAAATTGGAACGCAGCCGCTCGAACTGCGGGGCGAGCGGCTTGGTGATGGCGGCAGTGAGGTCGCCGCCCGCAAGGCGGTTCAACGATGTATCGAGCGCGCCCAGCGCCTCCTCCTGCTCGGCATTCAACACCTGCCGCTCGGCCTCCGCCTTTTGCCGTTCCTCCTGCAAGGCGTCGAGATAAACGGAGATGGCATAGTCCATGTCGACCAGCGCGGCCTTGACGATGGCGGTGATCTCCTCGCCCAGGGCCTCCGCCTTCTTGCGGTAGAGGAAGCCTTCGAGATGCTTCTTGATGACGCTGTCGACGATGGCCTCGAGGATCAGCGCATAGCCGCCGATATACCAGCGTGGCTCGAGGCCGAGGCGGGCATGCGTACGGCCGATGGTGGTGACGGCATCGACATATTGCGTGTCGAACGTCGCCGAGCCGATCAGCTCCCAGTGCTTGACCTGCCGGCCCTTGGCGCTCTGGATATGCGTTTCACTGGCGAAGAAGCGCGCGGTCTCCGGCGTCTTGCGCGCCTTGGCGTAGAAAATGTCGAGAGCGCCGTCGAGCGAGGCGGAAATGGTCGGCAGCGCCCGCTTCAGGGCATCCCGCTGGCCGTTGTCGAGATCGACGAACTGGAGGCGTTCGTTCAGTTGCTGCGTCTTGGCATCCTGCGCGGACATCGGTCACATCCTGATGGGGTTGGAACGGCGACTGACGCCAAGTCCCGAATCGGGACCCCAGCCTTCGGTCTGTCGTGATTTTTTGCAGGGGATAGTAAACAAAGCTTGTAAAACGGCAGGCAATACTTTCGTGGAAATTGACGAAGGGCAACTTCCGTGCGGATTTATATGGTAAGTAACACTTATTGTTATGATGGAAACCAATCAATACAGCAAATGACCAATACAACCCGACGCAATACCAAAGTATACATTACGTAACGTAAGCCGTGCATCGCACAAAAAAGGGCGCCCGCGGGCGCCCTTCGTTTCTTCAAGGCAGTTGGCCCTCAGACGTAGCGGTTCACCACGTTTTCCAGGAACTCCTGTCGGCCGGACCGCGGCTGCGGATTGACGTCGCCGCCGCGCACATAGGCTTCCAGCGCTTCCAGCGAAGAGCCGCCGGAGAGAATCTTCTGCGCGTCCGGCGTCTGCCAGCCGGCATAACGCTCGGCGAGCGGACCGGAAAGCGCCTTGTCCTCGATCATCCTGGCCGCCGCCTTCACGCCGCGCGCGCAGCAATCCATGCCGCCGATATGGCCGATCAGCAGGTCAGCCGGATCGATGGACTGACGGCGCAGCTTGGCGTCGAAATTGGTGCCGCCCGTGGTGAAGCCGCCGCCCGCCAGCACCTGATAGAAGGCCAGCGCCATTTCCGGCACGTTGTTGGGGAACTGGTCGGTGTCCCAGCCGGACTGGTAGTCGTTGCGGTTCATGTCGATGGAACCGAAGATGCCGAGCGCATTGGCAAGCGCCAGTTCATGCTCGAAGGAATGGCCGGCAAGGATCGCATGGCCCTGCTCGATATTGACCTTCACCTCGTTCTCGAGACCGTACTTCCTGAGGAAGCCGTAGACCGTGGCGACGTCGTAGTCGTACTGATGCTTGGTCGGCTCCTGCGGCTTCGGCTCGATGAGGATCGCGCCCTTGAAGCCGATCTTGTGCTTGTAGTCCACCACCATGCTGACGAAGCGACCGAGCTGGTCGAGCTCCTGACCCAGATTGGTGTTGAGCAGGGTCTCGTAGCCCTCGCGGCCACCCCACAGCACGTAGTTGTCGCCGCCGAGGCGGTGCGTCGCGTCGAGGCAGGTCTTCACCGTCGCGGCGCCGAAGGCGAAGACATCGGGATCCGGGTTGGTCGCGGCGCCACCCATGTAGCGGCGGTTGGAGAAGAGGTTCGCCGTGCCCCACAGCAGCTTCACGCCGGTCTCGGCCTGCTTCTTGGCGAAGTAGTCGACGATCTCTTCGAGGTTCTTGGTGTTCTCGGCGAAATTCCGGCCTTCCGGGCGCACGTCGGCGTCGTGGAAGCAGTAGAAGGGCACGCCGAGCAGCTGGAAGAATTCGAAGGCGACATCCGCCTTCAGCTTGGCCGCCTGCATCGTGTCGTCGAACCAAGGCCGCTGGAAGGTCTGTCCGCCGAAGGGATCGCCGCCCGGCCAGACGAAGGTATGCCAGTAGGCGACGGCAAAGCGCAGATGGTCTTCCATGCGCTTGCCGAGGACGATCTCGTCGGGATTGTAATGACGGAAGGCGAGCGGATTGGTGCTCTCGGGACCTTCATACTTGATCTTCGCGATATCGCCGAAAAAGCCGGTGGCCATGCATGTCTCCTCTGGGTGTTCGTGATCAGATCGCAGCGCGGATCGCCGGGTAAAGGCGGCGGTAACGCTGGTAGGCATCCTCGTAGGCGGCGGCGAGCGCCGTCTCCGGTTCGATGGTCTCGGCCGTTGCCGGCGCGCTCAGCACCGCCTGCGGGTCCGCGCCCGTGGCGGCGATGAGACCGAGACGGGCCGCGCCGAAGGCCGCACCGAAATCGCCGTCCGCGGGCCGGTCGACCGGCAGGCCGAGCACTGTCGCGATGGATTGCAGCCAGTAGCGCGAGCGCGAGCCGCCACCGATCGCAGTGACGCGGGACAGAGCCGTGCCGGCGGATTTCAGGGCTTCGAGATTGTCCCGGATGGCGAAGGAAACGCCTTCCAGCACCGCCTGGGTCAGCGCCACGCGGCCACTCTCATGGCCGAGGCCAAGGAACGCGCCGCGGATCGCCGCATCGTTGTGCGGCGTGCGCTCGCCGGAGAGATAGGGCAGGAAGGTAACGCCCGACGGCGCCTTGAGGGCGTCGCCAAGCTCGGCGGCGAGATCGGCGGCCGTGACGCCTGTGACGCGGGCATGCCAGTTCAGCGCATCGGTGGCCGAAAGAATGACGCCCATCTGGTGCCAGGTATCCGGCAGGGCATGGCAGAAGGCATGCACGGCGCTTTCTGGATTGGGCAGGTAGCGGGCATTGGCGGCAAAGAGCACGCCGGACGTGCCGAGCGAAACGAAGGCCGCGCCCTCGCGCACCGTGCCCATGCCGCAGGCGGACGCCGCATTGTCGCCGGCTCCGCCGGCAATGACGACGCCGTCGCCAAGGCCCCATTCGGCGGCGAGCGCCGGGCGCAGGATGCCGGCTGGCGCCGTGCCTTCCACCAGCCCCGGCATCTGCCGCTCGTCGAGATCGGTCGCGGCGAGCAGTTCGGCGGACCACTTGCGCGCGCCCGTGTCGAGCCAGGACGTGCCGGCGGAATCGGACATGTCCGAAAGGTGCTCACCGGCAAGCCAGAGGCGGAGGTAATCCTTCGGCAACAGAACGCGGCGGACCTTGGCGAAGATGGCAGGCTCGTTGTTCTTGACCCAGGCGAGCTTCGGCGCGGTAAAACCGGGGAAGACGATGTTGCCGGTTATGCTGCGGAAACGCGGATCGGCGTCAAGCGCGGCAGCTTCCCTGTGGCTGCGCGTGTCGTTCCACATGATGCAGGGACGCAGGACCCCGTCGTCGGCATCGATCAGCGTCGCGCCGTGCATATGGCCGGAAAGGCCGATGCCGCGCACGGCGGCCAGGGCGGCAGGATGGGCGGCGCGCAAACCCGCGACGGCCTCCTGCGTGGCGCGAATCCAGTCGGCCGGATCCTGCTCCGACCAGCCGGCATGCGGGCGATGGGTCTCCACCTCCCGGCCCGACGCCGAGCCGACGACCTTGCCGTCCGCGTCGATCAGCATGGCCTTGACGCCCGAGGTGCCGAGGTCGATCCCGAGATACATGGCGCTCTCCTAGTTGCCGTCCTCGTCCGGCGCGGCCGGGAGGTTGTCCTTGATGAAGATTTCGAGACGGATGCGCTCCTGCGCGGCAATCACCGGCAGGCCGTCCGCCTTGGCACGCAGAACGCGGATGGCGCTGCGCACCTCGTGGCCGGCGTCCTGGTTGAGCACGGCGTCGATGCGGCCGCTTTCCAACGCCGCTCGGGTCTCGGCGGTCAGTTCGTGGGCGATGACGCAAAGGGCGCCGTCCGGACGCGCCGCCAGCGCCTCGATGAGGCCGCGGTTACCGGCGCCAAGGCTGTAGACGCCGGCAAGATCCGGCACCGCCGCGAGGCATTCCGAAATCAGCGCACGGGCGAGCGCCGGGTCGTCCTGGCCCTCCAGCACCGGCAGGATGGGGCGGGCGGCGGGCATGGCCGACATGGCGGCAAGAAAGCCTTCGAGACGCTCGCCGTGGTCGCGCACCCGCATGGAACCGGCGAGAACGGCAACGGGGCCGGACCTGTTGCCGAGGAAACGACCCATCAGGCTGCCGGCGGTGCGGCCGGCGGCGATGTTGTCGACGCCGACGAAATGGTCGCGGCCCGAGCCGGCAAGATCGGAGACGAGCGTGACGACCGGGATGCCGGCGGCCTTCGCCCGTTCGATGGCGGCAAAGACCTCGGGCGCATCGACCGCGACGGCCGCAATGCCCGAAACATCCTCGGCAATGGCCACGTCAATGGCGCGCGCCAGCGCGGCGGCATCGAAGGCCGGCACTGTCGTGACCGAAAGGCGCGTGCGCTCGACGGCCGAGTGCAGGCCGGCGCGGCGGACTTCCGCCTCGAGGCCGCGCATGAAGGGATTGTCGCCTTCCGGCAGGATGAAGACGAGCGGATAGACGCGGCTCTTGGCCAGATTGGCCGCCGCCACGTCGCGCACATAGCCGAGTGTCGCGATCGCCGCCTCGACCTTGGCCCGCGTGACGCCGCGAACGCCCGGCCGGTCGTTCAGGACGCGGTCGACCGTCGCGAGGCTGACGCCCGCCTTGTCGGCAATATCGTGAACCGTGGGTCTCATCGTTCCTCCGTGGCGAGACCCTTAGAGGAATTTCTGATGTACGTAAATCAGAAATTTTCGGCAAAGGCTGCCCGAGCGTTTTTTCAGCCCGGAAGGCGCTTGCTGAAGGCGTGCGTGAAGGCGATGTCGGCGGGGGTTTCGCCGGCGCGGGCGAGTGCGACATCCATGAAGGCGTCGGTGATGCGCACCAAGGCGAAGCCGCCCATGAAGGCGGCGACGGGTTTGAAGAGATCGAGGCCGTCGCGACTGTAGATCATCGGCGTCGGGTGCTCATGGCCATGGAAGATGCCGACGACATTGTAGCCCTTGAGCGCGGCGACAAGCCCGGCGCGTTCCTCCTGCGTCCACCAGTGTGCCGGACCGGCGCCCGTGGGATCGAAGGTCTTTGCGGCCGGATCCCAGTGCTCGGTAGAGAAGACATCCCAGCCATAATGCTGGAAGAGCACGACGGGCCGGCCGTCGGCGGCATAGGTGGCAAGATCCTGCTGCAGCCACGGCAGACTGCTGATGGCACCCCTTGTATTGTCGCCGCCGAAGCGCTGGAGCTGGATCAGATGCAGGCCGCCCCAGTCCCAGGAATAGTTGTCCGAATCGATATCGTAGTTCGTCACTGGCACGGGAGCCTTGTAGAAGACCGTGGACCGGTGGTTCAGTTCGACATAGTCGCGCAGTTCGCGGCGGTACCAGTCGACATGCGGGGCGACGCCGTCCTGGTCGAGATCGTGATTGCCGAGGCCGTTATAGACGGGATAATGCACCCGGTCCGGGCCGGTGCCCTGCTGGTATCGGCTGGCGAACTGCTGGAGCTGGCGTCCCTCGCCCGGCACCTTCACCTGCCCGCCGCCGTCATCCGTCATGTCGCCGCCGAGGACGAGGCCGAGCGGCTCGTCGATCCGCAAACCGGCGCTGGCGAGGCCCGAGGGTTTGCCCGCGACCATCTGCGGCCATCCCAGCCCGCCGAGCGCATTGAGCGCCGCCACATGCCGCAGCAGCGCCGCATCCGTCTTGCCCTCGTCCGCACAATTGGGGCTGAGGCCGTCGGCCGAGACGAGGCAGACATGCACGTCGCAGGAAAAGAGAAAGGTCGCATCCGTTGCGGGACGCGCCGCCGCCGCGCGCGTGGTCGATTTCGGAAGGACGACGGATAGGCCAAGGCCGCCGGCGGCTGCCAGGAAATGACGGCGGGTGAAGTCGAATGTCATGCGCGCCTCCGGGCATCGATCGCGCCGCCATTCTGGCGGACGGACCGATGCCGCGGCAAGAGGCTTTGCGCGTCCGGCCGGCTTAGTGCCCGCCGCCGCCACCGACGCCGGACTGCGGCTTGCTGATCGCGAAGGCGCAGACGACGAGGGTCGCGAAGAGCGCGGTGAGCAGCAGGAAGATGTCGATGAAGGACAGGATATAGGCCTGCTGCTGCACCATGCCGGCCATCTTCTTGATGGCGATGGTCGCGCCGTCGAGCCCGTGCGCATTGAAGTTGGAGGCCATGTTGCGCAGTTGCTCGACGGCTTCGGGATTACCCCACTGCACGTGCTCGGAGAGCCGCAGGTAATGCTCCTGCGAGCGCTGGGTGAGGATCGTGTTGATGACCGCAAGACCGACGGCCCCGCCGAGATTACGCGTCAGGTTGAAGAGGCCGGAGGCGTTTCGGATGCGGTCGGGCGGCAGGGTGCCGAGCGCCACGTTGTTGATCGGAACCATGCAGATCATCAGCGAGACGCCGCGCAGGATCTGCGGCACGAGCAGCTCGTAGAAATCCCAATCGGCCGTCAGCTGCGTCATGGACCAGGTGCCGAGCGCGAACCCGCCAAAGCCCATCATCATCATGACGCGCGGGTCGAGCCGCGACGACATCATGCCGGCGATCGGCGCGGTGCAGAACATGGCAAGGCCCGACACGAACATCGTTTCGCCGATCATCAGCGAATCGTAGCCGCGAATGCGCGCCAGATAGAGCGGATAAAGATAGGTGAGGCCGTAGAGGCCGATGCCCATGACGAAGGAGAAGATGGAGCCGAAGGCGAAGTTGCGGTTGGCGAAGGCGCGCAGATCCACCACGGGGAATGGCACCTTGAAGGCCCGCCAGAAGAAGACGATGGCGCCGATGACGATGGCGAGCGTGCCGAGCACGATATGCTCGTCGTTGAACCAGTCCTTGTTGTTGCCCTCTTCCAGCACATATTCGAGCGAGCCGAGGAAGACCGCCATGGAGGCGAGACCCCACCAGTCGAAACGCTTCATCAGGCTGAATTCCGGCTTGTCGAAATCGATCAGGTTGAAGGTCAGGACCGTGACGATGATGCCGGGGATGATGTTGACGAGGAACAGCCAGTGCCAGGAGAAGGCGTGGCTGAGATAGCCGCCGACCGTCGGGCCGATGGTGGGCGCGAGCGTGGCGACGAGGCCGATCATCGGCGAGACGACGGAGCGCTTGGACGGGGGGAAGATGGTGAACGCGGCCGCGAAAACCGACGGGATCATGCCGCCGCCGATGAAACCCTGGATGGCGCGGTAGACGATCATCTGGTCGATGTTCGTCGCGGTCGCAGCAAGGGCGCTGGCGATGGTGAAGCCGGCGGCGGAAAAGCTGAAGAGGATGCGCGTCGACACGATGCGCGCCAGCGTCCCCGATAGCGGGATCATGATGACTTCGGCGATCAGATAGGACGTCTGCACCCAGGCGATCTCGTCCGCGCCGGCGCCCAGGCCGGCCTGGATCTCCGACAGCGAGGCCGAGACGATCTGGATGTCGAGGATCGACATGAACATGCCGAACACCATCGCGAAGAACGCGACGACGCGGCGAACGGGAACCTTGTCGGCATGCGCGGGCGCCGCCGCAGGAACGCCGGCTGTCGCTTGAGCGGTCGCGGCCATCGCCCGCGCTCCTTTGCTGGAGGAATTTACTCGGCCGTCGCCGCCACCGCCGTGCCCTCGGGCGCGGTGCGGCTATCGACATCGACGACCACGCTGAGGCCGGCGCGCAGCTTGCCCGTGTCCAGCGCGTCCTTGGGAAGGGCGATACGGACGGGCACGCGCTGCGTGACCTTGGTGAAGTTGCCCGTGGCATTTTCCGCCGGCAGCAGCGAGAAGACCGAGCCGGAGGCCGGCGCGATGGACGAGACCGTACCGACGATATCGTCTTCCTCGTAGGCGTCGACATGCAGATGCACCTTCGAGCCGGGCACGAGATGGGCGATCTGCGTTTCCTTGAAGTTGGCCTCGACATAGAGGTCCGTCACCGGGACGAGCGCGGCAAGACGCTGACCCGCCGAAACGAGATCGCCGACCTGCACCGAGATATTGCCGACGACGCCGTCATAGGGCGCCTTCAGCACGGTGAAGCCGAGATCGCGCTCGGCCTTGGCGCGGGCAAGCTCCAGCGTGCGGATGCCGCTTTCGGACTCGGTGCGCTGCGCCTGGAGGACGGCAATGCTTGCCTTCGCCGCGACGATGTTGGCATCCGCGCCGACGAGATTGGCCTTGGCCTGGTCGAGCGCCACGCTGGCGCTATCGAGCGAGGCGGTGGTGCCGACTTCCTTCGATGCCAGTTCCTTGGCGCGCTTTTCCGCCACTTCCGCGCCGCCGAGGGCGGCCTGGTAGGCGGTCTTCTGGGCTTCGGCCTGGGCAAGGCTCGCCTTTGCGCCCTCGATCTGCGCGTCGATGCGGTCGAGCGCCAGCTTCTGGGTGGCGATCTGGGCTTCGGCCTGTTCCTTGGCGAGACGATAGTCGCCGTTGTCGAGCGTGACGAGCGGATCACCGGCCTTGACCGCCTGGTTGGCGACGACGTTGACCGCCTCGACATAGCCCGAGACCTTCGGGGAGATGGAGGCGATGTCGCCCTCGATATAGGCGTCATCCGTCGAGATCATGAAGCGGCCGTGCGTCCACCACTTGTAGCCGTACCAGCCGGCGGCGGCGAGCAGCGCGAGACCGACGACGGGCAGCATGAACTTGCGGCCGCCCTTCTTCTTTTCCGGCTGGGAAACGGCAGCGGCGGCCGGCGCGGCTTCCGCCGTCGTCACGGGCTTGGCTTCTGCAGTCTGGGCCTCGAAATCGTCATTGACCGGGCGAACCTTCGCCGTGCCGGCGCCGTGGGAAGTCGACATGCGCATGCCACCGTTCTCTGGGGTAAATTATTGAACTGAACCGTTCGGTTCGATTTGACATAATCCTGTTTCTCCCGCATATCAAGAGTAAATCGAACCGCCCGGTTCGAAATAGTTGAGATGAGGTTTACAGGAACGGAGATGGAGATCACGCAAGACAGGCCGGACGCCCCGCAGACGGGTCGCCGGGTCGCCGGGGAAGATCCCGCCAAGCGCGAGCAGATCCTCGACGGCGCCAAGCGCGTGTTCATGGAGCAGGGCTTCGAGGCCGCCAGCATGAACGACATCACGCGCGCCGCCGGCGTCTCCAAGGGCACCATCTACGTCTATTTCGAGAATAAGGAAGACCTGTTCGGCTACATGATCGAGCGGGAACGCCGGCGGATCACCGAGACGGTGCGCCACGCCCTCGACGGCCAGAAGCCGATCGACGAGACGCTGGCAGGTTTCGGCACGCTCTTCGCCACGCATATGACGGCGGACCAGACGATCCGCGCCATGCGCATGGTGATCGCCGCGAACCACCGCCTGCCCAGCCTCTGTAGCCGCTTCTTCTCCGCGACGCCGATCAACCCCGTCTCGGTGCTGCAGGAATATCTCGACCGGCAGGTCGCGGCCGGCATCATCGTCTGCGACGACACGGAACACGCCGCCAAGCAGTTCATCGAGCTCACCACCGTCGGTCTCTTCAAGCCGCGCATCTTCGGCGCCATGGAGGAGGTTCCCTCCCCCGCCGCCATCGAGAAGAACGTCACCGCGGCGATCCGGATGTTCCTTGCCGCCTATGGCGCCCGGGCCTGAAGTTTTCGGGACCTGAGGTTTTCGGGGGGCCTGAGATTTTCGGGCGGATCGCGCAAGGCGCGCAACCGCGATCAAGTGACGGGCCGCAAAGGACGCCATAAGATGGCTGTCCATGAGGAGCGACCGACGCATGCATCCCGTTGCCAAGGCCATCTGGTACATCGAAAGCCATTTCGGCCGCGCCATCGCGCTCGCCGAGATCGCCGACATGGCCGGCATGTCGCGCCACCACCTGTCCCGGCGCTTCAGCGAGATGACCGGCCAGAACCTTGCCCGCTACCTGCGCGCCCGCCGCCTTTCGGAGGCCGCGCGCCAGCTTGCCGGCGGGGCGCAGAACATCCTGACCGTCGCGCTCGATGCCGGCTACGGCTCCCATGAGGCATTCACCCGCGCCTTCCGCGAGCAATTCGGCCTGACGCCGGAGGCACTTCGCGCACGGCGCGATCTTTCCGGCCTCACCCTTCAGGAGCCCATCCGCATGTCCGTCCTCGAAAAAAGCAACCTGCCCGCGCCGCGCATCGAAACGCTCGACGCCTTCACTATCGTCGGCCTCGGCGCCGATTTCGCGCCCGGCAAGGCTGCCGGCATTCCGGCGCTCTGGCAAAAGTTCAACCCCTATTTCGGCCATATTCCCGGCCAGACCGGCAATACGGCCTTCGGCCTGTGCACCTGCCTTCAGGGAAGGCCCGGGTTCCGCTACGTCGCTGGCGTGCGCGCACCGAAGAGCGACGACCTGCCGGCAGAGCTCGAAACCATCGCCGTGCCGGCGCAAGACTGGGCGATGTTTACCCATGAAGGCCATGTCAACGGCATTCCCGCGACGGTGGACGCGGCCTTCCGCACCTGGCTGCCGGCCTCCGGCCGCACGGCCGGTGCCTTCCCCGACATGCTCGAATTCTACGGCGAGGATTTCGACCCCGACACCGGCCTCGGCCGCATCGAAATCTGGCTGCCGCTCGCCGATCAGATGACGAAATCGTGATATGAGCGGCAAGGGCGGCCGCTCGACTTGCCAGCGGTCGAATTCTGCATAAATACGGAAGTCCATTCTTCACCGTATTCATGAAGGGAAAGACCGGATGGACAGCACTCTTGCGCTCATGCAAGACCCGGCCGCCTGGATCGCGCTCATCACGCTGGTCGTGATGGAAGTCGTTCTCGGTATCGACAACCTCATCTTCATCTCGATCCTGACCAACAAGCTGCCCGCCGAACACCGGGTGCGCGCCCGCCGCATCGGCATCGGGCTCGCGCTCATCATGCGCCTCGCTTTGCTCGGCACCATCGCCTGGATCGTCCAGCTGACGACGCCGGTCTTCGAGGCCTTCGGCCACGGCTACTCGTGGAAGGACATGATCCTCATCGCCGGCGGCCTCTTCCTCGTCTGGAAGGCGACGAAGGAAATCCACCACAATGTCGACCCCATCGACCACAAGGAAGACATGGTCGGCGGCGCGGTCACGACCAGCTTCGCCTCGGCCATCGGCCAGATCCTGGTGCTCGACCTCGTCTTCTCCATCGACAGCATCATCACCGCCGTCGGCATGACGCCGCACCTGCCGATCATGGTGATCGCCGTGCTCGTCGCCGTCACGGTCATGCTGGTGGCCGCAACGCCGCTCGCCAATTTCATCGAGAAGAACCCGACCATCGTCATGCTGGCGCTCGCCTTCCTCCTGATGATCGGCACGACGCTGATCGCCGAAGGCATGGGCTTCCATGTACCCAAGGGCTACATCTACGCCGCCATGGCCTTCTCGGCGCTCGTGGAGGTGCTGAACATGATTTCGCGCCGGGCGCGGCAAGGCAAGGGGACAGGCGGACACTGAGGCAACGGCGCTTGTCGGCGTATCCACTGCCGCATGGCACTGAAAAAAAAGAAACCGGCGGGTATTCAACCCGCCGGTTTTTCTTTGGAAACGGTCGAAGACGGACCGGACGGGTGAGGAGCTCGCCTGCCGTTTCGTTGGCCACGGGGAGAAACCGGAAAAATCCCCGCATTCTCCATCTCCGTCACGTCCGGTTGACACGGCCCGCCTTCTCTTGGCAAATCGTCCGCAGGGTGGATTGTTCCGCGAAAGTTTTGGATGGCTCTGCCGCTTGCGGCGGAACCGGCAGGCCGTGCAGGGAATTCATGCCAAGCATTGTCCCGCCGCACGGACCCCAACATGACCCTTGAGCAGACCTTCGCCTTCGTCGTCATCGCCCTGATGATGGCGGCGTTCATCTGGGGAAGGTTCCGTTACGATCTCGTCGCCTGCTGTTCGCTGCTGCTGGCGCTGGCGCTTGGCATCGTGCCCTTCGACAAGGCCTTCTCCGGCTTTTCCGACGATATCGTCATCATCGTCGGCAGCGCGCTGATGGTAAGCGCGGCCGTCGCCCGCTCCGGCATCGTCAATCTTGCGGTCAAGCGCTTCTTCCCGCACCTCACCTCGAAGCGCAGCCAGTTGGCGCTGCTGCTCGTTTCCGTCGCGGTGCTCTCGGCCTTCATCAAGAATATCGGCGCGCTCGCCATCATGATGCCGCTTGCCTTCCAGTTCGCCCGCAAATCCGGCACGCCCGCCTCGAAATTCCTGATGCCGATGGCCTTTGCCGCGCTTCTCGGCGGCCTGATGACGCAGATCGGCACCTCCCCCAACATCGTCGTCTCGCGCCTCCGCCAGGAAATCACCGGCGAAAGCTTCACGATGTTCGACTTCACGCCCGTCGGCGCGACGCTGACGGTCTGCGGCATCCTCTTCATGCTGTTCTTCAACCGCATCGTGCCGGAACGCAGCAACAAGAACGCCAGCATCGAGGAATCGCTGGAAGCCGCCGCCTATTCCTCCGATGCCACGGTGGTGGAGGGATCGCCCTCGATCGGCAAGTCGCTCAACGAAATCCTGCGCAATGGCGACGGCGACGTCATCGCCACGTCGATCATCCGCGGCTATGTGCATCTCACGCCCCTGCCGGACGTGCGGCTGCTCGCCAACGATACGATCCTGATGGAAGGCACGGCGAGCGCGCTCGACAAGGTGGTTTCCGCGGCAGGCCTGACCCTTTCCGGCCAGCCGATCCGTGCCGGGCGCGGCGAAGCCGGCGAGATCAGCGCCATCGAGGTGGTCGTCGGCAACGAATCCCGCCTCATCGACATTTCCGCGCGCTCGATCGCGCTGTTCCATTCCTACGGCATCAACCTTCTCGCCGTCAGCCGGCAGGGCCAGCGCCTGCGCGAAAAGCTTTCCGAAGTGCGCCTTCGCCCCGGCGACGTCATCGTGGTGCAGGGCAACAACCGCACCCTGCCGGCGCTGCTGCCGGAACTGGGCCTGCTGCCCCTCGCCCAGCGCGAAATCCTGCTCGGCGCCCCGCGCAAGGCGATCATTCCGGTGCTGGTGCTGATCGCCGCCATGGCCTCCACCGCGCTCGGCTTCGTGCCCGTCGCCACCGGCTTCTTCGCCGCCGCCGTCGCCATGGTGCTCTTCCGCGCCGTGCCGCTGCGCGAGGCCTATGCGGCGCTGGACGGGCCGATCCTCGTCATGCTCGCCGCGCTCATTCCCGTTTCCGACAGCCTGCGCACGACGGGGGCGAGCGAACTGATCGCCGGCTGGCTCGGCGATATCGCCGTATATCTGCCGCCCTTCGGCGCGCTCGCGCTCATCCTGCTGACGGCGATGGCGGTAACGCCGTTCCTCAACAATGCCGCCACCGTGCTCGTCATGGCGCCCATTGCCGCGAGTTTCGCAGGCGCGCTGCACTACAAGCCCGAGGCCTTCCTGATGGCCGTGGCGATCGGCGCGGGCTGCGATTTCCTCACCCCCGTCGGCCACCAGTGCAACACGCTGGTCATGGGTCCGGGCGGCTACAAGTTCTCCGACTACCCGCGTGTCGGCCTGCCGCTTTCCGTCCTCATCGTCATCGTCAGCGTGCCGACGCTGCTCGCCGTCTGGCCCGTGCAGTAGCGAGGTCCGACTTTCCCTTGACGCGCCGGGCTGAATATGGTCTCACCCAGCCCAACGGAAAGCCTTTTCCCGCCGCCCAGCCGGCGCAAAACCGGGGCTTTTCCTCCCAAAGTGACGCCTTCGTGCCGGAAGCCTCCGGTGCGGGGCATATAACCATGTCAAGACGGGCCATATCATGAGCACTTCCGGAACCGCATCCGGCGTTCGCGTACGCATCGCACCCTCCCCGACCGGCGAGCCCCATGTCGGCACCGCCTATATCGCGCTGTTCAACTATCTCTTCGCGAAAAAGAACAACGGCACCTTCATCCTGCGCATCGAGGATACGGACGCCACGCGCTCGACGCCGGAGTTCGAGCAGAAGGTGCTGGACGCGCTGAAATGGTGCGGTCTCGAATGGTCGGAAGGTCCCGATATCGGCGGCCCCTATGGTCCCTATCGCCAGTCCGACCGCAAGGACATCTATCGTCCCTATGTCGACAAGATCGTCGCCAACGGCCACGGCTTCAAGTGTTTCTGCACGCCCGAGCGGCTGGAGCAGATGCGCGAGGCGCAGCGCGCCGCGGGCAAGCCGCCGAAGTATGACGGCCTCTGCCTCCATCTTTCCGCCGAGGAAGTGACGAAGCGCGTCGACGCCGGCGAGCCGCATGTCGTGCGCATGAAGATCCCGACCGAGGGCGCGTGCAAGTTCGTCGACGGCGTCTACGGTCCGGTCGAAATTCCGTGGGAAGCCGTCGACATGCAGGTCCTGCTCAAGGCCGACGGCATGCCGACCTATCACATGGCGAATGTGGTCGACGACCACATGATGAAGATCACCCATGTGGCGCGCGGCGAGGAATGGCTGGCCTCGGTGCCCAAGCATATCCTCATCTATCAATATCTCGGCCTCGAGCCGCCGGTCTTCATGCACCTGTCGCTGATGCGCAATCACGACAAGTCGAAACTGTCGAAACGCAAGAACCCGACCTCGATCTCCTATTATTCGGCGCTCGGCTACCTGCCCGAAGCGCTGATGAACTTCCTCGGCCTGTTCTTCATCCAGATATCCGAAGGCGAAGAACTGCTGACCATGGATCAGCTCGCCGAGAAGTTCGACCCGGAGAACCTGTCCAAGGCCGGCGCGATCTTCGACATCCAGAAGCTGGACTGGCTGAACGGCCGCTGGCTGCGCGAACAGCTGACCGAAGAGGACTTCATGCAGCGCGTGCTGGAATGGGCGATGGAGAACAACCGCATCCGTGACGGCCTCAGGCTGTCGCAGTCACGCATCGCCAAGCTCGGCGAACTGCCGGATCTCGCCGGCTTCCTGCTGAAATCCGATCTCGGCCTGACGCCGGAAGCCTTCGCCAAGGTGAAGTCGACGCCGGAGGAAATCCTCGAAGTGCTGAACCAGGTGCAGCCGGATCTCGAAAAGATGCCGGAATGGACCATCGAGAGCATCGAGGCGGAACTGCGCGCCAGCGCCGACCGGCTCGGCAAGAAGCTGAAGGTCGTGGTGGCCCCGCTCTTCGTTGCCGTTTCCGGCTCGTCGCGCTCGCTGCCGCTCTTCGACTCGATGGCCATCCTCGGCCGCTCCGTCGTGCGCCAGCGCCTGAAGGTCGCCGCGCAGGTGGTGGCCTCCATGGTCGGCAGCGGAAAGTAAGGAACGAACAAGAATGAACGACAAGACAGAAACCGCCCTCTCCTCCGACCCCACGGAAGTCCGCCGCCAGAAGCTCGGCCAGCTCCGCGAGACGATCGGCGACGTCTATCCGGCGCATTTCCACCGGACGATGACCAATGCGGAGCTTGCGGAAAAATACGAAGGCCTCGAGCCCGACACGGAGAGCGGCGACGTCGTGACCGTCGCCGGCCGCGTCTATTCCTCGCGCAACTCGGGCATGTTCATGGATATCCATGACGCCTCGGGCAAGATCCAGATCTTCAGCCACAAGGACACGACCCCGGAAGAGGCGCGCAACCTGCTGCCGATGATCGATATCGGCGACATCATCGGCGTCACCGGCGCCGTGCGCCGCACCAAGCGCGGCGAGCTGACCATCAACGCGCAGGAGATCGTCATGCTGACGAAGACCCTGCTGCCGATGCCCGAGAAGTGGCATGGCGTGGCGGATGTCGAAATCCGCTATCGCAAGCGCCACCTCGACATCATGACCAACGAGGAATCGAAGCTGCGCTTCCAGCAGCGTTCGAAGATCGTCTCCGGCATCCGCCGCTTCATGGAGAACGACGGCTTCATGGAAGTCGAGACGCCCATGCTGCACTCGGTCTATGGCGGCGCGACGGCCGAGCCCTTCAAGACGCACCACAACACGCTGAAGCTCGACATGTACCTGCGCATCGCGCCGGAACTGTTCCTCAAGCGCACGCTGGTCTCCGGGCTGACCGACAAGGTGTTCGAGATCAACCGCAACTTCCGCAATGAGGGCGTGTCGACCCGGCACAATCCCGAATTCACGATGATGGAGTGCTACTGGGCCTATGCCGACTACGAGGACATCATGGACCTCGTGGAGCGCCTCTTCGCCGAGCTGGCCGTGAAGATCCACGGCTCGACCGAGTTCGCCTATGGCGACAAGGAAATCTCCTTCAAGGGCCCGTTCAAGCGCGTTCCGATGCCCGATGCCGTCAAGGAAGCGACCGGCCTCGACTTCCTCGCGATGACGAGCGACGAGGAAGCCCGCGCCGCAGCCAAGGCCGCCGGCTTCGAAATCGAGAAGGACTGGACCTGGGGCGAATGCCTTGCCTTCATCTTCGAGGAAAAGGTCGAACCGACGCTGATCCAGCCGAGCCACGTCACGCATTTCCCGAAGGACATCTCGCCCTTCGCCAAGGAAGTGCCGGGCGAGCCGCGTCTCGTCGAGCGTTTCGAGACCTATTGCAACACCTGGGAACTGGGCAACGCCTTCTCCGAGCTCAACGACCCGGAAGAACAGCGCGCCCGCATGGTCGAGCAGCTCGAGCAGGCCCATGCCCGCGGCGAGAAGGCCAAGCAGCTCGATGACGAGTTCCTCGACGCCATCGACCAGGGCATGCCCCCGGCCGGCGGCCTCGGCATCGGCGTCGACCGCCTGATCATGCTGCTGACGAACGCCCCGTCGATCCGCGACGTCATCCTCTTCCCGGCGCGCCGGGCAAAGGCCGACTGAGGAGCCGGTGGGCCGACGCCCTCCGCGTCGAAGCGGGAAGCACCGGAACAATATCGAAGCCCCCGTCGCCGGCTGGCAACGGGGGCTTTCCTTTGTCTCACGCCTCGATCTGCACGTCCCCGATGGGACGCGAGCAGCAGGCGAGGATATAGCCTTCCTCGATCTCGTCATCGAGGATGCCGCCATTGTGGCGCATCTCCACCTCCCCCGAAATCTTCAGCACCCGGCAGGTGCCGCAGAGCCCCCCTTCGCAGGCAGCGCCGATGCGCACGCCGGCGGCGCGGGCGGTCTGCAGGATCGTCTGGCCGGGCGGGCACTTGGCGTCCTTGCCGGCCATGGTGAAGGTGACGGTCGAAACGGCGTTGGCATCGACCTCCTGCTCGCCGGCACCCGCACGGATGGCGATCTCTTCCGGCGCCGGCGCATTGGCCGGCTGGAAGCTTTCCTCGTGGTAGCG
Source organism: Shinella sp. G-2 (assembly GCF_050172695.1). Classification (NCBI taxonomy): domain Bacteria; kingdom Pseudomonadati; phylum Pseudomonadota; class Alphaproteobacteria; order Hyphomicrobiales; family Rhizobiaceae; genus Shinella; species Shinella sp. G-2. The sequence continues at coordinate 64,456 of NZ_JBBEYH010000003.1, read as the reverse complement.
GTTCATGTCGAAGCCGCAGACCTTCAGCATGTCCTTGACGCCGCGCATGAACGGTTCCGGACCGCAGCAGAAGACGGTGCGCTCGCGGAAATCGGGCGCGAGCAGCGAGAGACGGGCCGCATCGATGCGGCCGCGCAGACCGTGCCAGCCGTCCCGCGGATTGTGGCCCTCCACGACGAAGCCGAGCGCGAGGTTCGGCATCTGGGCGGCGAGACATTCGAGTTCCGGCTTGAACAGCAGGTCCTCCGGCTTGCGGGCGCAGGAGACGAAGGCGACGTCCGACTGCGGCGCGCAATCGGACATCCAGCGCGTCATCGACATCATCGGCGTGACGCCCGAGCCGGCGGAAATGAATAGGTATTTTTCCGCCGGGTAGCGCACGAAGGAGAAGTCGCCGAGAGGCCCGAAGGCCTTCAGCGTCATGCCGGGTCGCAGATGCTCGAACATCCAGCGCGTGCCGATGGAGTTCTTCTGCGCCTTCACCGTGACGGCGACGGAGAAGGGCCGCGAGGGTGTCGAGGAGAGCGTATAGGTGCGCATGACCGGTTCGTCTGCCGAGACCGGCAGCTCCAGCGTGACGAACTGGCCCGGGAGGTAGCGGAACCAGTTCTTCTGGTCGGAGCGGAAGGTGAAGGTCATCACGTCGGCCGTTTCCACGGTGGCTGCAGTGCACTCCAGAAGATTGTGGCGGTCATGCCAGGGATGCAGCTCGTCGAAATGGCGGAATTGGCTGGCGATCGTCATGTCAGGCCACCCGCGAGAGCGGCGTCTTGGCGCCGTCGAGCCGTTCGACCATGAAATTGCAGTACCACTCGACGAACTGCATGACGCCGCCCTCGTCCTCCGGCGAATAGGGACCGGGCTGATAGGCCGGCGAACGGATGCCGAAGGCGTTTTCCTCGACGATGCGGCGGTCCTGGTTGTTGGTCTCGGTCCAGACATGGGTGAGCTCGTCGAGACGGTAGTCGACGCCTTCGACCGCATCCTTGTGGACCAGCCACTTGGTCGTGACCTGCGTCAGCTCGGGGCCGAGCGGCAGCACCCGGAAGGTTATGGCGTGGTCGGCGAGCACATGGTTCCAGGTCGTCGGATAGTGGAAGAGCAGCAGCGTGCCGATGCCGCTGTCCAGGACGTCATTGGAGAGCGGGCGCTGCACGGCGCGCGCGCCGGACATGGTGTAGCTCTCGGCGTCCTGGATGAGCGGCATGCGCGCGGCGCGGAACTGGCCGGTCGGCGACATCCTGAATTCGCTCGGCAGGCCCGCCGCCTCGCATTTCGCCCAGTGTTCGGCAATGACGGGATCGTCCTTGGCGCCCTGCACGCCCGTGGCGCTCGGCGCTTCCGGATAGGTGCGGCAGAGCTCGGGATGGTTGGCGGCGCAATGATAGCACTCGCGGTTGTTTTCCCAGACGAGCTTCCAGTTGCCCTTCTCGACGATCGTGCTTTCGAAGGCGACCTTGGTCTCGCCGAGGCGATGGCGGGCGAGATAGGGCTCGACCAGGGTGCGGAAGGCCGAGAAATCGGGCGCCTCTTCGGCAAGGCAGATGAAGATGTAGCCGCCGACGGTCTCGCAATGGATTGGCTTCAGGCCATGTTGCGTCCTGTCGAAATCCTCGGCCATGTGGCGGGCGAAGAGCAGCGAGCCGTCGAGTTCGTAGGTCCACTGGTGATAGGGACAGACGAGCTTGGCCGAGGTGCCCTTGTGCTGCGTGCAGACGCGCGAACCGCGGTGGCGGCAGGAATTGTGCAGCGCCCGCACGGTGCCGGAGCGGTCGCGGGTGATGACGACGGGATAATCGCCGACCTGCACGGTGAAGTAATTGCCGGCCTTCGGGATCTCGCAGTCATGGCCGATGAACAGCCAGTCGCGATACCAGATCGTCTCGAGGTCCAGCCTGTAATGGTCGGGATCGATGTAGAAGGCCTGCTCGAGGCTGTGGCCTTCACGGCGGTTCTTGAGCTTGCGGAGCACGTCGCTGCGGATATCCATGCCGGTCCTCACTGTCAAAATGGGGGATGAGGCGCACGGAGGAGACGGCATGCGGACGCGGACGGCCCGACAATGCACGCTTCCCAGCCGCCCGCCGCAGCCAGTCACGATCGTTTCTCCAGGCTGGTTTCCGGGCTGAGGAGCGTCCCTTGGGACCGTCGCGGCGCCTTCCCGGACATCCGTCCAGTGGCTTCCTGCCGCGTTTTCTCCAACACCGTTGCGGGGGCAGCGCCGGATTTCAACCGGCTTCCCAATTCTCCACCCCCTGACGGGAGCGGCACCTTGAGCGTCCTTATCTAAGCGCAAGAATCGGCGCGCGACATGCCAGAAAGCGACACGTCGCCCCAATTTGACGACAGTCAAAGACGGTGGAAACGAGGCCGCCGCAGGGCATAACAATGAAATATCAACGCCATAAAGGAATGACCCCGACGATAATCCATTCTTTCGGCACCCTCGTCCGGAACGAAGCACCTTGTCATATTGCGACCGTGCGGAGCGCCCCCGCGGAAATCGGGAATGCGGCGGAAAGGATTGCTTAACGACGTTTCCATAAACTTTACCGCGATCCGGGCGCGAGGATGGAGTGCCGAGGCGTGCAGCAGACGAAATTCCGATATTACGACGCCGTCGCCTACAAGCGAGCGAACCCGCCGAAATCCGCCGTGCACACCGAATTCCTGCGCACCGGCCGCATCGACCGTGGCGTGAGCTGGAGCCCGAGCGAGAAACGTTACCTCAGCTACCAGGACGTCGCCGAGCGCACCGGCCGCAAGCTGGAACGGGCCGGCAGCGTCACCCATGAACGCATCAACGGCTTCCACCAGTCCATCCAGTTTCCGAAGCTGATCTTCCACCGCACGCTCGCCGAGACGCCGCATCTCGGCTACTGCCACATCACGGTGGCGAATTCGCGCTTTGCGGAATTCGAGAATGTGCAATGGGCCTTCTACATGGCCAACTTCCTCGCCGAGATCGGCGACGAGGAACAGTTCTTCGCCGGCATTTCCCGCACGCCCGGCCGCATGTATTTCGCCGTTGCCATCGCGCCGACGGAGGAAGAAGGCCGCCTCAAGATCGACCGCAAGGTGCGCGGCAACGGCGTGATCTTCCGCACCGACGATCCGAAGCTCGCCATGAAGAACGTGCTGATGCTCGGCGCGCGCAACGAGGCGCTGCGCAAGATCATCCGCGCGCTCTAGCCCTTCGGCAACATCGCTGCTCGCCTTCACCGGAAGGGTTTACGCCCGGTACAGCATCCATTCCTTGCCGGCCGGCACCTCGTCGCCGCGGCCGTAGACCACGACCTGATCGCCGCCCCGGCCCTTGGCTTCCGCCAGCGCCCGCTCGCAGGCGGCGGCAAGGTCGAGCGCGCTGTCAGCGCTTTCCGACATGCAGACGCCGGCAGAGAGCGTCAGATGCCCGAGGTTCCGGCCCGTGCGCGGATCGCGCAGCGCCACCGTCTGGAAGGCGGCGCGCAGGAGATCGATGAGCCGCGTCACCTCGCTCTCGTCCGACGTCTGGAACAGGAAGCCGAAACGAAGACCGTCGAAGCGTACGGCAAGGTCGTTTGCCGGGAACGCCTGACGGATGAGGCCGCCGTAGAAGGTGACGAGATGGTCCGACAGGGCCTCGATCTGGCCCGACGAAAAGCGGCGTTCCGCGTCCACCTCCGCAACCGCGACACCGCACATCATCGGCAGTTCGGGATTGGCGTAGACGCGCGCGAGCGCCTTGTTGAAAGCGCGGCGATTGCCGAGCTTGGTTGGCGGATCGGTGAACTTCTGTGCCTCGAAGTCCGCCATCTCCTTCTGGATGCCGTCCATGACGGCCGATTGCGCCGCGACCTTCTCCGCCATTTCCGCAGTATGGCTGACGCGCAGTTCCGTCGCCCGCTGCAGGGCCTCCAGCGAACTGCCGAGCGCGCCGCCCGCCTCGCGGATGACCTGCGAGGCCTCGCCGATCAGGCGGCCGTAATCGTTGAGCGAGGAACGCTCCTGGCTCAGGAGGTCCATGAAGTTGCTCATCTCGTTGCTGATCGCGCCGGCCGAGCGTTGCAGCACGCTCGCCTCGTGCTGGTGCGGCAGGTACTTGCGGCCAAGCTCGTCGAGCGCGGCCTGCGTCTTGTACTTTCCGAGCGCGATGAACTCCCGAACCAGTTCCGGATTGCCGCCGGCATAGGCCTCGTAGACCAGCTCGTAGTTGCGGGGCAGGCCGTCGATGCCCATCTGCTTCATCGCGGTCGCGATACGCAGGGCGATATCGGTGGTCGTGGATTTCTTGTGCGCCATCAAAGAGGGACCTGTGTGCGGGAACGTCAGCCTCTCCTAGCAGAGCGCTCTTTCGGTCCGTCTAACCCGACCGTTCCAATTTTACACAACCAGGCAAGTCTTGGCATTTGCCGGCAAAGCCCTGTAAGGAAAGCCGGAACGACGGAAGGGCGACATGGCTGAAATCCTCGATACGCGGGCGGATGAGACGGCGGCGCTGACACGCGCCTGCGAAGCGCTCGACCGCGGCGTGCCCGTCGCCATTCCCACCGAGACGGTCTACGGCCTTGCCGCAGACGCCACCAATCCGCAGGCGATCGCCCGCATCTACGAGATGAAGGGCCGGCCGCGCTTCAATCCGCTGATCTGCCATATGGCGGACCTTGCCATGGCGGAACGCCATGCGATCTTCGATCCGCTGTCGCGCACGATCGCGGAGGCCTTCTGGCCTGGCCCGTTGACCCTGGTGCTGCCGATCCGGCCGGAAAGCGCCATCCATCCGCTGGCGCGCGCCGGGCTCGACACGGTCGGCATCCGCGTGCCGACAGGCATCGCCAGCGACCTGCTGTCCGCCTTCGGCCGGCCGCTCGCCGCGCCCAGCGCCAACACCTCCGGCCGCATCAGCCCCACCACCGCACGCCACGTCGCGGAGGATTTCGGGGCGAAGCTGGAACTGGTGCTCGATGGCGGGCCGGCCACGGTCGGCCTCGAATCCACCATCGTGAAGGTCGAAGGCGAGACGATCCGGCTGCTGCGCCCCGGTGGTCTCGACGCAGCCGAGATTGAACGCATCACCGGCCGCCCCGTCATCCGCAAGGAGGCCGGCGCAGCCATCGAAGCGCCCGGCATGCTCGCCTCGCACTACGCCCCCGATGCGCCGGTGCGGCTGGGGGCAAGCGACGTGCGTCCCGGCGAGGTGCTGATCCGCTTCGGCGGCAAGGCGCTGCCCGGCGAGGCGGAGGCGGCGCTCGTGCTGGATCTCAGCCCCGCCGGCGACCTTGCGGAAGCCGCGACCAATCTCTTCGGCTACATGAAGCAGGCGGACGCCACCGGCGCCAGCTCCATCGCCTTTTCGCAGATCCCCATGACCGGCCTCGGCGAGGCGATCAACGACCGCCTGCAACGCGCCGCCGCGCCACGCGGCTAACGCATTCCACCTGAAGCCCTATCGCTTCGACGTTGGATCATGCGGCAAGAACAAGAGCCTGGCGCGGTGTCGCTTCGGCCGGACATGTTTGAGGAAGGAACACGCGATGGTGCAGGCAAGGCTTTCTCCCGATCTCCTCGACCGCTTCGCCGCCATCGCCGGGCCGGCCCATGCGCTGACGAGTGACAAGGACATCGCCCCCTATCTCGTCGAAAGCCGAGGGCTCTATCACGGCACCTCGCCGCTCGTGTTGCGGCCGGGCTCTGTGGACGAGGTATCGCACATCCTCGCGCTCGCCACGGAAACGCGCACCGCGATCGTGCCGCAGGGCGGCAATACCAGCCATGTCGGCGGCAGCGTGCCGCGCGAGGACGCGGCGGATATCGTGCTCTCCCTCTCCCGTCTCAACCGCATCCGCGATGTCGATCCGGTCGGCAATGTCATCGTCGCCGATGGCGGCGCGGTGCTGGCGGACATCCAGGCAGCGGCCGAAAAGGTCGGTCGGCTGTTTCCGCTCTCGCTCGGCTCGGAGGGCACCTGCCAGATCGGCGGCAATCTTTCCACCAATGCCGGCGGTACGGCGGTGCTCGCCTATGGCAACATGCGCCAGCTCTGCCTCGGTCTCGAAGTGGTGCTGCCGACCGGCGAAGTCTGGAACGGCCTGCGCCGCCTGAAGAAGGACAATACCGGCTATGACCTGCGCGACCTGTTCATTGGCGCGGAAGGCACGCTCGGCGTCATCACCGGCGCGGTGCTGAAGCTTTTTCCCCGTCCGCTCGGTCATGAGGTCGCCTTTGCGGGTCTCAAGTCCGTGGAGGACGCGCTCGCCCTCTTCGAACGCGCCTCCAGCCGCTGCGGCGCAGCGCTGACCGGTTTCGAGCTGATGCCGCGGCTCGGCGTCGACTTCACCACGCGGCACATTCCGGGCGTGCGCGATCCGCTCGCCACCCGGCACGACTGGTATGTGCTGATCGACGTCTCCACCTCCGACGCGGCCGAAACGGCGACGCGCATGATGGAGGCAGTGCTTGCCGACGGCATGGAGGCGGGGCTGGTGGAAAACGCGGTTGTCGCCGCAAGCGAGGAACAGCGCAAGGCGCTCTGGCACATGCGCGAGAGCATGTCGCCAGCGCAGAAACCGGAAGGCGGCTCGATCAAGCATGATGTTTCCGTGCCGGTCTCGGCGATCCCGGCCTTCATGACGGAGGCGGATGCAGCCGTCACGAAGGCCATTCCCGGCGCCCGGATCTGCTCCTTCGGCCATATGGGCGACGGCAACATCCACTACAACATCTCGCAGCCCGTGGGCGCGGACAAACAGGCCTTCCTCGACCGCTGGCGCGAAATCAATCATCTCGTGCACGGCATCGTGCTGAAATACCACGGCTCGATTTCTGCCGAGCACGGCATCGGGCAACTGAAACGGGACGAGCTTGCCAGCGTGCGCGCGCCGATCGAGATGGACCTGATGCGGCGCGTGAAGCGATCCTTCGACCCCGCCGGGATCATGAACCCCGGCAAGGTGGTCTGTGTCTGAGGCTTAACGCCCGCCCGTGCGCAATTGCGACAGCGAGAGCATGAGGTCGGCGCTGATGCCGGCCGAGCCTGAACCGGTCAGCACCGAAAGGGCGGGATCGGTGGTCGACTGGTTGTCGAGATCGTAGAGGACCGAGAACTTCACGATCATCTTCGCGACCTTTTCCGGGTCCTGCAGGTCCTTGAGTTCGAGATGGCGCTCGATCATGCTGGCCTGCGCGTCGACATCGGCACTCGCGACCTCGTCCGGCAGCTGGTAGAGCACCTTGAAGACCTCGAAGAGCGCATCGTCGGCGAGGATGTCGTAGGGGCTCGATATCGTTTCGGCCTTGCGTTCGAAATAGAGCGCGAGGCGCACGCCGGCATTGTCGTTGCCCGCTTCCTCTTCCAGCTTCTGGCGGACATGGCTGTCGATGGTCTCGTAGATGCCGCGGCGCGACTGGATCTGCGCATCGTCCGCCTTCGCGACCAGGCCCTTGGCGTCGAAGTTGAACGAGGCGACGATCTTGCGGTAGTCGCGGTCCACCTGCTGGTTCACGAAGCTCTTGGGATCGTCGAGCGCGGAAGTGAAGATCTTCTCCATGAAGGTCGCGTCGACGCCTTTCGGATCGATGCCGTTCGCCTCCAGCACGAAGGCGACGAGGCGGTCATCCGCCAGGAATTCCTTGACGGACTCGATCTTCTGCATCTGTGCGCTGTAATATTTCGCCTCTTCCTCGGCCTTTTTCTTGTCGTCCGCCGTTCCGAAACGGGATTTCTCGGTGACATAGGCGCGCGACATCACGAGGATCTCGCTTTCCGACTGTGCCAGCTTCGGCGCCGTGATATTGCCGTCCGGCCCGAAATTGAACGCCTTGGCGAGTTCCACGAAGCGTTCGTCCTTGAGCCGGTACACATAGCTCTTGGGATCGTTGAGATCGCTTTTCAGCACGTTCTTGATGGTGAGGGCCGAGACCTTCGCCGGATCGAGGCCGAAGGCCTTCAACGCGAAGCTGTAGACGCTCGCCTCGCCCACGAAATCCTGTACGGTCTTCACCGCGCCGATCTGGCTCTTGAACTGCTTGATCGCGGTTTCGTCGGCTTCATCGTCCTTGTCGTTGTAATGGACCATGTAGCCGTTGCTGGTGGCGGCGGTCTGGTCCGCCGTCTGCGGCGCGGCGCCGCCTGCGAGTGTGCCGTCTTCCTCGAAATTGAAGGCGGCGCGCAGCGCGATGTACTTCTCCTTGTCGGCGCCGCCGAACAGGTTGATGTAGCTGGTCGGGTTGTCCGGATCCGGGTCGCTGGTGATGATGTTGCGGATCGTCAGGCTGCCGACGGAGAGCTTGTCGAGATCGAAGGCGACCTTGAGGTAATTGATGAGACGCGAGTCGTTGGCGATCTCCTGCGCCGTGGTGACGGTGGCGATCTTGCTCTCGAAATAGTCCTGGTGGAGCAGCGCGGCGGCCGTCGTCACCCGCGGATTGGAGAGCGTGTAGAGATCCTGCGTGCCCTTCTTCTGCTCCTCGGTCTGCACCGTGCCGGCCAGCGCGCTTCCGTCATTCTCGAAATTATAGGCCGAGGCGAGCGCGTAATATTTCCCCGCCGTGTTGATGACGGCCTGCTGGCGCGTGATCTCCGCCTTCAGTTCGGCGATGCGCGCGGCATTGGCGGGGCCCGAGGGTAGCCCTGCCAGCTCGGTGTTGGCGGCGTCGATCGCCGTCTCGGCCGCTTCGGCGCGGGCGCCGAACTCCGTGTTGAAGTAGCTGGCGGGATCGTTGAGGTCGCTGGTCAGCACATCGCGCACCGTCGAACGCGAATAGGTCTTGGGATCGATGCCGAAGGCCGTGAAGACGTAGTTGCGCAGGCGTTCGTTGTTCAGCAACTGGTCGACGTTCGAGACGGTATCGATGACGATGCCGTAGTAGCGCGTCTCCTCCTTGATCGCCGCGCCGGCATTGGCGGCGGTGGCGGAATAGAGGCCGATCACCTCGTCGAGCTGCGCCTCGGTCTGCGGCACTGCCGTCGAGGCGGAGAAGCTGAAGGCGCTGGCGAAATCCTGGTAGCGGGCGTCGGTGAGCTTGTTGGCGAAGCTGTTGGGGTCGGATATGTCGCTTTCCAGCACCTTGCGCATGAAGGCCTTGGCATAGATCATATCCTCGAGGCCATAGGCCTTCATGGCATAGGAATAGAGCTGGAAGTCGTCGAGGAAGTCGTCGACCGACGAGACCTTGCCGATGTTCTCCTTGTAATAGGCCGCCTCGCGCGCATTGGTCGTTTCCGTCGCCGTGCGGTTCAGCGACTTCACCATGTCCTTCGCGATGAGGTTGTAGCTCGTATAGGTCGACAGCATCGGCAAACCGTTCTTTCCAGTCACTGGCCAGTCGTCGCCGGGCGCGCGCAGGCCGATCGGCGTCATTGTCGCGCGCGAGGCTTGTCCCGGCCTGTCGGACGGGTGGCTCAAATCCGGCCGGCGGCATTCACCACTTTGAAACCCTAGCCCGTGCGGTTTTGCTAACCATCAGGAACTGCAAAGTTTTCTTAACCGCGATTTTTAAGCGGCCTGGAAGGGGGCACGCCTATTCTCGCCCTCAGAGGACGAAAAGTCCCGATGAGAAAACCGCAAAGCGGCTCTCAAGGAAAACAAGGGCGAAAGACATGCTGAATACCGTTTCCAAGCCGGCCTGGGCCGGCAACACGCTCCGGCTCGATCCCAAGCGCTTCCCGCAGCAGGTGACCTTCGAGCTGAAGACGGAAGGAACCGACGCCACCATCACCCTCGACGAGCGCGGCGCTGTCCTGCGCAAGGTCCTGCCGTCGAGCGGCCTGCCGCTCTCCATCGCACTGCCGGCCCGTGCCTTCCAGGGCGTCGCCGCCCGCGCCATCGACCATGGCAACGGCAACGTGACGGTGACGCTGGAACTGCACCATCCGGATCCGGATCTGTGCATTCCGCTGCTGGTGGCGCACGATCTCTGCGATATCGCCGCCGACTGGCGCAGCTGGTCGGAAGCCTACCGCATCCCCATGCTGATGGTGGAAGCGGATGGCGTCGCCCGCCCGCTCGACGACAACCTCACCGTCGGCAGCCGACCCGCCAAGCAGCGCCGTCGCCATTCCTACTTTGCGGAACGCCGCCCGCGTTTCCTCGTGCGCCGCACGACCGGCAAGCTCGGCGTCCAGATGAAGATCGACGGCCGGGAGATCATCGCCCGCCGTTGAGCATGCCGTGCCTGACATGACCACCGAGAGAGCCGGCCGTCCCCTGCGGCCGGCTTTTTCGTGCCCTGTTCCCTGCGAAACACCACCGTCACCGGCCGCATGGGAAAGAGCGTTCGACAAAACGAACGCGGGGACGCCACGATGGCAAAAAAGCTCTTCACCACTCTTCTCATCCACATCCGCAAGGCCGATGCCGCCATCGTCGCGCGCGGCCGTCCGCCACGCCGCGGCTTCGAGCTGGCCGTTCACCCGGCAACGCTGCGCCGCACCGGCGCGCGCCCGCAACTGGCCGCACGGGTTCGATAAGGTTCAGGCGAAGGGAATGGCGGCGGCCAGCGCAAGGAAGATGGCAAAGCCGACGATGTGGTTGAACTTGAACAGTGCAAGGCACTGCACGGGATCGTCGATATCGAGCACCCGGATCTGCCAGCCGAGCATCGCGGCGGCGGCGGCAAGGCCGAGCCAGCCGACGAGGCCGACACCCGCCAGCCAGAGGGACAGCGCGATCAGCACCACTGTCAGCCCGTAGAGCCCTACGAGCCATTGCCGCGTTTTCTCGCCGAAGAGACGCGCGGTAGAACGCACGCCGATCAGTGCGTCGTCTTCCTTGTCCTGGTGGGCGTAGATCGTGTCGTAGCCGATGGTCCAGGCGATGGCGGCGATATAGAGCGCGACGGGCGCAAGCGACAGCGCGCCGAATTGCCCCGCCCAGCCCATCAGCGCGCCCCAGGAAAAGGCCATGCCGAGGAAGAACTGCGGCCAGTCGGTGAAGCGCTTGGCGAAGGGATAGATCGCGACGATCAGGAGCGAGGCGACGCCGAGACCGATGGCGAAGAGATTGAACTGCAGCAACACGACGAGGCCGAGAAGGGCCTGCAGCGCCATGAAGATCTTCGCCTGCCGGCGCGTGACACGGCCGGAGGGCAAGGGGCGCGAGCGGGTGCGCGCCACCGCCTGGTCGATCTCGTGATCGACCAGGTCGTTATAGGTGCAGCCTGCGCCACGCATGGCGACCGCGCCGACGAAGAACAGGAAGAGATGCGCGAGGAACCGCAGCCAGTCGAAGGGACCGGCGGCGGCTGCGACATTGGCCGCCAGCGCCGCCGACCAGAAGCAGGGCCACATCAGGAGCTGCCAGCCGATCGGCCGGTCCCAGCGGGCAAGCTGCGCATAGGGCCAGAGCCCGCGCGGCAACGCGCGGTAGACCCAGTTGTCGGACGGCGCATCGGCGACGCGGCCGGAATCGGACGAAGAGGTGATCATGTCACCTCAATCGCAAGCCGCTTCCCGCCGGTCAAGCCGGCACGATGCCACGCCCCGTTTCAGGGCAGGGTGAAATCGAAGCGATAGGTCGCGGAAATGCCGACCAGGAACTGGTCCCGGTCGCCGCGCGCCTTGACGAGGCTGGAATCCGCCGCCGAACCGACGAGGCGCTTGTATTCGGCAAAGGCGCTGGTCTCGACCTTCTCGTTGACCTGCCAGGTGATCGCCGCGCCGGCGCCGACCGAGTGCACGCCGCCGCCCGGATCGTAAGCCGCAAGGCCCGAAGCCGCGACCTGGCTCGGCTTCACGCCGTAATAGGCCTGCATATAGTCCTTCGAGGCGAGCGTCAGGCGCGGGCCGGCGGAAATGCGCACGTCCGGGCGCACATCGACGAAGGCATCGGCCGCGATATCGGCGACGACGCCGTGGTGGCTGCGGATGCCGTGGCGCACTTCGCCGCGCACGCGCAGCCAGTCCGTCGGGTAGACCTCCGCGAAGGCGCCGAGTTCGCCGCCGAACTTCACCGGCGTCAGGCCCTTGAGATCGTCGGAATCGTCCTCGTCGCGCGGCATGACCAGCTTACCGGTCGCGCCCGCGCGGAAGGCGCCGTTGTCGATGAGCGCGAAGGACGGATTGTCGTTGCGCGAGGAGAAGCGCACGGTGCTGCCGGCCTTGCCGAGCGAGATCATCGGCGTGACCTGGAAGAGGTATTTTTTCGCGCCTTCATAGCGCGGCGCGGCAAAGCCGGCCGCGCCGACCTTCAGATACCAATCTCCGGACCAGAAGTAGCCGCCTTCGCCGGCAAGGGCGGAAACGGGCGCAAGAAGAAGGGCGGCAGCAGTCATTGCAGCCGATGCACGGATACTCAAAACACAATCCTCGCTTTGCCGGACAACCCGCCGCGGGCCGCCGAAACCTTTTGATTTTCCGAACATTAGCCCTGTTTCATTACCGTTTCGCTAACCATCGCCTGCCGGGCCTCGCCGGAACGATTCGTTCCAGTTTGCGTTTTTCGGCTGATGAAACAAGGAGTTTCCCGATGACCGTCAGCACGATGGAACTGAAGCTCGCCGCGATCCGCGACGACACCGGCCTTGCCCGCAAGGAGAAGATCGCCAGGCTCGAAAGGTTGCGCACCGAAGCCCGCGCCCTGCAGCGCGCCGCCACTGAAAGCGCCATGGTGGAGGATGACGGCTGGTATGAGGACGTGCACCTCATTGACACGGAACTTGAAAATCTTGGCCGCACGGTGGAGGAAAAGGGCGCGGCGACGCTTTAGGATTTGACGCGTCGCCCTCCCTCACCCGGCTTTCTGCGCGCACGACCTGCGCTGCAGGCCGCCTCACCGCACCCAAACCCTTGACCTTTCCGCCCCGCACCCTTAACCCGCCAACAACCAAGGACGGATCGAGGGTACGGGCATGAAGGTTCTGTTGATCGGATCGGGCGGACGCGAGCATGCTCTCGCCTGGAAACTGGCGCAGTCGCCCCTTCTCACCACGCTCTATGCCGCGCCCGGCAATCCCGGCATCGCGGAATGCGCGGCACTCGTTCCCCTCGATATCGACGACCACGCCGCCGTCTCCGCCTTCTGCCTTGAAAACGGTGTGACCTTCGTCGTCGTCGGTCCGGAAGCCCCGCTCGTCGCCGGCCTTGCCGACCGGCTGCGCGCCGACGGCATCGACGTCTTCGGCCCCTCCGCCGCCGCCGCCCAACTGGAGGGCTCGAAGGGCTTCACCAAGGATCTCTGCGCGAAATACGCCATCCCCACCGGCGCTTACCAGCGCTTCACCGATGCCGCCGCCGCCAAAACCTATATCGAGGCCGAGGGTGCGCCCATCGTCATCAAGGCGGACGGGCTTGCCGCCGGCAAGGGCGTGACCGTGGCCATGACGCTCGACGAGGCGCTGGCCGCCGTCGACGACTGCTTCGACGGCGCTTTCGGTGCGGCCGGCGCGGAAGTGGTGGTGGAGGCCTTCCTCGACGGCGAGGAGGCGAGCTTCTTCTGCCTGTGCGACGGCGTGAACGCGCTGCCGCTCGCCTCCGCGCAGGACCACAAACGCGTCGGCGACGGCGACACCGGCCCCAATACCGGCGGCATGGGCGCCTATTCGCCCGCGCCCGTCATGACGCCCGAAATGGTCGAGCGCACGATGAAGGAGATCATCGAGCCGACGATCCGCGGCATGGCGGCCGATGGCTATCCCTTCCAGGGCGTGCTTTTCGCCGGCCTGATGATCACCGCCAAGGGGCCGGAGCTCATCGAATACAATGTGCGTTTCGGCGATCCGGAATGCCAGGTGCTGATGATGCGGCTGGAAAGCGACCTGCTGCCGATCCTGCATGCCGCCTCCATCGGCCGGCTCGACAAGGTCTCGGCCGAGTGGCGCGCCGAACCCGCCCTCACCGTCGTCATGGCGTCCAAGGGATATCCGTCCTCCTATGAGAAGAATACGCCGATCCTCTTCCTGCCGGCCGACGGCGCAGGCAGCAAGGTGTTTCATGCCGGCACAGCGCTGAAGGATGGCAAGCTGGTCGCGACCGGCGGGCGCGTGCTCAATGTCACGGCCGTCGCGCCCACGGTCGCAGACGCACAGAAGGCTGCCTATCAGGCGCTGGACGCGGTGCAATGGGAAAACGGCTTCTGCCGCCGCGATATCGGCTGGCGCGCCGTCGCCCGCGAAAAGGCCTGACGCGGCCGGCAAAAATCGCCGGGTAATTCAAATTTTACCATTTCCCCTGACCGGACCGTAACCGGCGGGGACTATTCTCCCGTCAACCATGAGGGAGAACCGTTGATGCGTACCCTGCTGCCGACCTTTGCCCTGGTGCTGCTTGCCGCCCCCGCCCTTGCCGGTTCGATCGAGCCCATTGCCGGCGCGGTCTCGGCCGACAGCATCGAGACGGTGCGCTGCACCGACTGCCCTGCACTCAAGCCGAAGCTCAAGGGCGCGACCTATCATGTCGACGCCATCACGCCCGGCACGCAGAAGGTCGAGGTTCGCGAACAGAACGGCGAACGCAAGATCTTCCGCACCGAAGCATGGATGGGCGGCTCGCCCGTGCTGTTCGTCAGCAAGGCGCCCGCCGTGACGGTCGAAGCGGCCGATGGCGCGCAAACGGTCGATGCCGGTGCCAGGACCAGCGCGGTCGGCGAGGAGGCCGCCCGGCAGGCGGCGACGGCCACCATGACCGCCTCACAGGAGTTTGATCCGGGAAAATTTGAACTTCGGCTCAAATGAGCCCATAATGGAGGGACCCTGCCTCTCGGTCCCTCCAGACTGACAGGAATCCGCGCAAGCGGGCCGTACGCCCCTGACCTCAAGCAGGGGCGTACGTGTATCAGCCATCCTCACCCAGATCCCTGACAAGCCTGTCGACCTCCCGGTCGGAATAAACGGCGATGCCGCTGCGGCGCAAAAGCGCTGCCGTCACGCCCTGCCCCGCATGCCGGACGCCGGAAAAACTGCCGTCATAGACGAAGCCGGATCCGCAGGACGGGCTGCCGTCGATCAGCAACGCATGCCGGCAGCCGTTCTCCCGCGCCACATCGAGCGCGATGCGCGCACCCGCGATATAGGCCGCGGAAACGTCCCCGCCGGAAATCTCCAGCACCCGCGCCCGCCCGTCGAGCACGTCGTCGCCATCGCACCCGTCCTCGATCTCCGCCGGCGGCCGCGGCACCTGGAAGCCGCCCGCCAGCTCCGGACACAGCGTCACCAGCCGTCCCTCCGCCCGCCAGCGCGCGACGGCCTCGTGCGCCAGGGGTTTTGCCGATCCGTTGTAGCGAACCGGCAGACCGGCAAGGCAGGCGCTGATGAGGATATTGCCGGCCATCAGCGCCCGTCCATCATCCCGTGATCTTGGAGAAATCCGCAACCGTGCCCGTGGCCGAGCGGATGGCCGACAGCAGGGCGAGACGGTTGGCGCGGATGGCGGGGTCCTTGTCGTTGACGAGCACATCGTTGAAGAACTGGTCGACCGGGGCGCGCAGCGTCGAGAGCGCTTCCATCGCGGAGCGGAAGTCTTCCCCGGCGACGGCGGCAGCCGCATCCTTCGTCGCGGATTCCACCGCGGCATGCAGCGCCTTTTCGGCATCGAGCGTCAGGAGCGCAGGCGAGACCGCGCCTTCGACGACGGTGCCCTTCTTTTCTTCGGCGGCCAGAAGCTGCGTCGCGCGTTTGGTGCCCGCGAGAAGGTTGCGTCCGTCTTCCGAGGTGATGAAGGCCGTCAACGCCTCGACGCGGCGGGCGACCATCAGGAGGTCGTCGGCTTCCGGCGTCAGCACGGCGTCGATCAGGTCGTGGCGCGCGCCCATGTCGCGCAGATAGACCTTGAGGCGATCATGGAAGAAGGCGACGAGGTCCGGATCCTTCGCCACGGAGGCGAGCGGCAGGCGGGTGTTCTTCTCCAGCAGCATGCGGATGACGCCGAGGGCGGCGCGACGCAAGGCGTAGGGATCCTTCGAGCCGGTCGGCTTCTCGTCGATGGCCCAGAAGCCGATCAGCGTGTCGAGCTTGTCGGCGAGCGCCACGGTAAGGCCGACCTTGCCCGAGGGCACGCGGTCGGAAGGGCCCTGCGGCTTGTAGTGATCTTCGATGGCCTCGGCGACGGCGGCATCCTCACCCTGCAGGACCGCGTATTTGCGGCCCATGATGCCCTGAAGCTCGGGGAATTCGCCGACGGCCTCGGTACGCAGGTCCGCCTTCGCGAGCACCACGGCGCGGTCGACGAGAGCGGCGTCCGCACCCGTGACCTTCGCAAGCTCCGCAGCCAGCGTGCGGATGCGCGCGACGCGTTCGCCCTGCGTGCCCAGCTTGGCGTGGAAGGTGACATTGAGCGCGTCGAGCTTGGCCATGCGCTGGTCGAGCGGCTTCGCCAGGTCGAGGCCGAATTTCGCGGCGGAGGCCTTCAGCGTCTCGAGGTCCGGCAGGTCGCCCTGGTCGCGCAGCCAGAAGTGCTTGGCGTCGGAAAGACGGGCGCGCACCACCTTGCCATTGCCGTGCACGATCTCCTTGCCGCCATCCTTCGCCTCGATGTTCGAGATGAGAATGAAGTGGTTGGAGAGCGTGTCGGCGCCCGGCTTGCGGGTGACGAAACATTTCTGGTTCGTCTTGATGGTGAGGCGGATGATCTCCGAGGGGATCGCCAGGAAGTCCTCGTCGAACGTGCCCATCAGCACCTGGGGCCATTCCACGAGGCCCGAGACCTCTTCCAGAAGACCCTCGTCCTCGACCAGCTCGAGGCCATTGGCAAAGGCGATGTTGTTGGCGTCCGTCGCGATGATCTGCTTGCGGCGCTCGGCGTCGAGCACGACCTTCGCCTTTTCGAGGTTCGCGGCATAATCCTCGAAGCGGCGAACGGTGATCGCCTCGGGCGCGTGGAAGCGGTGGCCGTAGGTGACGTTGCCGGCGACAAGGCCGTCGACCTCGAAGGGCACGACGCGGGTTTCCTCGGTTTCCGAGCCGAAGGTGCAGACGATCGACTGCAGCGGGCGTACCCAGCGCATCGCACCGGGCTTTGCCGAGGCTGCCCCCCAGCGCATCGACTTCGGCCAGGGGAAGTTGCGGATGATGCCCGGCATGACCTCGGCGATGATCTCGTCCGCCGGGCGGCCTGGCTTGACGATATGGGCGATGTAGAAATCGCCCTTCTTCGGATCGCTGTGCACATGGGCTTCGGCGAGGGAGGCAAGGCCCGCCTTGCGCAGGAAGCCCTGGATCGCCTGCTCGGGCGCCGAGACCGCCGGTCCCTTGATGTCCTCGCGCACATCGCTCGAGCGGGCGTTGAGGCCACGGATATCGAGCGTCAGGCGGCGCGGCGTCCAGTATTCGCGCGCGCCCTCGTAGGTCAGGCCGGCCTCGACCAGCGCGTCGGTGACGAGCTTCTTCAGGTCGCCGGCCGCCTTGCGCTGCATGCGGGCGGGAATTTCCTCGGAGCGGAGTTCAAGCAGGAGATCGGGCATGTCAACTTTCCTCACCCTTCCCGCGCGGGAAGGGTCGGCACGCCGGTGCCGGTACGGGGTGGAAATCGTGCCCTCTGCTAGCAAAATTGGACAGGGCTTTACAACGGCAAATATGCCGTGAGGCCGGGGCAAATATGCCGTGGGGCCGGCGGAAACGCCGTCAATGCCCGGCCGCGGCGACCTCGTGGGTACCCTCGCCGCCCTCGGCGCTCGCATGCTCGCCGGCTGCCTTGCCCTCGGCCGGCGCCTCATGGCCGCCCGCCTCCGCCTTGGCCTCGCCATGGCCGCCACCTTCGCCGGCTTCGGCGACGGCGTTCGGATCGACGCAATCCTCCCGCTCCTGCATGCCGGTGACGATGGTCTTGATCTCGTCGAGCGAGAGTTCCTTGCGCTCGCCGTAGAATTCGCCGTTCGCGGCCGGCGTGCCGGAAGTGTAGCGGGCGACGAAGGGAGCGCTCATGCCGGGGATAGCAGAGGGATCGCGCGCGAAAAGCACCTCCGCGCCGATGGCGCGGCCGCGCATGTCGGCCCGGTTCACCGGACCGGCGGCATCGAGCAGGATGATCTGGTAGAGATCCGCTTCCTCGTGATTGGATACGGCGCCGGCGACCCGGAGCGCGGTCTTGATGCGTACGTCGCCATCCTTGGCGTCGGAGCGGACATATTTGCGCAGCCAGTGCTGGCCGTTGCGGTCGAGGCGCACCGTCGTGACCGTCGTGCAGGCGGCGCCCGACACCTCTTCGCTCGGCGGTCCGAGCAGCACGTCGCGCCCGACGAAGATCGCCGCCGCGCCCGAGGCACCTGTCAGCACGGTGACACCGGCGAGGATGATCAGGAGCTTCCGGGACAGACGGAACGAGGTCGGAAGGAACTTCACGGGCGACGGACTTCTCTTGAACGCAGAACAATGGACGCGCCGAGAGCGCGCGAACTCGGCGCACTCTACAAGCAGGGCGTTTCGGAAGTTTTAAACGGCAGGCGTCCGATTTCGGGACGCTCTTGCGAATGATTTGCAATTGCGTTGACAGCGCGAGAAACAGCCCTATAGTTTATTGCAACTCATTCGCAAAAGCAGCTCAGGAGAGCCTATGCTTCGCCGATCGTTCAATGCCCTTCTTGCAAGCTTGCCCCTTTTGATGACCGCGCCGGCGCTCGCGCAGGAAAAGCCGAAGGTGGTCACGACCTTCACGATCATCGCCGATATCGCGGCGAATGTGGCGGGCGATGCGGCAAACGTGGAATCGATCACCAAGCCGGGCGCCGAAATCCACAACTACCAGCCGACGCCGCGCGACATCCTGAAGGCGCAGGACGCCAAGCTGGTCCTTTGGAACGGCCTCAACCTCGAACTCTGGTTCCAGAAATTCCTCGCCAATCTCGGCGACGTGCCCAATGTCACGGTCTCGGACGGCATTGCGCCGATGAGCATCGTGGAAGGCCCCTATCAGGGCAAGCCGAACCCGCATGCCTGGATGTCGCCCGACAATGCGTTGATCTATGTCGAGAACATCCGCAAGGCGCTTGGCGCGCTCGATCCGGCCAATGCCGCGACCTACGACGCCAACGCCAAGGCCTATTCGGACAAGATCAGGGCGCTCGGCGCGGAGATGAAGGCGAAGATCGGCGCACTGCCGGAGGAAAAGCGCTGGCTCGTGACCAGCGAGGGCGCCTTCAGCTACCTCACCCGCGACTTCGGCCTGAAGGAACTCTTCCTCTGGCCGATCAACGCCGACCAGCAGGGCACGCCCAAGCAGGTAAAGGCGGTGATCGACGCGGTGCGCGAGCACAATATCCACGTCGTCTTCTCCGAAAGCACCGTCTCCGCCGACCCCGCCAAGCAGGTGGCGGCGGAAACGGGCGCGGCCTATGGCGGCATCCTCTACGTCGATTCCCTCAGCGAGGCGGACGGCCCGGTGCCCACCTATCTCGACCTCCTGCGGGTCACCTCCGAAACGATCGTGAAAGGCCTTTCGCAATGATGATGGGCGGCAAGCCGAAGAAGATCGACGGCATTGCCGCCGAAGACGTGACCGTCACCTATCGCAACGGCCACACCGCGCTGCGCCATGCCAGCTTCTCCGTGCCGAAGGGCACGATCACCGCGCTCGTCGGCGTCAACGGCGCGGGCAAGTCTACCCTCTTCAAGGCCATCATGGGTTTCGTGCCCGTCGCCGCCGGCAAGGTGACGATCCTCGGTCTTTCCGTGCGCCAGGCCCTGAAGAAGAACCTCGTCGCCTATGTGCCCCAGGCCGAGGAGGTCGACTGGACCTTCCCCGTTCTGGTGGAGGACGTGGTGATGATGGGCCGCTACGGCCATATGAACTGGCTGCGCATTCCGACGAAACGCGACCATGAAATGGTCGACGAGGCCCTGTCGCGCGTCAACATGACCGCCTACCGCAAGCGCCAGATCGGCGAACTCTCCGGCGGGCAGCGCAAGCGCGTCTTCCTCGCCCGCGCTTTGGCGCAGGAGGGGCAGGTGATCCTGCTCGACGAACCCTTCACCGGCGTCGACGTCACGACCGAAGAGCAGATCATCGAGCTGCTCGGCAAGCTGCGCGACGAAGGCCGCGTCATGCTCGTCTCCACCCACAATCTCGGCAGCGTGCCCGACTTCTGCGACCGCACGGTCTTCGTGAAGGGCACCGTCATCGCCTCCGGCCCGACCAAGGAAACCTTCACGGAGGCCAATCTGGAGCGCGCCTTCGGCGGCGTGCTGCGCCACTTCATCCTCGGCGGCCACGACCTGCACGACGACGAGGACAGGCGCTCCGTCAAGGTCATCACCGACGACGAGCGTCCCTTCGTCATCTATGGCGAGGAGAAATCCCCGTGACCGAGGCGCTGCTGGAACCCTTCACCTATGGCTACATGGTCAATGCCATGTGGGTGAGCGCGCTGGTCGGCTGCATCTGCGGCTTCCTTTCCGCCTATCTGATGCTCAAGGGCTGGTCGCTGATCGGCGATGCGCTCTCGCACTCCATCGTGCCCGGCGTCGCCGGGGCCTACATGCTGGGCCTGCCGTTCGCTGCCGGGGCCTTCCTTTCCGGCGGGCTCGCCGCCGCCGCGATGCTGTTCCTCAACCGCCAGACGCGGCTGAAGGAGGATGCGATCATCGGCATGATCTTCTCCTCCTTCTTCGGCCTCGGCCTCTTCATGGTCTCGCTCTCGCCGACACCGGTGAACATCCAGACCATCGTGCTCGGCAACATTCTCGCCGTGACGCCCGAGGATACGATCCAGCTCGCCATCATCGGCGCGGTCACGCTGGTCATCCTGCTCCTCAAATGGAAGGACCTGATGGTCACCTTCTTCGACGAGAGCCACGCCCGCTCCATCGGCCTCAACCCGACGGGCCTGAAGATCCTGTTCTTCACCCTGCTCAGCGCCTCGACGGTCGCGGCCATGCAGACGGTCGGCGCCTTCCTCGTCATCGCCATGGTGGTGACGCCGGGCGCGACGGCCTATCTCCTCACCGACCGCTTCCAGCGCCTCATCGTCATCGCCGCCGCCCTCGGCGCAGGCACGAGCTTCGTCGGCGCGTACCTTTCCTATTTCCTCGACGGGGCGACCGGCGGCATCATCGTCGTTCTGCAGACGGCGATCTTCCTCATCGCCTTCCTCTTCGCGCCGAAGCACGGACTGCTGGCCGCGCGCCGCCGCAGTCGTCTGGCGCTCCTTTCGGAGGGCAACCAGCCATGAACGAGACGTTCGAACTCGCCCTCATGCCCTTCCAGCTCGCCTTCATGCAGAACGCCTTCCTGGTGACGCTGATGATCGCGGTGCCGATGGCGCTGCTCTCCTGCTATCTCGTGCTGAAGGGCTGGTCGCTGATGGGCGACGCGGTCTCCCACGCGGTGCTGCCGGGCGTCGTCATCGCCTATGTGGTGGGGCTGCCGTTCGCGGCGGGGGCCTTCGTGGCGGGCCTCTTCTGCGCGCTTGCCGCCGGCTACCTCAAGGACAACAGCCGCGTGAAGGAAGATACGGTGCTCGGCATCGTCTTTTCCGGCATGTTCGCCCTCGGCCTCGTGCTCTATGTGAAGATCCAGCCGGATATCCACCTCGACCATATCCTCTTCGGCGACATGCTCGGCATCGCCGGCGCCGACCTCATCGAGACCGCCGTCATAGCTGCCGCCTCGACGGCCTTCATCCTGCTCTTCCGCAAGGATCTTCTGGTGCACGCCTTCGACCGGCAGCACGCCTCGGCCATCGGCCTGCCGGTGAAGCTGCTGCATTACGGCCTTCTCGCGGTCTTGTCGCTGGTCGTCGTCGGCGCGCTGAAAGCGGTCGGCATCATCCTCGCCATCGCCATGCTGGTGGCCCCGGGCGCCATTGCGGCCCTCCTGACCCGCCGCTTCCCGAGCATGCTGATGGTCGCCGTTTCCGTCGCCGTCGGGGCCACGTTCTGCGGCATCTGGCTGAGCTTCATGATCGACAGCGCGCCGGCCCCGACCATCGTGCTCTTGATGAGCGCCCTCTTCGTCTTCGCCTTCATCAGACGCATGCTGGAAAGCCGCAAGCCCGTTCAGGAGGCCTGATCCACGCGGCTGGCGCTGTGTCGACAGCCGCCCGGTTTCCGTCTATCGTCCGCCGCGAACAACCGGCCTCACCGGCCGCAACGAACGACAAACACGACGGGACGGCATGGCGCATATCGGTATCGTCGGCGGCGGCCTCATGGGCTGCGCCACAGCGCTCTATCTGATGGAACAGGGCCACAGCGTCACGATCCTCGAGCGGGACGCCGGCGGCCTGCCGGCCTCGGTCGGCAATGCCGGCATTCTCGCCGTGCCGGAGATCGATCCGCTGGCCCGGCCGGACATGCTGCTGTCCGTGCCGAAATGGCTGCTCGACCCCCTCGGCCCCCTCACCCTGCGCTGGCAGGACCTGCCGTCGCTGATGCCCTGGTTGACGAAGTTCCTGTTGTCCGCCAGCTCCGCCAAGGTGGCGGCAAGCCGCGCGGCCCTGCTCTACCTGATGAAGACCGCCGAGGCCGACCATATCCGCCTCGGCAGTTTCGCCGGCATTTCCGGCCATATGCGCGACACCGGCGCGTTGACGGTCTTCGACAGCATCGCCGCGCGCGACAAGGCCTTCGCCCATGAGACGGAAAACGCCAGGCTGATCGGCTGCAATGTCGAGGCGCTCGATGTGGCGGAAGCCCGCCGCCGGGTGCCGGCCCTCACCGGACCGTTCGCAGGCGCCGTCTTCAACGATGGCCACAAGACCTTCGAATATCCCCTCACCTTCCTGCGCCGTCTGCAGGCGACGCTGCGCGAGCGGGCAACGCTGCTCGATGCCACGGTCTCCTCCGTGGCACAGGCTGACGCCGGCGTCATCGTGCGGACGGAAGGCGGACGGGAATTCACCTTCGACAAGCTGGCGATCACCTCGGGCGTCTGGTCACGCCGCTTCGTCGCCGATCTTGGCCTGAAGGTGCTGCTCGAAACCGAGCGCGGCTACAACACGACCTTCATGAACCCCGCGACCACGCTGGAAATGCCGGTCTTCTTCGCCGAACACGGCTTCGTCGCCACACCCTTCGAAAATGCGCTGCGCATCGGCGGGGCGGTCGAGCTTGCCTCGCCCGACGCCCCCGCCAACGACAAGCGCGCCGCCGCCATGCGGAAAAAAATGCGCCGCTACGTGCCCGATCTTCAGGAAGAGGGCGGCACAGAATGGATGGGCCGCCGCCCCTCGACGCCGGATTCGCTGCCCGTCATCAGCCTGCATCCGCGCGACCCGCGCATCGCCTTTGCCTTCGGCCATGGCCATGTCGGCCTGACGCTTGCGGCGACGACCGGCCGCCACGTGGCGCGCCTGCTTGCCGGGGAAGGCGAAAGCGCGCTCGCCCCCTTCTCCATCGCCCGCTTCCAGTAGGCGCGCGCTCTCCAGAACAACAACAAGAAAGCAAGAGACCATGCATAAGGTTATTTTCGATACGGATCCCGGCGTCGACGACGCCATGGCGCTTCTCTTCCTGCACAATCACCCCGAGATCGACCTGATCGGCATCACCACCGTCTTCGGCAATGCGTCCATCGAGACGACGACGCGCAACGCGCTGTTCCTGAAGCGCGAATGGTGCATTGCGGCCCCCGTCGCCCGCGGCGAAGGCAAGACCTACAATCCCATGCGCAACCCCGTCGACTGGCCCGTGATGATCCACGGCCATGACGGCCTCGGCAATATCGACGTGCCCGAGACGATCGATCTGCCGGTCGACCCGCGCAGCGCGCCGCGCTTCATCATCGAGACGGTGCGCGCCAATCCCGGCGAAGTGACGCTCATTGCCGTCGGCCGCATGTCGAACCTCGCCTATGCGCTGAAGGAAGACCCGGAGATCGCCGGCCTCGTCAAGCAGGTCATCATCATGGGCGGCGCCTTCGACGTGCCCGGCAACATCACGCCGGCCGCCGAAGCCAATATCCACGGCGATCCGGAAGCGGCCGATGCGGTGATGGGCGCGCCGTGGAAGGTGGTCGTCGTCGGCCTCGACGTGACGATGAAGACCGTCATGACACGCAGGCGCCTTGCGGAACTGACCGCGAAGAACGGCACGCACCTCAAGCTGCTCTCCGACATCTCGCAGTTCTACATCGACTTCTACGGCCAGCACGTGAAGGACGAGGGCATGGTGGTGCACGACAGCTGCGCCTGCATCTATCTCGTCGCGCCGGAGCTCTTCACCACCCGCAGCGGCGCCATCCGCGTCGTCGCCGGCGGAATTGCCGACGGCCAGACGATCCAGAAGCCCGACGCCCGCAGCTTCCCACCCGGCAACTGGGACGGCCTGCCGAGCCAGCACGCCTGCATCGGCATCGATGCGGAGAAGGTCATGGCGCTCCTGGACGAAACGCTCGTCCGCTAGACCGGTTTTTCACACACCCGCCGCCGGCCGGTCCCCTACCGGCCGGCGTTTTCGTTCCACCAGCGCAGGATGCGCAGCGCCCTGAGGGTGATCCAGCGCGACGGCTCGCCCACCGTCTCCATCTCGAACCAGACCGGCCCCTTCAGGGACCAGTCGAGCCGCCAGGTGCCGTCCGGCCCCTGTTTCGAGCGCAGATGCGCGATGGCTTCCGCAAGGCGCGGATCGGGCGCGCCGCCGGCGGCGCGGAAATGGTCGAGCCCGCGCAAGACGTCGTAGCGCCAGCGATACGGATAGAGAAAGGCGAGGTAGCGCTCGTCGACCACCGCGCCGCGCGCCAGCCCGCGAAAGAGGTGGCGCTCGAGCAGATACTCTTCTCCCGCCCGCCGCGCGGCCCGGATTTCCGACGTTGTGCCCTCTGCCCGCTCATAGGCCAGCAGCGCCTCGAGCACATTGATCGTCGTGTGGAAGGAGGACCGGTGCGAGCCGTTGCAGCGCTCGCAGTTCCAGCCGCCATCCGCCTGCCGCTCGCCAAGGAGGCGTGCGACGATGCGGGATACGTCGACGCCGAAATAGACGCCCGCCGTCACCGTACGGGCATTGATGCATTCCTCCACCTCGCCGTCCCAGAAGGGCTGGCCATCGTGATCCCAGCGGCAATGCCTGCCGATGAGGTCGATCGTGTTCCGCGCCCGCTGGGAGGTCGGATCTAGGCCGAATTCATGGAGCTGCTGAAGCGAAAAGCAGGTGGCGGTCCAGGCCTGCCCCTGCGCACGCCATTTCTCTTCGCTGTAATCGGCGGGAAGGAAGGCGCCGCCGGCCCATTGGCCGTCCGCATCCTGATGGGAAAGGAGCTTCGCGCCCCAGCCCTCGGTTTCCACCCTCGCGCGCTCGGCCTGCCATTCGGTCTCCGGCGCATCGAGGAGATCGCGCATGACCTGCCAGCGGATTGCCGGATCCGAATCCAGAAGCCAGTCGATGACGGAGCCGGTGGATACCATGGACGCAACCTACCAGCCCCGGCGGCCGATGGCTATTCGGGTGTCGCCGGCAATTGCCAGTCGATCGGCGTGCGGCCGTGTTTTTCGAGAAACTCGTTCGCCTTGGAAAACGGCCGCGTGCCGAAGAAGCCGTTATGCGCCGACAGCGGCGAGGGATGCGGCGAGCGCAGCACGAGATGGCGGCTGCGGTCGACGAAGGCCGCCTTCTTCTGGGCATAGGAGCCCCAGAGGATGAAGACGACGGGCTTTTCCTGCTCGTTGACGGCACGGATGACCGCATCCGTGAAACGCTCCCAGCCGCGGCCCTGATGGGAGGCGGCGCGGCCCATCTCCACCGTCAGCACGCTGTTGAGCAGCAGCACGCCCTGGCGCGCCCAATGTTCGAGGAAACCGTGGCGGGCCGGCGCAATGCCGAGGTCCTCCTGCATTTCCTTGTAGATGTTGACGAGCGAGGGCGGGATGCGCACGCCCGGCTGCACGGAAAAGCAGAGGCCATGCGCCTGCCCCTCGCCGTGATAGGGATCCTGCCCGAGGATGACGACGCGCACCTCGTCGAGCGGTGTCAGGTCGAGCGCGCGGAAATATTCCGCCCCCTTCGGGAAGACGCGCCGACCCTCCTGCTTCTGCTCCAGAAGAAAGGCTTTCAGCTCCGCCATGTAGGGACTGGAGAATTCCGCCGCCAGCGGCGCCTTCCAGCTCTCGCCGATCTTCACATCCGTCGCTGTCATCGCCCTCTCCTTTGAAGGAAGAGTTTAGCGCCGGATGGCGACGAGGACCGGCCAAAGCGCCGGTCATCCACAGCTAATCTCAGGCGACGCCCAGCACCGCCATGAGGTTCTTCATGCGTGCGGCGGCAAGCTCCGGCCGGTCGAGCACGTTGGCCCGGTCGGCGAGGCGGAAGACGTCGGCATAGTGCAGGACGCCGCGGGCGGACTGCATGCCGGCCGGCATGGTGAAATGGTCCTGATGACCGTTCAACCAGGCGAGAAAGACCACGCCCGCCTTGTAATACTGCGTCGGCGCCTCGAAGATCTTTCGCGACAGCGGCACGGTCGGCTCGATGACGGCGCGGAAGGTGGCGACGTCGCCCGCGGCGAGCGAGGCGAGCGCCCTCGACGCCTGCGGCGCGACGGCATCGAAGATGCCGAGCAGCGCGTGGCTGTATTTGCGTCCGTCGCCCTCGATCAGTTCGGCATAGTTGAAGTCGTCGCCGGTGAAGCAGAGCACGCCCTCCGGCAATCGGTCGCGCAGCGCCACTTCATAGGCATTGTCGAGCAGGGAAATCTTGATGCCCTCGACCTTGTCGCGGTTCTCCGCGATGATCGACAGCACCGCCTCCAGCGCCGGCTCGAAGCTTTCCGCCCCCCAATAGCCCTTGAGCTGCGGATCGAACATGTCGCCGAGCCAGTGCAGCACGACCTTGTCCTTCGACTGGCCGAGAATGCGGCCATAGACCTTGCGGTAATCGTCCGGCGAACGCGCGATACGGGCAAGCGCGCGGCTCGCCATCATGATCGCCCGGCCGCCGTGTTTTTCGACGAAACCGACCTGCTCCTCATAGGCGCGCACGACATCGTCCAGCGAGCGGGTATCGGCGGGGCTGAGATGATCGGTGCCGGCGCCGCAGGCAAGATCGGCGCCCGGCACCGTCTTCGCCTCGGCAAGCGAGCGGCGGATCAGCTCCTGCGCGCCGGCCCAGTCGAGCCCCATGCCGCGCTGCGCCGTGTCCATCGCCTCGGCGATGCGGAAGCCGAGCGACCAGAGATGATGGCGGAAGGCCATCGTGCGCTCCCAGTCTACGGCCGGCGCTTCCCATGGCCGCGCATCGCGGCGCGGATCGGAAACCACATGGGCGGCGGCATAGGCGATGCGGTTGAAGCGCGGCGCGGCGGCGGGGCGCTCGGTCGGCGTGCCCACGAGGGCATAGGCTTCGACGCCACCATCGGCACGCGGCAGGGAAAGGCTGATCGTCATGGAGTCCTCCCGAGAGTTTTGTGAGGCAATAATTTAGATCGTTCCAAATTTCAAGGGCGTTTTTCGGGATCTGCTCACGACGGGCGGACACCATACTCTGTCGAATGGCGGGAAAGCGCACCCGTATTCACGACACGCCCGGCGTGCGACACAGGCCTCAACAGCCTGCTCGCCAGAGCTTATCGCCACCAATGGCCCGTGCGCACCAGGGAGAAACGGAACACGCGCCTCCTGACAGGAAGCACGATCCGTGCAGAACGCAGAACCCTCTTGACAAATTTGGAACGATCCAATTAATTACCCATCAACAAGCGGGCAATGACAGCTCGCACGGGAGGATCAGCGTGAACAAGGGCCGGGTGACAGTCGTCGATATTGCGCGCGCCGCCGGCGTGTCGAAGTCGACCGTCTCGCTCGTCCTGCAGGCAAGCCCGCTCGTCAACGAGGCGACGCGCGCCAAGGTAAACGCGGTCATCCGCGAGCTCGGCTATGTCTACAATCGCGGCGCGGCGAACCTGCGCCAGTCGGCCTCCTCGCGGATCATCGGCATCATCGTCAACGATCTCACCAACTCCTTCTTCGCGGAACTGGCGGTCGGCATGGACATGGTCATGCAATCGGCCGGCTACGTGCAATTCCTGTCGAATTCCGCCGAAAGCGTCGACCGGCAGCGCGAGGTCATCGCCTCCATGCGCGAGCACGGCATCTCCGGCCTCATCCTTTCGCCTGCACGCGGCACGGAAGCGGCGGATCTGAAGCCGCTTGCCGCCAGCGGCATTCCCGTCGTCGCCGTGGTGCGCAACGTGGTGGGCGCGAAGGTCTCCTCGCTCTTTTCCGACAACTATGCCGGCGCGAAGGATGCGGTTCGCCACCTCGTCTCGCTCGGTCATCGCCGCATCGCCTTCCTCGGCGGCATTCCCAACACCACGGTCTTCGCCGAACGCGTCGAGGGCTGGCGCGACGCGCTTGCCGAAGCGGGCCTCGAAGCGCCGGACGCGCTGGTCGTCGGCAGCACGGCCTCGCGGGCCGGAGGCGTTGCCGCCATCGAGCGCGCGCTGCTCCTGCCGGAGCCGCCGACGGCTGCCCTGTGCTTCAACGACGCGGCCGCCTTCGGCGTCTGCGACGGCCTGCGCCGCGCCGGCAAGGAGCCCGGCCGTGATTTCGGCGTGGTCGGTTTCGACGACGTGATCGAGGCCGAAACCGCCGTACCGGCGCTGACGACTGTCTCCGTCGATCCGCAGGGCATGGGCCGGCGGGCGGCGCAACTGCTGCTGAAACAGATCAATGCCGGCCGGGTGGAACCCGAAGCCATCGTCAGCTCCGTGCGCCTGGTCGTGCGCGAGAGCTGCGGCGCCGGCCGGAAAACGAAGAGGATGTCGGCATGACGCGGTGGGGACTGATCGGCGCGAGCACGATCGCGAAGGAATGGGTGATCGGCGCGATCCGCGCGACGGGCGGCGAGGTCGTTTCCGTCATGAGCACGAACGCGGAGCGCGGCAGGGCCTATGCGGCCGAGCAGGGTATCGCGAAATCCGTGACGTCGCTCGACGCGCTGGTGAACGATCCCGACATCGACGCCGTCTATATCTCCACCACCAACGAGCTGCACCGCGACCAGGCGCTCGCCGCCGCCAGGGCCGGCAGGCACATCCTGTGCGAAAAGCCGATCGCCATGGCGCTGGACGATGCGCGCGCCATGTTGCAGGCCGCGAAAGATGCCGGCGTCGTCATGGCCACCAACCATCACCTGCGCAATGCCGCCACGCACCGGGCGATGCGCGCGGCGATCAAGGCCGGCCGCATCGGCACCCCGCTTTCGGCCCGCGTCTTCCACGCCGTCTATCTGCCGCCGCACCTGCAGGGCTGGCGGCTCGACAAGCCGGAGGCCGGCGGCGGCGTGATCCTCGACATCACCGTGCACGACGCCGACACGCTGCGCTTCGTGCTGGACGACGATCCGGTGGAGGCCATCGCCTTCTCCCAGGCCGGCGGCATGGGCAAGGCCGGGCTTGAGGATGCCGCCATGGGCGTCCTGCGCTTCCGAAGCGGCGTCATCGCGCAGTTCCACGACGGCTTCACCACGAAATTCGCCGAGACGGGCCTTGAGGTGCACGGCACAGAAGGCTCGCTCATTGGCCGCAACGTGATGACGCAGCGCGCCACCGGCACGGTGATATTACGCGACACGGGCGGCGAGCATGTCCTGCCGCTCGATCACGCGAATCTCTACGAGACCGCCCTTTCCGCCTTCCACGCCGCGATCGCCGGCAACGGGCAGCCCTCCGCCACCGGCGAGGACGGCGTCTGGTCGCTGGCAACCGGCCTTGCCGTCGTCGAGGCGGCCCGCACGGGCAAGACCGTCCGCATCGAAACCGGATTCTAGACCATCATGAGCAAGCATATCACCCCGCGCCAGGCGGCAGACCTCATTCCCGACGATGCCGTCGTTTCGGTCTCCTCCTCCTCCGGCCTCGGCTGCCCCGACCTGACGCTGAAGGCGATCGGCGAGCGCTTCGAGGAAACCGGCCATCCGCGGAACATCACCACGCTGCATCCCATCGCCGCCGGCGACATGAGCGGCATCAAGGGTATCGACTACATCGCGAAGAAGGGGCTGCTCGCCAAGGTCCTCGCCGGGTCCTATCCGTCCGGCCCCTCCTCCTCCGAGCCGCCGCTGATCTGGCAGATGATCACCGGCAACGAGATTCCCGCCTACAACATCCCCTCGGGCATCCTCTTCGACATGCATCGCGAGGCCGCCGCCAAGCGTCCGGGCGTCATCACCAAGGTCGGCATCGAGACCTTCGTCGATCCGGACCGCGAGGGCTGCGCGATGAACGAAGCGGCGGCCAGGGAACCGGTGGTGGAGAAGATCACCTTCGCCGGCGAGGAATGGCTCTATTTCAAGGCCATCGCACCCGAGGTCGCCATCATCCGCGCCACGACGGCGGACGAGCGCGGCAACCTGACCTACGAGCACGAGGGCGCCTATCTCGGTGGGCTCGACCAGGCGCTCGCCGCCCGCAACAATGGCGGCATCGTCATCGCGCAGGTCAAGCGCATCACCAAGGAAGGTTCGCTGAAGCCGCACGATGTGCGCGTGCCGGGCGTGCTGGTCGACTATGTCGTGGTCGACCCGGAGCAGAAGCAGACGACGCAGACGCTTTACGACCCCGCCATATCAGGCGAAATCTTCCGACCGCTCGACACATTCCGGGTGCCGGAATTCAACATCCAGAAGGTCATCGCCCGCCGCGTGGCGCAGGAACTCGAGGCCGGCAGCGCCGTCAATCTCGGCTTCGGCATTTCCGCCAACGTGCCGCGCATCCTGATGGAAGAAGGCCTGCACGGGGCCGTCACCTGGGTCATCGAGCAGGGCGCCGTCGGCGGCGTGCCGCTGCTCGACTTCGCCTTCGGCTGCGCCTCCAATGCCGATGCCTTCATGCCCTCGCCCTACCAGTTCACCTATTTCCAGGGCGCGGGCTTCGATGCCTCGCTGCTGTCCTTCCTGGAAATCGGCCGGGACGGGTCGGTCAACGTCTCGAAGCTTTCGTTCCGTCCGCATGTGACGGCGGGCTGCGGAGGCTTCGTCGACATCACCGCCCGGGCGAAGAAGGTCGTCTTCTCCGGCATGTTCAATGCCGGCGCGAAACTCGCCGTCGCGGACGGCAAGCTCGTCATCGAGAAGGAAGGCAAGCTGAAAAAGCTGGTCAACGCGGTCGAGCACGTCACTTTCTCCGGCCCGCGCGGCGTGGCGCAGGGGCAGGACATCACCTATGTCACCGAGCGCTGCGTGATGAAGCTGACGCCCGAGGGCATCGTGCTGACCGAGATCGCGCCCGGCGTCGATCTCAAGGCGCATATCCTCGACCAGTCTGAATTCGATCTCGTCGTCGCACCGGACCTGAAGGTGATGGATGCGGCCCTCTTCACCGACGCGCCGATCGGCCTGACCCTGCCGGAAAAGGCGCCGCGCCGGATTGCGGGGGCGAACCATGGCTGAGCCGCGCATCCGCATCGACTTCGACGGCCCCGTCGCGACGATCACCGTCGCGCGCCCGGAAAAGCTGAATGCCTTCGACATCGACATGCTGAAGGAACTGTCGGCGGCCTGCGACACGGTCGAGGCCAATGCGGCCGTGCGCGTCGCCATCCTCACCGGCGAGGGCAAGGCCTTTTCCGCCGGCGGCGACATCCGCGCCTGGGCCGGCATGGAGGCCAACGAATTCGGCCATGCCTGGGTGCGCTTCGGCCACCGCGTCTTCGAGCGGCTGGCGACGCTGCGCATGCCGCTGGTCGCCGCCGTCAACGGCCATGCGCTGGGCGGCGGGCTGGAACTGGCCGCCGCCGCGGATATCCGCATCGCCGAAGCGCAGGTGAAGATCGGCCTGCCGGAGGCCGGCCTCGGCATGGTGCCCGGCTGGTCCGGCACGCAGCGCCTGGTGAAGCGCTTCGGCGCGCAGGCCGTGCGGCGCATGCTGCTGGGCGGCGAGGTTCTGACGGCAGCGGAAGCGGCAGCGCTCGGCATCGTCGATCAGGTCGTCGAGACGGGAACGGCGGTCGAAGCCGCGAAAGCCTATGCGGCGCGCATCGCCGCGCGCGGGCCGGCGGCAACGGAGATTTCCAAGCTGATGATTTCCGTGGCGAACGGCGAGGACAATGGCGCGGCGGTGGAAGCCCTCGGCTCGATCCTCGTCGCCAAGACCGGGGACCTCAAGGAAGGCGTCGCCGCCTTCACGGGCAAGCGCCCCGCAGACTTCAAGGGAGAATGGTAATGACCGCGCATGTGAAACCCAAGGCGCTCGACAATTTCGCGGCACGCGACTTCCGCATGCTGATCGACGGCGTCTGGACGGAAGGGTCCGGCCCTGCGCTCGAACGCGTCGCCCCCGGCCACGGCGTCGTCGTCAGCCGCTATCCGGCCGGCACGAAGGCCGATGCCGAGCGCGCCATCGCCGCGGCCCGCAAGGCCTTCGATGACGGTCCGTGGCCCCGCATGACGGGCGCCGAACGCTCCAACATCCTGCTGCGGGCCGCCGATCTCATCGCGGCCAAGGCGGACGAACTCGCCTTCCTCGACTGCATCGAAAGCGGCAAGCCGATCAGCCAGGCCAAGGGCGAACTTGCCGGCGCCGCCGACATCTGGCGCTATGCCGCGGCGCTTGCTCGCGACCTCCACGGCGAGAGCTACAACACCCTCGGCGAGGGCACGCTCGGCGTGGTGCTGCGCGAGGCCATCGGCGTCGTCTCGATCATCACGCCCTGGAACTTCCCCTTCCTGATCGTCAGCCAGAAGCTGCCCTTCGCGCTCGCCGCCGGCTGCACGACGGTCGTCAAGCCGTCCGAACTGACCTCCGGTTCCACGTTGCTTCTCGGCGAAATCCTCATCGAGGCGGGCGTGCCCGCCG
The DNA here is from genome assembly GCF_050172695.1 of Shinella sp. G-2. Classification (NCBI taxonomy): domain Bacteria; kingdom Pseudomonadati; phylum Pseudomonadota; class Alphaproteobacteria; order Hyphomicrobiales; family Rhizobiaceae; genus Shinella; species Shinella sp. G-2. The sequence continues at coordinate 31,833 of NZ_JBBEYH010000003.1, read as the reverse complement.
GCGTCGTCAACATCCTCACCGGCACCGGCCCGGAGGTCGGCGCGCCGATGACGACCCATCCCGATGTCGACATGGTCTCCTTCACCGGCTCCACCGGCGTCGGCCGCCTCACCATGGCCAATGCAGCGCAGACCCTGAAGAAGGTGTCGCTGGAGCTCGGCGGCAAGAACCCGCAGATCGTCTTCCCCGACGCCAATCTCGAAGAGTTCATCGACGCCGCCGTCTTCGGCGCCTATTTCAATGCGGGCGAATGCTGCAATGCCGGCTCGCGGCTGATCCTGCACAAATCCATCGCGGCGGAGGTGACGGCCCGCGTCGCGGCGCTGGCCAGGAAGGTCAGGGTCGGCGATCCGCTCGATCCGACGACGCAGGTCGGCGCGATCATCACGCCGCAGCATCTCGACAAGATCGGCAGCTATGTCGACGGCGCGGCGACGGCCGGCGCTTCGGTGGCGCTCGGCGGCACGGCGCTCGATCTTGGCCTCGGCCAGTTCATGGCCCCGACCATCCTTTCCGGCGTGACGCCCGACATGGCGGTCGCCCGCGAGGAAGTCTTCGGCCCCGTGCTTTCGGTGCTGACCTTCGAGACGACGGACGAGGCGATCCGCATCGCCAATGCCATAGACTACGGCCTTTCGGCCGGCGTCTGGAGCCGCGACTTCGATACCTGCCTGACCATCGGCCGCAAGGTGCGCGCCGGCACGGTCTGGATGAACACCTTCATGGACGGCGCATCGGAATTGCCCTTCGGCGGCTACCGCCAGTCCGGTCTCGGCCGCGAGCTCGGCCGCCATGCCGTGGAAGATTATACGGAGACCAAGACGCTCAACATGCATATGGGCGCGCGCACCGGCTGGTGGATGCCGCGATGAACAAAGCCTTCCCGACAACCATGGCTGGGATCGGCGCTGCCGCCCGTTCAGGGCGTCGGGAAGCTGAATTGCGGGGTCTGCAGGATCGACAGATCTCCGGCGGGTTCACCGGCGATGCGCTTGAGCAGCAGCCGGCCCATGGCCTCGCCCGCGGCCGTCAGATCCTCGTAGATGGTCTCGACCTTCGGCTGGATCTGGCTCAGCAGGCGGGAGGTCTGCTTGGCGACGATATCGTATTCGCCGCCGAGGCCGAGACCGTTGTCGCTCATGCCGGTGATGGTGGCGAGCGCGGAGACTTCGCCGGGACAGGTGATGCCGTCAGGCGGATCGGGCTCGGCGCTGCGGCGGCGCATGGCATCGCGGATCATGTCGGCGGGGCTGTCGAGATCGAGCCCTTCGGGAACTTCATAGGCGACGCCGGCCTCGCGCACGGCGGTCATGAAACCGTGCAGCATGTGCTGATGGAAGGTGAGCCGCTTCGGCGGCAGGATGATCGTGACCTTGCGCCGCCCCTTGGCGATCAGCCGTCGGGTGGCCGCGTAGGCGAAGGCGAAATTGTCGTAGTCGACGAAGGCATGCGGCGTGGAGAATTCCGTTCGGCCATGGGTGACGAAGGGAAAGCCGTTCTCCAGCAGCAGCCGCACGCGCGGATCGAACGGCTCGGTGCGCGAGAAGATCAGGCCGTCGGCCATGCCGTTGCGGATGATGTAGTTGACCGCATCGACATTGCTGCCGTCGAGAAAGTTCGGTGTGACGATGAGATGGTAGGGCGTCGCCTGCAGGGCGCGCGCCAGACCGTGCATGATGGACGTGCCGAAACCGAGGATTTCCTCGTGCGGATCAAGCAGCACGGAAATGACATTGGTGCGGCCGGTCTTGAGGCGCTGGGCGGCGCGGTCGGGCAGGTAGCCGATCTCGGCGGCGACCTCGTGCACGCGGCGCCGGGTGCTTTCGGAAATCTGCGGCGCATTGCCGAGCGCGCGGGAAACCGTGGTGATCGCAAGACCGGTCATTTCCGCAATGGTCTTCAGCGTCGGCTTGCCGGTGCGGGGCAGGCTGCGGGCGGGCTCATTGTCGGCGGGTTTTTCGATGCGGGGCACGGATACGCTTCTTCGGATGGCAGTCGTCGATGGGCGGCACCATATCGGCGCGCCGGGCATCCGGCAATCTTGCGCTGCACAGAATTTAAAACGTTTTCCGTGCAGCGCACAAAGCAGCGCGCGACGCGCACATTGCCGGATTTGCCGGAATTTACCGCTTTCTCGAAGAGAGCCTTCGCCACCATCCAACGCAGCTTGACTCCGCAAATTTACAACGTTTTAAATTGGCGCGGCGCTTTGAGCCATAGATGGAATTCCGATGCCCCTTCGGGCATCGGGGAAATCGGCGGGAGGAGGCTCTCGCCCTCGAACTTGCAAACGGGAGGAATACGATGCGCAAGTTTCTGACAACCACTGCAGCGATTGCGGTGCTGATGGGCATGGGCGGCACCGCTGCCCGCGCCGCTGAGAACGTGGAAGTCCTGCACTGGTGGACCTCGGGCGGCGAAGCCGCCGCACTCGACGTCCTGAAGAAGGACCTCGAATCCAAGGGCATTTCCTGGACCGACATGCCGGTTGCCGGCGGCGGTGGCACGGAAGCCATGACGGTGCTGCGCGCCCGCGTCACGGCCGGCAATGCGCCGACCGCGGTTCAGATGCTCGGCTTCGACATTCTCGACTGGGCCAAGGAAGGCGCGCTCGGCAATCTCGACGAGATCGCCGCCAAGGAAGGCTGGGACAAGGTCATCCCGACCGCCCTGCAGCAGTTCTCGAAATATGACGGTCACTGGATCGCGGCCCCGGTGAACGTCCACTCCACCAACTGGATGTGGATCAACAAAGCGGCGCTCGACAAGGCCGGCGGCAAGGAGCCGCAGAACTGGGACGAACTCGTCGCCCTTCTGGACAAGTTCAAGGAACAGGGCATCACGCCGGTCGCCCATGGTGGTCAGCCGTGGCAGGACGCGACGATCTTCGACGCGGTCGTGCTCTCCTTCGGCAACGACTTCTACAAGAAGGCCTTCATCGACCTCGATCCGGAAACGCTGGGCAGCGCCCAGATGAAGGAAGCCTTCGACCGCATGACGAAGCTGCGTTCCTACGTGGACGACAACTTCTCCGGCCGTGACTGGAACCTGGCATCCGCCATGGTCATTGAAGGCAAGGCCGGCCTGCAGTTCATGGGCGACTGGGCAAAGGGCGAGTTCATCAAGGCCGGCAAGAAGCCGGGCGGCGACTTCGTCTGCATGCGCTTCCCCGGCACGCAGGGCTCCGTGACCTTCAACTCCGACCAGTTCGCGATGTTCAAGGTCGCCGCCGAAAAGGTTCCGGCCCAGCTGACCATGGCCTCGGCCATCGAAAGCCCGGCCTTCCAGTCGGCCTTCAACGTGGTCAAGGGCTCGGCCCCGGCCCGCACGGACGTCTCGGACGAGGCCTTCGACGATTGCGGCAAGAAGGCCATCAAGGACCTCGCCGAAGCCAACACCAACGGCACGCTGTTCGGCTCCATGGCCCACGGCCACGCCAACCCGGCTTCGGTCAAGAACGCGATCTATGACGTCGTGACCCGCCAGTTCAACGGCGAGCTTTCCTCCGAGGAAGCCGTGACGGAACTGAAGGCCGCCGTCGAGGCCGCGAAGTAAGCGAAAGAGGCTGCTCCTCACCCCGGCCCCCTCCCCGCAAACGGGGAGGGGGAAACGGAGAGGTCACGGCATATGTCCTTCTCCCCGCCTGCGGGGAGAAGGTGCCGGCAGGCGGATCACGGGCAGCGGCCCTGCCGCCGACAAACACATGAACAACGGTGGTAACGACCATGGATAGCCGAAGCCGGCTGCAGGAGCTTCTGCCGAAGCTCGTGCTGGCACCCAGTTTCCTCATCGTGCTCGTCTTCGTCTACGGCTTCATCGCCTATACGGGCTTCCTGTCGCTGACGGACAGCAAGATGCTGCCCTCCTATAATTTCGTGGGGCTGAGCAACTATTCCAAGCTCTGGGCGCTGCCGCACTGGTGGCGGGCGATCTCCAACCTCGCCATCTTCGCCTCGCTCTACATCGTCATCTGCTCGGTGCTGGGCCTGGCGCTCGCCATCCTGCTCGACCAGAAGATCCGCGCCGAAGGCATCCTGCGGCCCATCTACCTCTATCCGATGGCGCTCTCCTTCATCGTGACGGGCACCGCCTGGAAGTGGTTCCTCGACCCCGGCATCGGGCTTGAGAACACCATGCATCTGTGGGGCTGGGAAAGCTTCGCCTTCAACTGGATCAAGGACCGCAACTACGCCATCTACTGCGTGGTCATCGCCGCGGTCTGGCAGTCCTCCGGCTTCGTCATGGCGATGTTCCTCGCCGGCCTTCGCGGCGTCGACAACGAGATCATCAAGGCAGCGCAGATCGACGGAGCGACGACCGCCACCATCTACCGCCGCATCATCATCCCGCTGATGCGCCCGGTCTTCCTCTCCGCCTTCGTCGTGCTCGCGCATCTTGCCATCAAGGCCTACGACCTCGTCGTGGCGCTGACCGGCGGCGGCCCCGGACAGGCGACCGAACTGCCGGCAACGTTCATGTATTCCTACACCTTCACCCGCAACCAGATGGGCATCGGCGCCTCCTCGGCGATCATCATGCTGGTCATGATCTTCTCGATCATCATCCCCTACCTCTATTCCGAAATCCGCGGAGGCAAAGGCCGATGAGCGCGCAAAACCCCGACAACATCATCACGCACGGCAAGCTGACGCGCGCCCTCATCTACACCGCGCTCATCCTCTTCGCGTTCTACTACCTGCTGCCGCTCTACGTGATGCTGGTGAACTCACTGAAGCCGCTGGAGGAAATCCGCCAGGGCGGCATGCTGAACCTGCCGCAGCAATGGACGATCGAACCCTGGCTTTCCGCCTGGTCGACGGCGCAGATCGGCGTGCAGCCGACCGGCCTTCGCCCCTTCTTCATCAACTCGATCCTGATGGTCGTGCCGGCCGTCGCCATCTCCACCATCATCGGCGCGCTGAACGGCTACGTGCTGACGAAATGGCAGTTCAAGGGCTCGAACGTCTTCTTCGGCCTGCTGCTGCTGTCCTGCTTCATCCCGTTCCAGATCGTGCTGATCCCGATGGCGCGCATTCTCGGCTCGCTCGGGCTTGCCGGCTCGCTCTGGGGTCTCATCCTCGTGCATGTGGTCTACGGCATCGGCTTCACGACGCTCTATTTCCGCAACTATTATGAGAACTTCCCGACGGAGCTGGTGCGCGCGGCGCAGATCGACGGGGCAAGCTTCTTCCAGATCTTCTACCGCATCCTGCTGCCGTCCTCCGGTCCGATCATCGTCGTCTCGGTCATCTGGCAGTTCACCAATATCTGGAACGACTTCCTGTTCGGCGCCTCCTTCTCCGGCGCGGACACGACGCCGATGACGGTGGCGCTCAACAACCTCGTCTCCTCCTCGACGGGCGTGAAGGAATACAACGTTCACTTTGCCGGCGCGATCCTCGCGGCCCTGCCCACCCTCATCGTCTACATCGTCTCCGGACGCTATTTCGTGCGCGGCCTGATGTCCGGCGCCGTGAAAGGATAACGCCCATGTCTTCCTCGAATACGTCGTTCCTGAAGATCAGCAACCTGCGCAAGTCCTATGGCGCGCTCGAAATCCTCAAGGACATCAACCTGGAGATCGAACAGGGCGGGTTTCTCGTGCTCGTCGGTCCCTCCGGCTGCGGCAAGTCCACCCTGCTCAACACCATCGCCGGCCTCGAGCCGATCAGCTCCGGCGATATCGCCATCGACGGGCGCTCGGTCGCGGGCCTGCATCCTTCCAAGCGCGACATTGCCATGGTGTTCCAGTCCTACGCGCTCTATCCGAACATGACGGTCGCCGGAAACATCGCCTTCGGCATGGAAATCCGCGGCGTGCCGAAGGAGGAGCGCGACAAGGCGATCAAGCAGGTCGCCGACATGCTGCAGATCGGCCATCTGCTCGACCGCAAGCCCGGCCAGCTCTCCGGCGGCCAGCGCCAGCGCGTCGCCATGGGTCGGGCGCTGGTGCGCGATCCGAAGCTCTTCCTCTTCGACGAGCCGCTGTCGAACCTCGACGCCAAGCTGCGCGTCGACATGCGCACGGAAATCAAGCGCCTGCACCACCGCATGAAGACGACCATCGTCTACGTGACGCACGACCAGATCGAGGCGATGACGCTCGCCACCAAGATCGCGGTGCTGAAGGACGGCGTTCTGCAGCAATTCGGCTCGCCCGCCGAGATCTACAACAACCCGGCCAATACCTTCGTCGCCGACTTCATGGGCTCGCCCGCCATGAACCTGCTGAAGGGCAAGGTCGAACAGAACGGTTCCGGCCTTGCCGTCTCGCTTGCCCGCCAACAGGCCGAACCGCTGGTGCTCGCCGTGCCGAACGCGCCGGGCAGCCTGTCCGCCTATAGCGGCAAGGAGGTCATCTTCGGCATCCGCCCGGAGGCGCTGACCGACCCGGATGGCGCCGACCGCAATGCCCGCACCGTGGCCGAGGGCGACTGCCTGATCGAGGTGGTGGAGCCCGCCGGCGCCGATACCTTCGCCGTCACCCATCTCGGCGGCAAGGAGATCGTCGCGCGGCTTCGCGCCGACGTACGCATCGCCGCCGGCCAGACGGCACGTCTTGCCTTCAACCTCGACAAGGCGGTGTTCTTCGACCCCGCCAGCCAGCTTCGCATCGCCTGAGATTTTGAAATGACCACGCAGCCGGACATCGTCATCATCGGATCGGGCATCGGCGGCTCCACCATGGCCGCCGCACTCGCCCCGAGCGGAGCGAGGATCGTCATCCTCGAAGCGGGCGACCACCTGCCCGACCGCCCGGAAAACCGCGACCAGCGCGCCATCTTCCAGCGCGGCCATTTCCGTCCGAAGGAGATGTGGTACGAGGCCGACGGCACGGCCTTCAATCCCGGCAACTACTACAATGTCGGCGGCAACTCGAAATTCTACGGTGCGGTGCTGGTGCGCTATCGCCGCGAGGATTTCGAGGAAATGCATCACCGCGACGGCATCTCCCCCGCATGGCCCTTTGCCTATGAGGAGCTCGAGCCCTGGTACTCGGCGGCGGAGAAACTCTACAACGTGCGCGGCGCGCTCGGCGAGGATCCGACCGAGCCGCACCATTCCGCCCCCTACCCCTTCCCGCCTGTGCCGGACGAGCCGGCCATCGCGAAGGTCCGCGCAAGGATGAAGGCGAGCGGGCTGCACCCCTACTCCCTTCCCCTCGGCGTCGATATCGACCGCTGGCTCACCAAGGCGAAAACGCCCTGGGACGCCCATCCCAACAGCAACGACGGCAAGATGGATGCGGAAAGCACGGCGCTGGCCGAGGCACTGAAACATCCGAATGTCGAACTGCGCACCCATTGCCGGGTGACGCGGCTTGCCACGGCTCCGCATGGCCGGACCATTTCGACCGTGCATTACAAGCGCGGCGAGACGGCGGAGAGCCTGTCGCCGAAGCTGGTGATCCTTTCGGCCGGCGCGGTGCAATCGGCGGTGCTGCTGCTGCGTTCGGCCTCGGAAGCCTTTCCGAAGGGGCTTGCCAACAGCTCCGACCAGGTCGGCCGCAACTTCATGAACCACAATTCGAGCGCCGTGATCGGCCTCTCGCCCTTCTACCGCAACACCTCCGTCTACCAGAAGAGTTTCGGCTTCAATGACTATTACCTCTCGGACGGCAATGGCGGCCCGCCGCTCGGCAATGTGCAGCTTCTCGGCCGCGTCTCGGGAAAGATCCTGAAGGCCAACATGCCCTCCGTGCCGGAATGGCTGCTGGAGCAGGTGGCCAGCCACACCGTCGACTTCTACGCGATGAGCGAGGATCTGCCGCATCCCGAAAGCCGCATCACGGTCGACCGCGAACGCATCGTCATGAAATGGACTCGCACCAACTGGCAGGCCCATCTCGATCTGGTGGCCAAGCTGAAGGGCGCCCTGAAAAAGGCCGGCTTCCCGATCGTGCTTGCCCGCGCCTTCGACAAGCGCACGCCCTCGCACCAGTGCGGCACCGTGCGCATCGGCAGCGATCCCGCCACGGCGCCGCTCGACATCTGGTGCCGCGCCCATGACCATCCGAACCTCTTCGTGGTCGACGCCTCCTACCTGCCGACGTCCGCCGCGGTGAACCCCGCGCTGACCGTCGCCGCGCAGGCGCTGCGGGTGGCAAACCACATCCAATCGAGGGACCTTGCCGCATGACGACCTCAGCCCGTCCCGTCGCCATCGTTACCGGCGGCCGCCGCGGCATCGGCCTCGGCATTGCCCAGGCGCTCGCCGCCGAGGGTTTCGACATTGCCATAACGGGCATCGGCGAGGCGGATGCGGCGACCGACGCCATGCTCGCCGACCTCGTGGTGCACGGCGCACGTGCACTCTACCTCAAGGCCGATCTTGCCGACGTCGCCGGCCATGCCGCGACCGTGGCAGCCATCGAGGACGGGCTCGGCGCCATTGCCTGCCTCGTCAACAATGCCGGTATCGCCTCCGTCGTGCGCGGAGATTTCCTCGATCTCGCACCGGAAAATTTCGACACGATCGTCGCCACCAATCTGCGCGGCACCGTGTTCTTCACCCAGGCCGTGCTGAAGACCATGCTGCACTTGGGGCAGGCTCCCGGACCGCGCTCGGTGATCAACATCACCTCCATCTCGGCCGGCCTCACCTCACCGGAACGGCTCGACTACTGCATGACCAAGGCAGGCCTTGCCGCCTTCAGCCAGGGGCTGGCGCTGCGGCTCGCGGACACCGGCATTTCCGTCTTCGAAATCCGCCCCGGCATCATCCGCTCCGAAATGACCGCCGGCGTTTCCGCGAAATACGACACGCTGATCGAAAGCGGCCTCGTTCCGATGAAGCGCTGGGGCGAGCCGGGCGACATCGGCAATGCCGCGGCGGCGCTGGCGACCGGCAAGTTCGCCTTCGCGACGGGCTCGGTGATTAATCTCGACGGGGGCCTTGCCATCGGACGGCTTTGACGGGTTGCGCCTCACCCCGCCTTCCCTCTTCAGCGGCGTAGGAAAGGCGAGAGGCCGCGGAAAATTTTCGTCTCCCCGCGGGGAGGAGGTGCCGGCAGGCGATGAGGGGCAAGCCCTCCGGCCACGGCACCGGAACATCTGAGGACAGAGCATGACCTACGACTACATCATCACCGGCGCGGGACCGGCCGGCTGCGTGCTGGCGAACCGGCTTTCGGAAGACCCCACCGTGCGCGTGCTGCTGCTGGAGGCTGGCGGCGGAGACTGGAACCCGCTGTTCCACATGCCGGCGGGCTTCGCCAAGATGACCAAGGGTGTGGCGAGCTGGGGCTGGGAGACCGTGCCGCAGAAGCACATGAAGGGGCGCGTGCTGCGCTACACGCAGGCCAAGGTCATCGGCGGCGGTTCCTCCATCAACGCGCAGCTCTATACGCGGGGCAATGCTGCCGACTACGACCTCTGGGCCAGCGAAGACGGCTGCGAGGGCTGGAGCTACCGCGAGATTCTGCCCTACTTCAAGCGCGCCGAGGACAACCAGCGTTTCGCCGACGACTATCACGCCTATGGCGGGCCGCTCGGTGTATCCATGCCGGTCTCGGCGCTGCCGATCTGCGACGCCTATATCCGCGCCGGCCAGGAACTCGGCATTCCCTACAACCACGACTTCAACGGCCGCCAGCAGGCGGGTGTCGGCTTCTACCAGCTTACGCAGCGCAATCGCCGCCGCTCCTCCGCCTCGCTTTCCTACCTCTCGCCGATCAAGGAGCGGAAGAACCTCACCATCCGCACCGGCGCCCGCGTTGCCCGTATCGTGCTGGAAGGCACGCGCGCCGTCGGCGTCGAGGTGGTGACGAGCCGTGGCATCGAGACGATCCGGGCGGAGCGCGAGGTGCTCGTCTCCTCCGGCGCCATCGGCTCGCCGAAGCTGCTGCAGCAATCCGGCATCGGCCCGGCCGATCACCTGAGATCGGTGGGAGTCGCCGTGAAGCACGACCTGCCGGGCGTCGGCTCGAACATGCAGGACCATCTCGACCTCTTCGTCATTTCGGAATGCACCGGCGACCACACCTACGATGGTGTGGCGAAGCTGCACCGTACGCTCTGGGCCGGCCTGCAATATGTGCTCTTCCGCTCCGGTCCCGTCGCGTCCTCGCTCTTCGAGACCGGTGGTTTCTGGTATGCCGATCCTGAGGCCCGCTCACCGGACATCCAGTTCCACCTCGGCCTCGGCTCGGGCATCGAGGCGGGCGTGGAGAAGCTGAAGAATGCCGGCGTGACGCTGAATTCGGCCTATCTGCATCCGCGCTCGAAGGGAACGGTGCGGCTTTCCTCCGCCGATCCCGCGGCCGCGCCGCTGATCGACCCGAACTACTGGGAAGACCCGCATGACCGGAAAATGTCGATCGAGGGCCTGAAGATCGCCCGCGAGATCATGCAGCAGGCGGCATTGAAACCCTATGTCATGGCCGAGCGCCTGCCGGGGCCGAAGGTCATGAGCGACGAGGAACTCTTCGACTACGGCTGCGCCAATGCCAAGACCGACCATCACCCTGTCGGCACCTGCAAGATGGGCACGGGAACGGATGCCGTCGTCGGGCTGGATCTGAAGGTGCACGGGCTTGACGGCTTGCGCGTCTGCGACAGTTCCGTCATGCCGCGCGTTCCCTCCTGCAACACCAATGCGCCGACCATCATGGTGGGCGAGAAGGGCGCCGACATCATCCGCGGCCTGCCGGCGCTGCCGGCCCAGGTCTTCCAGTACGAGCGCAACGACATCCGCCCGCGCGCCCGCGCCAACATCCGCTAGGAGACTGCCATGATCCGCCACTGCGTCTTCATCCGCTTCAAGCCGACCATTTCCGTCGCCTACAAGAGCGAACTCTTCAACGAGATCGACGCCCTGAAGGACCGCCTGCCGGGCATGGTCGCCGTGCATATCGGCACCAATGTCAGCCCGGAAGAGGGCATGGACAAGGGCTTCAGCGACGGCTTCATCGTCGACTTCGCCGACAGCTTTTCCCGCGATGCCTATCTGGAAGACCCGCAGCACAAGCAGACGGGCGCGCGGCTTGTCGCCGCCGCGGAGGGTGGCATCGCCGGCATCCTCGTCTACGATCTCGAAACCGACGACTAGTTGTGTGGTCCCGGAGCGTGATGGCGCATCCTTGAGCCTTGGTCGTCGGGAAGAGGATGCATTGTGGGACGTGTTCTTCACAGCAGCGCCCGCACGACGCCGCGTCTTCGAGTTCGGCGATCAGGCTCGGTCTCGACTACTGGCTGGTCTATTCGACCATTCAGACGCAGGCGATGAATGATGCGCCGCCAACGCTTCGCTCGGCGGCGCTCCCCTTGGTCGTCATTGCATATTTGTCGGTTTTTTTGCTTTTTCCCATGCTTGGCGACTGGCTGATCGTGCATATTGGGAATCATCGGTTTCTCGCCGTCGTTCTGTCTCGCGCTGTTGCCGAACTGGTGCCTGCCCTTCTCCGCCTTGGGGGGGATGGCAAAAAAGTCGCGTCGGCGACTCAGTGATTTCGTAGGAGGCTTTGACCGTGACCAGCTTTTCCATTCGCCCGATAAACGCAGGTGACCGATCGCAGTGGGACATCCTCTACCAGGGCTACGCCGACTTTTACAAAGTGGCCCAGACGCCTGAAATGCGGAATACCGTTTGGTCCTGGCTACTCGACGCGGCAAAAGAATCCCGGGGGCTTGTGGCCGTCGACCCTCGCGGGACCATGCTCGGGCTTACCCACTTCCGGCCCTTCGCTCGCCCGCTTTCAGCGACGACCGGCTGTTTCCTCGACGACCTTTTCGTCTCTCCTGACGCTCGTGGATTTGGCATTGCAGACGCCCTGATCGACGCAGTGCGCAACGTTGCGGCTGAAAACGGCTGGTCCGTTGTCCGGTGGATCACGGCGGACAACAATTACCGGGGTCGCGGCGTCTATGACCGCGTGGCCAGCAAGACGAACTGGGTGACCTACGACATCAAGCTATAGCGCCTGTCGCACGGAGTTCTCCAGCGGATGCCCGTTGACTGGTTCGCCTCTCTCCGGGCAAGGAGAGAGGGTCTTAACCTGCCGCCTGCAGGTGGAGACCCCGATAGCGGCCGTTCTTGCGGGCGATGAGATCGGCATGATTTCCGCTCTCGACGATGCAGCCCTGATCGACGACGAGGATCCTGTCTGCATTGGCGATGGTGGCGAGACGGTGGGCGATAATCAGCGTCGTGCGCCCGGCCGAAAGCTCGGCCAGCGACTGCTGGATTGCCCGCTCCGTTTCCGTGTCCAGTGCCGAGGTCGCCTCGTCGAGTATCAGGATCGGAGGATTCTTCAGAAAGATACGGGCAATGGCGAGGCGCTGCTTCTGGCCACCCGAAAGCTTCACCCCACGCTCACCGATGACCGTGTCGAGGCCATCGGGCAGGTTCGCGATTACATCATCAAGGCGCGCGCGCCGCGCCGCGTCGCGAATCTCGGCCTCCGTCGCATCGAGACGGCCATAAGCGATGTTCTCACGGATCGTCCCGGCGAAAAGGAAGACATCCTGCTGCACAATGCCGATGTTTGAACGCAGCGACCGTAGGGTCATGTCCCTGATGTCGACGCCGTCGATGGCGATCCGGCCCGAGGCGATCTCATAGAAACGCGGCAGAAGCGAGCAGATCGTCGTCTTGCCTGCGCCCGAGGGACCGACGAAGGCGATCGTCTCCCCTGCCTTGATCGAGACGTCCAGTCCTTCGAACACCGCCTTGTCCGCGCTATAGCCGAAGCTGACGCCGCGGTATTCGATATCGCCGGCGAGGCGCGATACGTCCTTCGCATTCGTACGGTCTCGGATATCCGGCTCTGTATCAAGGAACTGCGTATAGCGCGTGAAGCCGGCAATGCCTTTCGGATAGGTCTCGATGATCGAGTTGATCTTGTCGATCGGCCGGAAAAAGACATTGACGAGCAGCAGGAAACCGACGAAGCCGCCGGCCGACAGCTCGCCACGCACGACGAACCACGCGCCCGCCAGCATTACCACGACCTGCACGAAGCGCATGGATAGATAGGACAGCGACGCAGATGCCGCCATCACCTTGTAGGCCTGCATCTTGGTCGTGAGGTAGTTGCTGTTGCTCTCGGCGAAAAGCTTGCGCTCGTGGTCTTCGTTGGCGAAGGCCTGGACGACACGGATGCCGCCGACATTTTCCTCAATACGGGCGTTGAAATCTCCGACGCGGCTATAGAGCGCGTGCCAGGTAGAGGTCATGCGCGCGCCGTAGTGAGTGGTCACCCATGCCGTCAACGGCACGATGACGGCGGTGATCAGCGCCAGCGGCACATGCACCCAGAGCATCAGGAGGAAGGCGCCGATCAGCGTCATGATGGCGATGAACAGATCCTCCGGCCCATGGTGGGCGACCTCGCCGATCTCCTCGAGATCCTTGGTAAGTCTTGCCACAAGGTGGCCGGTCTTCTGGTTGTCGAAGAAGCCGAAGGAGAGTTTTTGCAGGTGGTCGAAGGCCTTGCGGCGCATCTCGGCCTCCATGCGCACGCCGAGCATGTGCCCCCAATAGGTAACGATGGCCTGGAGCGCGGCATTGACGAGGTAGATGAGAAGCAGGCCAACGGCGGCAAGCGCGATCAGGTCGAGCTGGCCCGTCGGCAACAGGCGGTCGATGAACAGCGTCACAGCAACCGGGAACGCAAGTTCCAGAAGCCCCGCCACGACCGCGGAAGAAAAATCCAGCGCGAACAGACCGCGATGCGGACGATAATAGGCGGCAAAACGCTTCACGACATTAAGCATCAGGGAGGCAACCTTCAGGAACAGGGCTATCTGTTGAGACGAAAAACGACATTGCTTGCCCCGTCTTCGTTCCATTTTTCTAGACGCAAGAAAGACGGAAACGTCTTGTCCTCCGCGCCGCTGAGTGAGCGCACCCATAAAATGATGACTAGGTTTGTCAAGTTAAGAATTTACTCGAGGCGGGCTGACGACCTCAGCACCTTTGACGAAAAGTGCGTGCCCGATGAGACTTCGACATTTCAGGCGAATAAACTTGATTTTTCTCCGAAAGTTTTATTCTGTGCGCGAGCAGCGCCCCTGCTGCGGATGGAGCGCACATCGACGGCGCGGCTCTGAGCGAAATGATGGTACGTGCATTCAATCTCTGGCTCGCGGATCTCTTTCGGCGTCACAATCGCGATGCCGTCCAGTTCGCCGCCCGTCTCGTGGGAGACAGGGATGGTGGTGAAGAGGTCGTGCAGAATGCCTGGCTGCGGATGTCCGCCCGGGAGAATGCGGCGCCCATCGAGCATCCCAAGACGTATCTCTTTGCAGCCACCCGCAATGCCGCAATCGACTTCACGCTTCGCCGACAGCGGGAATGGTCTCGTCGGGTCGACTTCGAGACCCTGACGGACGCCGACCTCGCCGATGCCACTGTCGTCACCTATGAGCACCGCCGCCAGCTTGCCCGGATTGCGGTCTATCTCAATGAATTGCCGCAGGCGTGCCGCGAGGCCTTCATCATGAACAAGCTGGAGGGCTATTCTCATCCGGAGATCGCCAAGCGCCTCGGCATCTCGGTCAGCATGGTCGAAAAGCACATGGTCCGCGCCCTGCTTCACTGCCGCAGCCTGATGCTCACCAATGACCAGTCCTGAAATCTGCCGGCTGCCTTGCGGATTCCTCTCGTAGGCACGGTCTATATCTTTAGCTGAACCATTCCAGGCGAAACCGCGATGAATGCCAATGAACCGTCGACATCCCTATCGGATGCGCTCGCCGAGGAGGCGCTGCGCTGGGTTGTGCGCCTGCATTCGGGAACAGCCGGCGTTACGGAACGGCAAGCCTATGCTGCGTGGCGGGCGGAAAACATCTTGCACGAACGGGCGGCCTTGGAGGCCGAAGCGCTCTGGGCCGATATGTCCGGTCTGCATGTCGACGGCCGAAACGGCCTGATTGCACCCGGCCGCCCGGCACCGGGTCTGTCCAGGCGCGGTCTTCTCGGTGGCGTGCTCTGTCTTGGCGCGCTCGGTGCGACGGGCGGCGTGCTTTGGGGCAACGGCACACTCCTTCGCCTGACGGCCGACTACACGTCCGATACGGCACGCGCGCGCTCCATCACGCTTGCCGATGGCTCGAAAGTCAGTCTCAACGCGCGCTCGGCGATCGACATCGCCTTCACCGCCGGCCAGCGCCGTGTTCTCTTGCTGGAAGGGCAGGCCTATTTCGAAGTGGCGCCCGATGCTGCGCGCCCGTTCGAAGTCGTGATCGACAATGTCTCCGTTACCGCCCTCGGCACAGCCTTCGATATTGCGCGCGACCTCCCGGGCAAGGGAACCGAGGTTGCCGTCACGCAGCATGCCGTACGCGTCAAGGCCATATCCAACCGCTCCGGCATCTACGGACAACCGATCGATGTTGCGGAAGGCGAGAGCATCGTCATCGATCCCGCAGGGATGTTCGGCGCCGTCCAAAAACAGAGCCGCGACGTCGTGGCCGCTTGGCGGGACGGTGTCTATGTCGCCGAAGCCAAGCCGCTGCAGGAGGTCGTCCATGCACTTTCCGCCTGGTATCCCGGCATGATCCTGATCAGCGACGGAGCGTTGAAATCGCTTGAGGTCAATGCTGTTCTGGATTTGACCGATCCCGGCCGCTCTCTTGATGCGCTGGCCGGCGGCCTGCCCATCCGGATACGCCGGATGTCGAATTATCTTACAGTTATTTCAATGCGTTAAAATATTACCAAAATTCAGCGTGAAAATTGTTGAGGATTTCTCTCATCTTCTCTGTCTAAGCCAGTGAGGGGCAAACAACCGCCGCCAGGCACCGTCCCTCGCTGCATCTGACAGGGGGTCAAAAGTGAGAATTTACAGGCAGACCGCGTGGCTTTCGATGGCACTTGCGGCATCGGTGGCCATAGCGCCGCTCGTTTCGGCAACCGCTGCCAGCGCACAGGAAGACAAGGGCGCGCGGCTCCAGCCGGTCAGCTACCATATTCCGACGCAGCCTCTGGCTGGCGCTCTTGCCGCTTTTGCGCGCGCATCCGGTCTCAAGATCGCCTATCCGGCGCGGCTGACCGCTGGGAAATCGGCAAGCGGCATCAGCGGCCCCTATACACGCACAGGCGCCCTCCAGCAGCTTCTCACCGGCAGCGGGCTGACCTATCGCTTTACCGCCAATGACACGGTGACGATCTTCGACCCGTCGAGCGCCGGCGGCGACGGGGCCGCCGCCGCTGGCGGCACAAGCCTCGACCCGATCGTCGTGACGGGCCGCGAGGGGACGACCGAGGGTACCGGCTCCTACACGACCTCGCAGATGGCAACGGCGACCGGGCTCGGCCTGTCGATCCGCGAGACACCTCAGGCGGTTGCCGTCGTCTCGCGCCAGCGCCTAAGCGACCAGCGCATCACCTCGGTTGAAGACGCCATGGTCAACGCGCCCGGCGTGATCTTCAAGAAAAAGGCGACGGCCGACGACAACGAGAAGGGTCTCTTCGCGCGCAGCATGGAAATCACCAACATGCAGGTTGACGGCGTCAACATGCACAAGGACTTCAAGGCGCTGAGCCTCGACACGGCGCTCTATGACCGCATCGAGATCGTGCGCGGTTCGACGGGTCTGATGAGCGGAGCTGGCAATCCGGCGGCCTCCGTCAATCTCTACCGCAAGAAACCGACGGACACGTTCCAGTCCGAAATCAACGGCACCGTCGGCTCCTGGAACATGAAGCGCACGGAGGTCGACGTCGGCGGACCGGTCAATGCCGATGGCAGCGTTCGTGCGCGCCTGGTTGGTGCCTTGCAGGACAGCCGCTCCTACATTGACCGGCTCGAGGAGGATTCCCGGCTGCTGTATGGCGTCGTCGAAATGGATCTTTCCGACAACACGATGATGACGCTGAGCGGCGAGTACCAGCGCAAGCATTGCACCGCCTGCTCCTATTTCGGCTTCCCCGGTGTCTTTGCTGACGGATCGCCGACGAACTTCCCCGTCTCGTTCAACTCCGCCACCAACTGGAGCCGCCAGACCCGCACCCGCACCAACATTTCGGCGACGCTCGACCACGAGTTCGAAAACGACTGGAAGGGATCCATTACCGTTTCCCGGACCTCCGACAACAACGATCGCACCTATGGCTGGTTCTCCGACAACGGCCTGGCAGATCCGGTGACTGGGGCAGGCACATCGCTCTGGCTTGCCAAATGGCCGATCCCCAAGACCCAGCTTGCGGTAGATGCCAACATTTCGGGCCCCTTTGAGCTGATGGGCCGTGAACACGACCTCGTCTTCGGGTTCAACGCCTCCCGCACCCGGGCCGACTATACGATGTATCCGCTATGGTTCGTTCCCGGATACGATCCCACGGTCCCCGATATCTTCGACTGGAACGGCGACAAGCCGGAGCCGGACTGGGTTTCGACGGGCGATCGCCGCTTCCTTGAGCGTCAGGCCTCGATCTATGGCGCGGCACGTCTCAAGCCAACGGATGAGCTTTCCCTCATCCTCGGTTCCCGCTTGACCTGGTTCGATCAGAAGGCATCCTACGACTATATCGCCTGGGGACCCTACCCCGACAACATGTCGGAAAAAGGCAAGATCGTTCCCTATGCCGGCGTTGTCTACGATCTGACCGACAACCTCTCTGTCTACGCGAGCTACACAAGCATCTTCCAGCCGCAACAGAACCAGACCGTCACGGGTTCCGTGCTCGATCCGGTGACCGGCAATACCTATGAGGTCGGCGTCAAAGGTGCGTTCTTCGACGATCGCCTGAACGCCGGAATCTCGCTCTTCCAAAGCAAGCAGAACAACTACGCGGTTCTCGATGGCAACAACATGGCTCCGAACGGCGATAACGCCTACGTGGCGGCCGACGGCGCGCGCATCCGCGGGGTGGAGTTCGACCTCTCGGGCGAAATTCTTCCAGATTGGCAGGTCCAGGCCAGTTACGCCTATGTCAGCCCGCATCTTCCCGACGGCTTCAATCTCAATGTCGGCCTGCCCCGGCATACCGCCAAGCTTTTCACGACCTACCGAATGCCAGGCGATTGGGACAAATTGACCATCGGCGGCGGCGTGCGTTGGGAGAGCGAAAGCAGCTTCGTCGCCCGTGGCAATTTCGCCAAGCCCATCTATTCGATTCAGGAGAGCTTCTTCATCGTCGACCTGATGGCAAAATACGACTTCAACGAGAAGACATCGGCGGTGCTGAACATCCGCAACCTCTTCGACAAGAAGTACTATTCGAGCACGAACGTCTACAGCAACTTCTACGGCGAACCGTTCAACGCCTCGTTCTCGCTGAGCTACAAGTTCTAAGGGCGCGCGCGGCGGGCCGGTAGTGCCGGCCCGTCGCCGCGACGGTTCGATTAACGATGTATTGTGTTCTCGCCCTCCTCCGCTGTGCAGTCCGCGCTTTCCTTTTCGCGCTGGTGGCTTTCGCGCACCCTGCCGCGTCAAGCGATGCTTTCCCCGTCGACGTGCAACATGCCCTTGGCACCACGCGGATCGAGCAATCACCCAGGCGCATCGTCACGCTCGGCTGGAATGGCGACGACATCGTGCTTAGCCTCGGCCGACGCCCCGTCGGCATTGCACGATATGGATTGTTCGAGGAAGGTGTACCTCCCTGGAACCCGGAACTCCTGCAGGCGCCACGCCCCGTCCTGCTTGACGACAGCCAGCTTGATTTCGAAGCCGTCGCAGCTCTCAGACCCGACCTCATTCTCGCGGTCCGCACGGGGATCGGCATGCTTCAATGGAAACGCCTCTCGTCCATCGCTCCGACCGTCGTCTATCGTTCCGGCCCATGGAAAGCCGACTGGCGGGAGCAAACGCGCCTTACCGGTGAAGCGCTGGGAGAACGTGCGAAGGCGCAGGCTCTCATTGGCAAAACGGAAACAGCATTGCAGCGGATGGCCGCCGAGCATCCCGAACTGAAGGGCAAGACCTTCATCTTCGGCGCCATTTTCCGCGCGGACAAATCGCTCGGAATCTATTTCGACGGGGATCCACGTGTCGCAGCCCTGCTGGAACTTGGCCTCGTCATGCCTGACAGCGTCAAGGCCCTCGCCCGTCAAAATCCAGGCCAGCGGGCAACGGCCATCAGCTTCGAAGCGATCGACAGTCTCGACGCGGATATCCTGATCGTCTGGTACCAGCCGGGCGCTCGCGCCGAGGCGGAAAGAGACCCCTTGTTCCGCCGCTTCGGCCCCGTGGCACGGGGCGCCTATGTGGCGCTCGACGATCCGATTGCCATTTGGGCGACGTCGGCGCTCAGCATCCGGTCCATCCCTTACGGCCTGCCCGATTTTCTGGCGCACCTTGCCGAGGCCGCGCGCCATGTGGAGAAAACACCATGATATCCACGCCGCCCTACGAGGCCGTCGTCCTGTCGAGCGAGCGGTTGGGCCGCTCGATGCAACGCCTGACGCTCGGCAAGGGCAATCTCGCATCCTTCGAAACGACGTCCGTGCCGGACGAGTTCATCTGGCTTTCCTTTCCCACGGCCGCGGATGCGGAAGAGAAAGGACGCTACTACACGATCCGTCGCTGGGATTCGCGGAGGCACGAACTTCTCGTCGATTTCGTCCTGCACACGGATGGCATCGGGACCGACTGGGCACGGCAGGCAAAACCCGGCGACGCGATCCGCTTCTATCAGCCTCGCGCCCGCTATCATCCGCCGGCAGAACGGGACTGGATTGTCCTCCTTTGCGACCTGACAGGCCTGCCCGCCGCAATGCGCATTGTCGAAGAGGAGAGCGCGGAAAACCCCATCGCCGTGCATGTCGAGATCCCCCATGTCGATGATCGACAGGCGCTCGCGCTGCCGGCCCATGTTTCCCTGACCTGGCACGAAAAATCCGACCAGCAGGCACCGCCGACACAGCTCGCCGACATCGCGGCATCTATCAGCCTGCCGCCAGGATCCGGTTACATCTGGATCGCGGGCGAGGCGACGCAAGCAGCGGCCAGTCGGCGGCATTTTCGGGAGAGCATGGACATCCCCAAACAGCGGATTACCGCTATCGGCTACTGGATTGCCGGACAGGTGCGCGGATGAGGTCGCCGCAGGCCTCCCTGGCAGACGGACATGTCGTGCCGCGCAACGACATCGGCCGTTTGATGATAGCCGCCCTTGGCCTTCTTCTGCTGATCGGCCTTGGGCTTGGCAGCCTTGTCCTCGGGGTTCGCGCCATCCACCCGCTCACGGCCATCGAAGCCTTCCTCTCCTATGACCCGACCCTTCGCGACCATATCATCGCGTGGGATTACCGTCTTCCAAGACTGACGCTGGCCGTGCTCTGCGGCGCCGCGTTCGGCGTCTCCGGGGCATTGATCCAGGCGGCGATGCGCAATCCGCTGGCCGATCCGGGGCTCCTCGGCGTCAATTCGGGTGCCGCATTCTTCGTCACGCTGGCAGTGGGCGTCCTCGGCTGGCAATCGATCGACGCCTATCTCTGGGCGGCCCTTGCCGGGGCCATCGTGGTGACGCTTCTCGTCTATGCGATAGGTGCGGCCGGGCGCGACGGGGCGACACCCGTGCAGCTCGTGCTCTCCGGCGTCGCCCTTTCCGCCGTGCTCGGCGGCATCGGCTCGGCCGTGACGCTTCTCGATCCACAGGCTTTCGAGGCGATGCGCCAATGGTCCGTCGGCTCGGTTTCAGGACGGGACATGCATGCGGTCTCAGCCATTACGCCCTTCATAGCGACGGGGCTCGTCGTGGCCCTCGTCGTGGCGCGCCCACTGAATGCACTGGCGCTGGGAGAGGATTTCGCTCGATCCCTCGGCGCCGACATATTGAAGACCCGCATCCTCGTGGTGGTCTCCGTCACGTTGCTGGCCGGCGCGGCCACGGCGGCGGCGGGGCCGATCGGCTTCATCGGCCTGATGGTGCCGCACGCCGTACGCTGGCTTGCCGGCCCCGATCAACGCTGGATCATCCTGCTGACCATGGTGTTTTCTCCGGTCCTGCTTTTGGCAGCCGACATCGTCGGCAGGCTGGTACTCCCCTCCGCCGAGATCGAAGCAGGCATCGTCACCGCCTTCCTCGGTGCCCCCGTTCTGATCCTTATGGCCCGACGCAGCAAGGCGAGTGGCCTGTGACGATGACGCGGCGCCCGCAAACCGACAGTCGCCCCCAGCACCTGGTCGTCCGTTTCTCTAATGGCCGGCTGTCCTGTCGTGTCAGCCGCCGCACGCTTGCCGTCGGTTTCGCTCTCCTGATCCTGTGTATCGCGATCGGCGCCGCGTCGCTCGCCACGGGTAGCTATCCCCTGTCCGTCGCCGATCTGGTCGGCGCGCTTCTCGGTCACGGCGAGGCCATGGCCCTGATGATCGTCACGGAATGGCGTCTGCCACGCGTGGCTCTTGCTTTGCTCCTGGGTGGGGCACTGGGCATGAGCGGGGCGATCTTCCAGTCACTGACCCGCAATCCGCTGGGCTCGCCCGACATTATCGGCTTTACGGCAGGCTCCCATAGCGGAGCGCTTGTCGTCATCCTCGTCTTTTCCGGCGGCTATTACGAGACGGCCGCGGGGGCTTTGGCCGGAGGCATCCTTACGGCATTCACCGTCTATCTCCTGGCATGGCGTCGCGGCGTGCAGGGCTTCCGGTTGATCATCGTCGGCATCGGGATTTCCGCCATGCTCGGCGCGTTCAATGCCTGGATGATCCGCAAGGCGGATTTGCAGGTGGCCATGAGCGCGGTCACATGGAGTGCCGGCTCCCTCAACGGTCTCGGCACAGAACAGCTCCTGCCCGTCGCCGTCCTTCTCTGCCTGATCGTTCCGCCGGCATTGCTGCTGTCGCGCCCGATGCGCCAGTTGGAGATGGGCGACGACGTGGCACGTGCAAGCGGCGTTCCCGCAAACCGTGTCCGCCTTTGCCTCATGGCGCTTGGTGTCGCCCTGACGGCAACCACCACGGCTTCGGCCGGTCCCATCACCTTCATCGCCCTGGCCGCGCCACAGATCGCGCGCCGTCTGACCCGCTCGGCCGGTGTGGCGCTCATGCCTGCAGCCCTCACCGGGAGCCTGCTTCTGCTTTGTGCCGACTGGGCGGCCCAGCACGCCTTCGCTACACAGCTGCCGGTCGGCATCATGACCGTCAGCATCGGCGGCCTCTATTTCCTCTGGCTCATCGTAAGGGAGGGCCGCCGATGACCGGCAACGACACGGGAAAACGACCCAAAACCGGCGCCGACCGTCTCCATGGCTGCGATCTGACATTGCGCTATGACGATCGCACGATCTCGCAGAACCTCTCGGTTGCCATTCCCGATGGTTCCTTCACCGTGATCGTCGGGCCGAATGCCTGCGGCAAATCCACACTGCTGAAGGCGTTGGCGCGGCTGATCAGGCCTTCGGCCGGCACGATCGTCCTGGACGACGAGGCCATCGCGGAGCGGCGGGCGAAAGACGTCGCCCGGCGGCTCGGTCTGTTGCCGCAGGGCGCGAATGCCCCTGACGGCATCACCGTTGCCGATCTCGTCGCGCGGGGACGCTATCCGCATCAATCGTTTCTCAAGCAATGGTCGAAACCAGACGAGGCCGCCGTCAGCGCGGCAATGGAGGCGGCCAACGTTACGGACCTGTCCGCCCGCCTCGTATCCGAACTTTCAGGCGGCCAACGCCAGCGGGCATGGATCGCGATGGTGCTTGCCCAGGAGACGCCACTCCTGCTGCTCGATGAACCCACCACGTTTCTCGACATTGCTCACCAGATCGAGATGCTGGAGCTTCTCGCCGATCTCAATGCCAGCGGCCGAACGATCGTAGCGGTCCTGCACGATCTCAACCAGGCCTGCCGCTATGCCTCCAATCTCATTGCCATGAAGAACGGCAGCATCGTTGCCGAAGGCAGACCAAAGGACATCGTGACCGAACGGCTTGTGCAAACCGTCTTTGGCCTGGCTTGCATCGTCATTGATGATCCTATTTCTGGAACACCAATGATCGTGCCGAGAAAACAAAAATGACGGGACGCCAGCGTGGTGTTGAGAGGATATGAGCCTCAACACCCTGCAGATTTCCCGGTCGGTGGAATGGCGAGATCGAGCCGGTCTGCGGAACTACGGGTTCGGTCTTGCGTGTGATCATTGACACTCCTGTGGAAGTCGCCAATGCCCCCTGCCCGTTTCAGACGCGTCGGTTCGCCCCACGTGATCATACGATCAGATCTCACAACGCCGCGGCGAACGACAACTGAATTACGAGACTTTATGCGCCCTTGAGCCGCTTGCAGCCGAGGATGGCCACAACGAAGTCCGAGAGGTGTTGAACATACAGTTGATAAGAGTTCCTACCCGCGAGCCTAACAACCTTCCTCTCCAGCACCGCTCTCGCTGCAACCACTATCTTCTGGCCCTGATCAACGAGCCCTGAGCCTAGCAGCGAGCAGCGAAGGCGGGGGGTGCCGTAACGTTTTACTGAAATCGTGATCGGCAGCTTGTCGCAGCTCCTATTGTGGGTAGGTCACCGAACTGGGGCGAGCTCATCGACTTGACGGGCGATTGCCGCGGCTCCGTTCGTCCATCCGATGGTATGACAACGGCTTGCAATGCGATCTCGTTCGTTGGTGTCGAGGAGCCGTTCCACGGGGCCGTCGAGGTTCTTCGCGTCTTGCCGCCGAAGCATGATGCCGCACCCTTGCCAATCCGCCCATTGCGCCCGCAGTTCCTGTCGGTCCATCTCATCGCCTTCATTCGGCACAAATAGCGTCGGCACCGCACCGAGGACATTTTCATGGAAGGAATTGTAACCTGCGGCAGCCACGGCGGCGTCCCAGGCGAGGCTGTACCGAAACGCCGGGTATAGGTGCAAAGCGCGCACCCGCGGATCTACTGGCATGCCGTTCCCTGCCGTAAGCGGAGATTTCAGTTCAACGACAATCACGTCCGGCTTTGCCAACAGTCGATCAAGAATATCGGCACGAATGGCTTGTATGTGGGGATCGGTGTGTTCAGGAAGCTGCAGGCATATGATCATCCCAGTTTCGGGTAGACCGAGTACTCGGCGCGCCTCTTGCCGACTTAGCCTTTCCGATGGATCGGTGTGAAGAACCGGGGGCACGCAAAGGGCCTCGCCACGCCGCGATGATGTTGGTCCGTCATCAAGCTGGCCGGCAAGTTCACCCGGCTCGATGATCATCTTGAACAGGCCGGAATGCTGAAGAAAACGCTCATGGGCCGCGCGCCACATCGGTCGCCGGATCCAGATCGATGCCATGTCGGGATTGCGTAGCAGCGCCTCCACGGTTCCGCCGAAGACGACCGTCGCATCATGCACAAAGGCTTTGGGGCGAAGCGCTTCGATCAGGCCGCAATAGTCTTCGCCGAGCGCCTTGTTCCAGATTTCCTGCTCCATGCCGGTCGCGCGATGGTGCTGCGTTCCGAAATAGAGGTAGCCGCTTCTGGACACTTCTCCCGCAGCATAAGAGAGCGTATGGAACACCGCCGTCTGGCCTGCCGCGAGGCGGCGAGCGACGGCGAGCTGGCGTGACAAATGACCAAGGCCTATCCCGTTCGACGAGACGAAAAGGACATTTTGTTGGCGAACGGCAGCAGCAGGACCGGTCAAGGCATCAGCACCATGGTTTTGTCGCGTCACGGTCCGAGCGAACAAGTCGGGCATTATCCTCGATGAAGCGAGCGATCTCCTCCGCGCCGTTTCGCCAACGGATGCCACCGCAGCGTTCCGCCACACGCCTTCGCTCTGCCGGGTCCAGGAGCCTCTCGATCGTTGCACGAGCATGCGGCAAATCCCTGTCGCGGCGCATGAGCCAGCCGTAACCGCAGATTTCCGCCCACCGTGCCCTCTGCACCTGGAGATCCATCTGCTCCGCCTCGTTCGGCACGAACAGCGTGGGAATACATCCAATGACATGCTCGTGAAAGGCGTTGTATCCGGCTGCAGAAACCGCGGCATCGAAGGCGAGACTATAGCGGAATGTGGGAAAGGCCGCTTCGATTCGATGTCGTGGATGTTGCGGGATCGCAGGTTCCGAAGAAGCCCCAATGGGGGACCGGAATTCGAGCACGATCGTATCCGGGGTTTCCAATAGGCTCTCGATCACTGTCTGCCGGACTTCGCGCATGTCGAAATTGGCGCCCGAACCAAGTTGGACCGCAACCACCGTCGCATCCTCCGGCAGGTTTAGAAATCTTCGGGCCGCGATCTTTCCAAGGCGTTCGGATGGGCCTAAATGCAGCACTGGCGGGACGACCAGAACACGTTCGCGAGCCCGCTTGGTAGGACCATGGTCAAAATCGTCGGCGAGCTCTCCAGGCTCGATGATCGCGTCGAAAAGATGTGCATGTTCCAGAAAAGACTGGTGCTCTTCCGCCCACATGGGTCGTCTGACCCAGATCGAATACATCTGAGGAAAGGTCGCCAACATGTCCACGACACCATCGAACAGCGCGGTTGCATCGTAGGCGAAGATCGATGGCCGCAGATGCGAAACAAGATCGAAGAGCTCTTCGGCAAGAACTCGATTCCATTGTCCCGGATCGGCGCCATAGGCGCCGTGATGCCCGAAATGGTGGCACTGGTAACCGGCACCGACCGCGATCCTCATTGCGTAGGACATCGTCGCGAACACGGGCGTCAATGACCGTGGCAAGCGGTCGGCTATGGCCATTTGCTGCACGAGATGTCCCATGCCGATGCCGTTTGACGAGGCGAAAAGACAGGTGCGGCGGGGAAGTGGCGCGGCGACGAAAGCAACTTCGTCGTGGTTCTTTTCCATCTGACCGCGCAACGCCTCGATCCGGCTGGAATAAAGACGGTCGCTGTGCCTGTCTTCGGCGAAACGCCGCGCCTTGTCGGCCTGCTCTCGATAGCGCTCCGGATCGGCGGCCAGAGCCTCGATGAGCTCGCGCACCTCCCGGGGCGTACAATACAAGGCCGCCTCCCCGAACAGTGGCTCGAAATGACGTGGCAAGATGCAGACAAGTCCGGTGGCAAGCGCCTCCAGAATGGTGCGGCCAAAGGCTTCTGACCATGCGTTGCTGTGGAAGTAGACGTAGAAATCGAGGGTCGAGAGGAACTGTTGGACGCCCTCAAAGGAAAAGGGCTGGATGATCCAGTTGGCCGGGAGTGGACCGTACTTGTCTGTGAGGTAATCACCGCCGCCGAGGACGCGGACCGAAAAGGCCTGCGCCTCTGTCGGGTATGCTTGGGTTGCGGTGTGAAGGGTATCAGGCCACTTCTGAATATCCGGCCTCGAGTGCCGTCCGATCGTCAACGGCCGGCGGAGTTCTGATGGAGGTCGGGCCGGCCATTCGTCGAGATCGATGAGATTGACCCAGTCATCCGCCAGCAGATTGCTCCCCTCCGGCAGCACCAAAGGCAGGCTTTGGCGCACGACGTCGCTGACAGCGGCGAAACGTGCAGCTCGGCCGAAAGCCATCTCGCAATGCCGCGCCACCCTTCCCAAGTCGTACTGCCTCTTGCCCGTCCGGTCGAAGACCGGATGGTGAAGGACCACGATAACTTGCGACGCATCGATACGCGGGCGGGGCGTCATATAGTTCTCGAGAATGCTGGGATGATGCACCAGCGCAAGATCGCATGTCGCAGGCTGCACGGGGTCGAGGCGCTCCACTAGCCATTCATCGAGATGCGCGCGCAACTGAGCGTGGACCGGGAACGTATGCCGAATGATAGGTCCCTTCACACATAGCAACGCACACCGGAACCCCGCGCGTGCCGCCGCCCTGATTTCCACAGCAAGCGCGGTCGAGGTGCCTCCCTCGAAGCGTGGATCCGCCACAAAAATGATATCGAAATGCGAGGCTGTACCTTTAACGGGCATCGGCCGACCCCAAACGCGCAGCATTCGCAATGAAGCGGTCGACATTCAGGCCGTATGCGAGAATTTGTTCGGGCTGCCACTTGGTCAGCAGAAGCTCCCAGCGTGCCTTCAGGTACCCTGGCCAGTCCAGCGTGCCCGCATGCGCCTTCTGTTCGGAAAGTGACGGGATATATTCGAATGTGGCGTGGCGTTCGCGGAAGACCAGGAAATCGACACTGTCGGTGACATAGACGATGCGGTAGGTGTTCT
Source organism: Shinella sp. G-2 (assembly GCF_050172695.1). Classification (NCBI taxonomy): domain Bacteria; kingdom Pseudomonadati; phylum Pseudomonadota; class Alphaproteobacteria; order Hyphomicrobiales; family Rhizobiaceae; genus Shinella; species Shinella sp. G-2. The sequence continues at coordinate 4,843 of NZ_JBBEYH010000003.1, read as the reverse complement.
GGAATTTTTGGGATGTCCGCTCGATAATCTCGACGATCCCCTCGCTGCCGACATCAAGCAAGGTTATGAAAATAACGCGCCGTTTTTGTGTGTCATCCTTGTACAGATAAAGGCTTGGCTCCGGGTCCTCCGCCTTTCTCCTCTTGGTCCATATGGCGATTTTTTTTAACAGCTCCATGCATGCAGCTTTCTTTTTGATCGCAGCGGGAACGTTCTCAAGTCAACACGGGATCGGAAACCTGCGCAAGCCATCTACGGCAATGTTCCGCCACGGATTGGCTCCTCCGGTCACTGTACGCATCCGTCCGAGAAAGAGTCGCCAGGATCCAGCTTTCCCCTTCGATGGGAATTTGCCGCTCCAATGTCATCAGAACGTCGTTTCCGTGGTCGATCGATGCAACAGGTCCGTGCACGCTGAAGGCGGACACATTACCCTCGCCGTCCCACAAGAGCTCGTAGTTCCCCGCCTCACTCATGAGATGGACTCCATCGTGCTGGCATTCGACGTTGGCGGCGGTCGTCATTGTCCAGAATGCCGTGCATGAGCCACCGAGGCGCGGGACGATTCGATCCACGACAGCGAGGCAGCTGTCCTCAAGCACGAACGCTCTGAAATGCAGGCAAGGCGCGGCTGGGTCATCAATGGCGACGGCAACCCGGGCACTGCTGGCGACGCTGTCGTATGCGATAAACCGAGCCTGAGCGTCGAGTGACTGGTTGCGACCATCGAAGCGGATGGTGCTGTGTACGGCAGTTCCGACATTCGGATGAGTTTCACGCTCACCCTCCCGGAAATATCCGGGTGCGGAATAGTCGCCGCGTCCGGGATCAGCCACCAAAATCGCGCCATCGTTCTCGTACACGAAGCTGCCGAGGTCGAGATGGGCATGATTGCTTCGGTTCCTTCCTGCCCTCACGGCTAGGTAACCCGACGGCCCGGAACGAAGCGCTGCGTATCCTGCCTCGTTGAAAATCTCCGTTGCAGGTGCTTCCCAACGTTTCCCCGCGCCCGTTCCAGGCCATAGGAGATCGAAAGGATGTGGCGTGCCAGGCGCCTCATTCTGCCACTGCCCTGTTTCTGCTCCGCCACCATGGGCGACAAGCCAGCCGTAGACTGGCAGTCTGCGTGTCCTCAACTCGCTATCGCCGATGTTGACGCTACGCCCCGCTGGTGTCGTCATGGCGCGCCCGAAGCGCCAGCTGGCCAGAAGACCGGATATATCGAGCGTTTTCATATGCTCCGGGGAGCGCTCTTCCAAGGCGGCGAGCGCAAGAACTGCGATGCGGGTGCCGTATTCCCAATAGCTGACGCCCTCGTCCCAGCCGCCTTCGGTGCCATAACTGGCAAGGCCCAGCTTGATTGCATCAATCGCGCGATCGAGCAGTTCCTGCGCTTCCGCGGCGTAACTTTTTGAAAGGGCGAGCGCGGCCAGAACCAGACCGCCGCAGCATACCAGGTTCCAGTTGTTGGCGCGTCTGGTCCATTCGGTCTTCGACCTCAACGAGGAGAGGCCCGGCTTCAGGGCGTGCAGATGGATCGCTGCCTCAATGCGCCCCTTCTCCACCGCCGACAGGATTGGCTGTGCCCACTCATAGGCAAGTGAGACAGCCGCGGCCATTTCGGCGACATCCAGGAAATGCGTCCGGTTCCAATGCTCGAAGTCGCTCGCCGCCAGAGCCTCCTTCGCTAGGCGGACACGAAAACGTGGTTGCCCGGTCAGAAACCAGGCTACTCCAAGGACATGCACGCGATCTGCAAGTCGACGTGCCGTCGTCAGCAAGATGGGTCGTGTTGCATCGAAAAGCGGTACGATGACTTCCTCGGTCAGCAACGTTTCTGCCTGCGCGACAATTGTTTTTGCCTGCTGCGCGGCATCAGCATTGAGCGCCACGCGCTGGCGCAGGGTCTGGATGCCGTCGCCGGCGACGAAAAGCATTTGCCCCCTCATGGCCTGCGAGACTGGGTGTAGCGGGGTAGTTTCTCATTGACATTGGCATTTTGAAAAGAGGGCCAGTCGAGACGACCCAAGTTTGGCGTCAAAAATACACCGAGTCCACTGCATACGCTTGACAGGCGAAGTCATCCTGCTCACTATACTCGTGCTTTCTTGTCGGCAGCGCTGTTTGCCGGATGCCATTCATGCGCTTTTGTGGTGGTAGGATGAAGACTTTTCTTTTTGCCAAATTTTCCGCTTTTGCCGCGCTCGTTTCTTCGGCCGCTCTTCTTAGCGGTTGCGAGACCTCAACATCCGGCCGACCGGAAATATGCAAGTCGGGAAGTCGCATGGTGCAAGGCCGTTGCGTAAAAGCCGCCGAAAGGGGTGTAAAGCCTCACCGTAGCGGCTTGAGAAGCGACTATTAACGTTGCACGGCCGCGCAAGGAACGCGTGAAACCTTCCTGAGGCGGATATGAGGCAGTATTTCACCTTTCTGAGCGCGCTTTTCTTCCTTCTGATGTGCGCCGGCGTTGCCCATGCGGAAGACGCGGAGGAAACGCACAAGATAGCGCTGGTCATTGGCAATCAGAAATATGCGCATCTTGCCGCCCTCAAAAACGCAGTTGCTGACGCCGATCTGATGGCTCAGTCGCTGGAGGCGGTCGGTTTCAAGGTCACTTTGCTGAAGAATGGAAGCAAAGCTGACATGGGCAAGGCGATCGTCGATTTCCGGCGCGCCATCGAGCCGGGTACGATCGCAATGGTCTACTTCGCCGGCCACGGCATGCAGGCCAACGACGAGAACTACCTCGTGCCGGTCGATGCGGAGATCAAGGAATCCGAGGACCTTCCCTGGATGTCAATCGCCGCCAATGATCTCGTGAAGCAACTCGAGGCGACCTCCGCCGGCGCTCTTGTCTTCATCCTGGATGCCTGCCGGGACAATCCTTTTTGGGGTGGGCAGGCGAAGACGCGATCTATTGGCGGGGCGGCGTCGCGCGGGCTGGCCCGTATCGTAAGCAACCGGGCCGGCACATTGATCGCGTTTTCCACGTCCCCCGGTGCCGTCGCACAAGATGGGGACGGCAAAAATAGTCCGTATACAGCTGCGCTCGCAGAAACCATTCGCGAGCCGGGCCAGTCGCTGGAGACCATTTTCAAGCGTGCTCGCGTCAAGGTCGTCGAACAGACGCAAGGTCGACAGATTCCGTGGGAAAACTCTTCTTTGGTCACGGACATCGTGCTGCAGCCGCGGCCCGGTGAGCGCGCTATCATCCGCGCGACACCGTGCGATCTTGCTGCTGCGCATCCGTCTGACCCGGAACGCGTCGGACCGAGTGTCGAATATGCCAACCTTGACCCTTCCGTCGCCATCCCAGCATGCGAGGCGGCCGTCAACCAAGAACCGGATGTCGTGCGCTTCAAGACATTGCTTGCCCGTGCCCTCGATAAGGCGGGGCTTGGAAAGGAGGCATACGGCCTGAACGAAATCGCCATGCGCGCCGGAAGCCTTGCCGGATATCACAACATGGGCAACCTGTACCGGAAGGGGCTCGGCGTCGAGAAAGATCAGAAGAAGGCGTTTGAGCTTTTCCTCTATGCGGCAGAACGAGGCCATGTGGAGGATCAGAGCAATGTCGGCGTCATGTACATGCAGGGACAGGGCGTCGAGAAGAATTATAAGCAGGCAATGAAGTGGCTTTTGAAAGCCTCCGAGCAGAACTGGGGCACGGCTGCCGACAAGATTGGCCTTCTTTATCTAAACGGCCAAGGCGTTGGGAAAAACATCGACAAGGCCCTGGAGTACTTCGAGAAAGGTGTCAATCTTGGCGACCGTAACTCCATGGTCAATCTCGCCAATCTCTATGTGAAGGGTGTCGGTGTCGAACGTGACAACATCGTCGCAAGGGATCTCTTCCTGCGTGCGGCACGGTTGGGCGCCGTCGCCGCCTATATGAATCTCGGCGAAATCTACTCCGGTGGCAGTGGCGTGGAAGCTGACCCAGTCGAAGCTGCGATGTTCTATACGCTCGCCTCACGCGAAGGGCGTGACGAAGCGCTCGACAAGCTAAGGCAGATCCGACAGACCCTTTCCGAACAGCAGTTGCAGGACCTCGACCAGCGGCTTGAGGACTGGACCAGCCATCGGTTTGGCTAACATCAGTTTCGGAGGCATTGGCATTTGGCTGCCAAGTAACCCCGTGGCTGTCGCAATCCGGCCCGGTGCGCTGAGCGCGTGGTTTGTATGGGTCTTGTTGAATGGGTCGCAACTGAACGGCTTTGATTGAAGGCACTCCGAGAGCGGAGACAAATGGGAGCCTGCTCAGGATGAAATTGGCAGTCGCTGGCATCGGCTATGTCGGGCTTTCCAATGCTGTTCTGCTCGCTCAGCACAATGACGTGACTGCCTATGACATTGCAAAAGAGCGCGTCGAGGCGCTGAACGCCGGCGTCTCGCCCATCGCGGATGCGGAGATCGAGGACTATCTGCGCACGAAGCCGCTGCATCTGCGAGCGACGACGGACAAGACGGAGGCTTTCGCGGAAGCCGACTTCGTCATCGTGGCGACGCCGACCAATTACGATCCGGATTACAACCACTTCGACACGAGCAGCGTGGAGGCGGTGATCGAGGACGTACGGCAGGTCAATGCCAGGGCCACGATCGTCATCAAGTCCACCATCCCCGTCGGCTATACGGCTTGGCTGCGCGAGGCGCGCAAGGACGAGCGGATCGTCTTTTCCCCGGAATTCCTGCGCGAGGGCAAGGCGCTCTACGACAACCTGCATCCCTCGCGGATCGTCATGGGGGCGGACACGCCAGAAGCCCGCCAGTTCGCCCAGCTGCTTCAACAGGGTGCGGTGAAGGACGACGTACCGGTGCTCTTCACCGGCTCGGGCGAGGC